>PLIQ01000635.1 GCA_003140115.1 Actinomycetota bacterium | reverse complement strand
CAGGTCGATGACACCGTGGTGCGGGTCGACAGCCTCATCTCCGAGCCGGGAACCTGGCGGGTGTACCTGCGTGCCGAGCCCGGCTGGTGGAGCTACAGTACCGACCGGAACCGTAAATGGCCCGTCCTGTCGGTCGCCGCCGAAGACGACCTCGGCGGCATGTACCTGAGCCAGTTCGACGGCAGCCGTGGTCGCGGCGACCACGAGGAACTCACCTTGAGGTTCCTGCCCAGGCTCAACCCGCTCGCCCGTGCCCTGACGCTGACCTTCAGCAGGGCAAATGAACAGGTAACCCTCGAACTTCAACTGCCGTGACCGTGGTAAAGCCCCATGGGGCACGATGAGCCGATGACCGTTGACTGGACCCATGAGCTGTTGAAGCAGTTCGACTTGCAGTGGAACCTGGCCCATGGACCCTCGCTGGAGGATCCTGAGCCGGCGTCGGTGACGACGATCGCCTGGCGGCTCTCGCACCTGGCGGTGGGCGTCTTCGGGCTCCGCGTCTCCCACCACTTCGGCGACGGCTCCCTCACTCATGAGAACGCCGAGCGGCCGCTGACCGCCAAGGAGGGCGTCGCCTACTTCAAGGAGCAGGCCCTGCAGTGGCGTTCGCACATCGAGCGACTGGACGAAGAGGGGCTGGCGCGCCCGGTGGGCGAGCCGGAGGCGTATCTGGACGCCCCGATGGCGTCGCTCGTGCTCCATGTCAACCGGGAGGCACTCCACCACCTGGCGGAGGTGTCGCTGCTGCGGGACCTCTACCGATGTCGGTGGCGGCCCTTAGGATCCGGTACATGACCGGCGCGATCGACTACTCCGCTCCGGGTCGGCTGACGGACCTCGGCGAGGTCAGCGTGGCCGCGCTCGAGACCATCCCGGCCGATCCGGTGGGCATCGTCCGGCTCGTCCCGGGCCTGGTGCTGCATCCCTTCGAGGCGGCGGAGCTTGGGCTGGACGCCGGCCGGCTCGGCGGACAAGAGATCCGGCCGGCCAGCGCGATCATCGGTGCCGTGCTGGCGCTGGACCCCGCGGCGCTGGACATCGGGCGCGAGCCCGGGCGGCGGCTGGTCGGCACCTGCCGGACGTTCGTCGTACTGAGCTGCGCGCTGCTGCGCTACCGCGGTATCGCGGCCCGCGCTCGCTGCGGTTTCGGTACGTACTTCCGGCCCGGGCTCGGCCTGGATCACTGGATCACCGAGTACTGGGACCTGGCCGGCGAACGGTGGGTCCGGGTCGACACCCAGCATCTGGAGGCCTCTTTCGTCCCCCGCCCGGAGGACCTGGCGCCGGGCGAGTTCCTCACTGGCGGGGAGGCCTGGACCGGTTACCGGCACGGCGGCATCGACGCGGCGACGTTCGGCGTTCCGGGCACAGAGAACTTCGGCCGGGCCGAGATCAGCGGCAACACGATCAGGGACCTGGCCGCCCTGAACAAGGTCGAGATGCTGCCGTGGGACGAGTGGGGGCGGATGACCGCCGCCTACGCGGGCCAGGCCGGCCCCGGCTACGACGAGCTCATCGACGAGGTCGCGGCCGCGTGCGCGTCGGACAGCCCTGGGCACGTCGCGGACCTGTACTCCCGCCCGGAGCTGCGGGTGCCCGCCGAGCTGATCCAGTAGGGCGCCCGGCCGGGTGCCACCGGCCGCGCGGCTGCCATAGGCTTGCCGGTGCTATAGCGGCGGGCTACGGTGCTTGCGTGGCGATAGGGGAGGGGAGCCGAGGATCGGGGGGTTCCGGCTCGGGGGTGACGCCGGAGGTGTTCGTCGGGCGAGCTGCTGAACTGAACGCGATGCTTTCATGCGCTGGCGAGGCAGTCAGCGGGCGGGCGCGGGTGGCGTGGGTTGAGGGCGAGGCCGGGGCGGGGAAGACGACGCTGGTCCGCCAGCTCCTGGCCAGGCTGCCTGCCGGGTTCACGGTCGTGCGGGCCGAGGCTGACGAGCTGGCCAGCGACATCCCGTATGCGGTAGCCGCCCAGCTCGGGCCGGTCCGCGCGGCGGAGCCCTTCCGGGCCGGGCTTGAGCTGCTCAACGCGTTCTCGCGGCGGCAGAAGAGGGGCCCGGTGGCGGTGCTGGTGGAAGACCTGCACTGGGCGGACCTGGCATCGCGCCAGGCGCTGCTGGCCGCGGGCCGGCGGCTGGGCGATGACCGGGTGCTGCTGCTTGTGACGAGCCGTCCCGCCGCTCAGGCAGGCGACGGGTGGGAGCGGTTCGCCGGCGACCAGGAGCGCTGCCTGCGGATCACGCTCGGCGCGCTGAGCGCGCAGGAGGTGGCCAGCCTGGCGCTGGGTCTTGGCGTGCGGCTCGCCCGCGGCGACGCGGAGCGGCTGCATGCCCATACCGGCGGCCACGCCCTGCACGTCAGGGCGCTGCTGCGGGAGGTCGACAGGGCCCGGCTGACCGGCCTGGACGGCGGGCTGCCCGCGCCGCGTTCGCTGGCGTCGATGACGGTGGCCCGGATAGCGGAGGAGCCCGCGCCGGCCCGTGACCTGGCGGCGGCGCTCGCGGTGCTGAACCAGCAGGTGCCGCTGGCGGTCGCCGCCCGGGTGGCGGGCATCAGCCAGCCGGCCGCCGCGCTGGAGCGGCTGCTGGCCACCGGGCTGGTGACCTGGCGGCCGTCCCACGCGGGCACGCCGGCTGGGTTCGCCCACCCCGCTGTACCAGGTGGCGATGTACGACGACCTGTCGCCGACCCGCCGCCAGGCGCTGCACCGGGCCGCCTCCGGGCAGACCTCGGGCACCGCCGCACTGACCCACCGGATGGCCGCCGCCGACGCGACCGATGACGCCCTGGCCGCCGAGGCGGAGGAATCCGCGCGAGCCGAGCTGGCCCGGGGCGCCAAGGGCGCCGCGGCGGCGCGGCTGCTGTGGGCGTCCTCGCTGAGCACGCCAGGACGCGAGGCCGAGCGCCGCCTGCTTGAGGCCGCCGACCTGCTGATCGCCGACGGCCAGGCGGCCCGCGCGCACGAGTTGCGCGACCGGGCCGAGGCGTGCGCGCCGGGGTTGCTGCGCGACCTGGTGCTCGGTCAGCTGGCCTGGAGCCGGGGCGACGTCGAGGCGGCGCAGGGGTTCGGCGCCGACCTGGTGGGCGCCGCGGGCGTGGCGGCCAGCGGCGACCGGACCGCGGCCCGCGCCCTGGCGGTGGTGAGCATGCTGCACGTCGGCCTTGGCCGGCCCGACGGCGCGGTCCCGCTGGCGGAGCGGGCCCTGGCCCGTGACTGCCGGGATCCAGAAACCGAGGCCGCTGCCTGGCTCGGGCTGGCGTACGGCGAGGCCATGCGGCACAGCCCGCGAGCCGGGCTCGACCGGCTGGCGCCCCGGCTGCCGCAGGACGCCGCGAGCGTCCCCGAGGCCGATACCGGCCTGCTCGTGGTCCGCGGCGTGCTCGCCGATGCCGCCGGCCGCACCGGCACGGCCATCGCCGACTTGCGGGTGGCGACGCGGCGCGCCCATCAGGGGGCCATTGGCGGCCTCGCGCGGGCCTGCGTGCAGCTGGCCAGCGCGCTGTGCAACGCCGGGGAGTGGGATCAGGCCATCGTCCACGCTCACGTGGCGCTCTCGCTGACCGCTGGGGAGGCGTGGGGCTGGATTGAGGCGCGCGCGGAAGTGTGCCTGGGCACGGTGCGGGCATCGCGGGGCGAGTTCGCGCGGGCGGGCGAGCACCTGGCGCGCGCCCAGGCCCTGACGGCCGGCTTCCGCCCGGATGAGATTACCGTGGCACTGGCCATGGGGCAGGCCTCCGTGGCGCGTGCGCGCGGTGAGTCAGCCCAGGTCGCCGCCGTCCTCGTCCCGCTCTGCGACGTCGTCGAGGGGCCCAGGCAGTTCCGGCTGACCGCGCTGATCTGGTGGGTGTGGCTGGTCGCGGCGCTGGCCGAGTGCGGCGACGTCCAGGCGGCGCAGGAACAGCTGACGCGGCTCGACCAGGCCGCCAGCCGTCTTGACCTGGACCTGCGAGCGCGGCTGGCCGGGCTGCGGGCCCGGCTAGCCGTGGCGCGCGGCGACGCCAGCGCCGCCGAAGCGCTGTTCGGCGAGGCGGCCAGCCTGCTCGGCGCCGACGACCCGCTGCTTGACCGGGCGCTGCTGCACCACGCCCACGGGCGGTTCCTGCTCGGGGGCGGGGACCGGCAGGCCGCGCTCGGCCCGCTGAGCCAGTTCGGCCCAGTAGCCCGCGGTGAACAATCGCTGCGGTTGCGCGTCGGGCTCGCGCCACGCGGCTGGATGCCAGCC
>PLIQ01000003.1 GCA_003140115.1 Actinomycetota bacterium | reverse complement strand
AAGCAGCCGGAGCCGAAGACATCTTCGACCTCATGCTCGGCGACAACACGCCCCACAGCTGGATCGCCATGATGAACGAAGGCGCGCAGGCATCGTGAGTCCTGCCGTGGCCGGCCCGCCCTCGCGCCCGCCTGGACTCCGGGCGCTTCAAGATGGGCCGGAACTGAAAAACCCCGGGGCCGACCGTGCTGGCCAGGGTAGACGGTGTTGAGGGGTCCTGGCTGCAGGCAAGGCATGACGATGCGTTCGCGGTGGTCGCAGGCCGAGGCCAGCGTCTCCAGGCACTCGAACAGGCTGCCGCCCGCCCGCCACCAGTAGCCGATCCCCTCGTCGCAGCCGCCGTCGTCCGGCACGGCGTCCAGGTAACGGTCCAGCGCGGCGACCGCGCGTCCGGCGGTACGGGCGATGTCCTCCGGCCGGGTATCGAGCAGCAGCGACGCGAGCAGCAGGCTGGAGTGGATCCACGGGGTCCAGTTGTTCAGGTCCTTCTTCCGCAGCCCGAGCCACCACCAGTGGTCGCTGTCCCGGTAGGGGCCCAGCACCCGCGCCTGGACCTCGTCGCGGAGCCGGCTGCGGGCGACGGGCGCGACGGCGTCGATCAGGTCCCCGGCGAGCAGGTCGGTGCAGGCGAGCAACGCGGCGGTTTCCGCGGCGAACAGGTCGACGCAGGGCCGCGCCGGGTCGGGCAGCGCGGCGCCGTCCTGGCGGGCGAACAGGTCGGCGGAGGGCAGGCACCAGCTGGTTTCCTCGGACAGCAGCCAGACGCCGTCGAGGATGTCTGCGATGCGTTCCGGGGCCGGGCCGGCCAGGGCGGCCGTCAGGACCGCGGCGGCGAGCCGGCTGCGGCGGGCGAAGTAAGGGCGTTCGTACGTCTGGCGGTCGCCGTCACGGCGGAACCTTGCGTAATCCGAGGCGGTGAGGACGGGCCAGGGGCTGGCCAGGAGGCGGGCCGCCTCGGCGAGGACGTGATCGCGGGTCGCGGGGTGCACGGTGTCCCAGGCCGCCCGGTCGGGTATCGCCGGGTAGGGGTGCCAGGAACCGGGGCGGGGTAGGCGAGCCAACAGCCGTTCGGCGGTGAAGGAGGCCGCGAGAACCCCTGAGGACATGCCGCCCACCATACGAGGACCCGGTCGTACCAGGAGGCATGACGTCGTGACCAGCGTGGGCTGGCGGCCGGGACTCTCTTCGGCGAGTATACGTATTGACGTATAATCGCCAAGTGTGGACTGGGAGATCGAGGCCACTGATCAGTTCTTCGCGTGGGCTGAGACGCTCGAGCGGTCCGATGCTGAAGCTAGGGCGATGCTCGACGCGGTGATCGACATGCTGGCTGAGCGAGGGCCACTGATGAGGCGTCCCTACGTCGGCGAGATCGTGACTTCGCGCCACCACAACATGAAAGAGCTCCTGGTACCGGCGGGCAGGATGGATCTCAGAGTGCTGTTCTGCTTCGATCCGCGCCGGATGGCTATCTTGCTGCTGGGTGGCGACAAACGCGAAGGCTCGATGTGGAATGCCTGGTACGAAAACGCAGTTCCGGAGGCTGATGACTTGTACGACGTATACCTCGCGGAGCTTAAGAAGGAGGGGTTGCTGCCATGAGCGGACATCGTTCCTGGTCCGCTGATCGCAAGGCCCGGCTCACCGACCCGGAGGTCGCGAGGCGGGCCGCGGAAGCGCGGGCTGAACTCGATCGCCGAGAACACGAGTACCGGCGGACACTTGCCCAGGTGAGGAACGCCCGTCGGCTGACTCAGACCCAGCTAGCCAACACGCTGGGCGTGAGCCAGGCTCAGGTCAGCCGGATCGAGAATCAGGCGGACCTGTACTTGTCGACCCTGCGCAGTTACATCCAGGCGATGGGAGGCGAACTTCAGCTCCGCGCAGTCTTCCCCGACGGGCAGGCCACCGCTCTCACCGTAGCGGAACTACTGGAGCCTGCCGAGGGCGAACTCCATCACGCGAGTCGTACTCCGGAGGTCGATATACATACCGCCTTCGTTTATGTCCACCGCGATGTGGCTCGATACGACATCCTGGATGAGGGGTTCCATGCCGCTGGTGCCGCCTGAACTTGCGAGGCCATATGCGAGCCAAGCCGACAAGGAAGCCGACTGGCAACGTCTTCTGCAGCGCGCAGAAGCGTTGAAGGAACTGACGGAGCTTGCTGACATCCCTGAGAGCCAATGGCCCGCAGGAGTAGCTTCCAAAATGCGGGCGGCGCCGCCCATCGCAAGCGAGACGGCAGCTCAGCGACTTATCCGATGGCGCAGTTTCTTCGTCAGCGAGCTAGCTGACCTAGAGCGGGCCGTCGTCGTCGCAGCCAGCCAGGGGGCCGCTACGACGGTACCCGACATCGATCTCCGCAGTGCCGTCTACCTCGCAGGGCGACTGCTTGCGAGCCTCTACGGCAATCCGGTCGGTGAGGTCGTGCCCTAACTTCCTTATCAACCTCATTGCTCGGCGGTCGTGTCGGAGTCGGGGCCGAGGGCGGCTTCGGTGATCTGCAGGGCCCACTGCTGCAGGGACAGCGCCTTGTCGGCCTGCCCAGCTCGCGGTAGGTGTGGGCCACCTGGAACGACTCCTTAGCAATCGCGTGGAGCGCGATTGCGATAACTGAGAGGAACTAGAAGGTCGCAGTGATTGGCCGTAGCACTCTTAAATGGCCCCACTGTTCTACTTTGATCTGGCCCCAGCCGGGGGTCAGGGCGGCGGGGTGGTAACACTCTGATCTGGCCCCACCGGGTCTGTCTGGCGGCGACACGCCGGGCAGGTTCCGGGCAACGCGGTGCGTCTGGGTGAATAGTTGGTCACATTCAGNNTGGGTTTAGGGGTGCGGGCGCTGGCCCGGCGGCATGGTGTGCACCGGCGGGTGGTGCGGGAGGCGCTGGCGTCGCCGGTGCCGGCGCCGCGGAAGACGCCGGTGCGGCAGGCTCCGGTGCTGGGTGCGGTGGCGGGGCTGATCGATGCGATGCTGCGGGAGGACCTGGACGCGCCGCGTAAGCAGCGGCATACCGCCAGGCGGATCTGGCAGCGGCTGGCTGATGAGCACGAGGTGCCGGTGTCGTATTCGTATGTGTGCCGGTACGCGGGGCCGCGGCGGGCCGAGATCGAGGCGGAGCACCGGGCGGGGCCGGGCAGCGTGGCGGGGTTCGTGCCGCAGGCCAAGGAGCCGGGCGCGGAGGCGGAGGTGGATTTCGGGCCGGTGAGCATCGTGCTGGCCGGGGAGGTGGCGGCGTGTCACCTGTTCGCGTACCGGCTGTCGTTCTCGGGCAAGGGCGTGCACCGGGTGTTTGCCTCCTGCGCGCAGGAGGCTTTCCTGGAGGGGCACGTGACGGCGTTCGATGTCACGGGCGGGGTGCCGTGGCGTCATGTCCGTTATGACAACCTCTCCCCGGCGGTGGCCAAGGTGCTGGCCGGCCGGAACCGGACCGAGACGGCGCGGTGGCTGTCGTTCCGGTCCTGGTACGGGTTCGAGGCGTTCTACTGCGAGCCGGGCATCGGCGGGGCTCATGAGAAGGGCGGGGTGGAAGGCGAGATCGGGCGGTACCGGCGCCGCTGGATGGTCCCGGTCCCGAAGGTGGCCTCGCTGGCGGAGCTGAACGCCCGGCTGGCCGAGGCCGACCTGGCCGATGACCGGCGGCACATCGAGTTCCGGGCCGCGACCGTGGCCGAGGATTTCGCGGCTGAGCAGCGGTTCCTTTCCCCGCTGCCGGGTGAGGGGTTCGATACCGGGACGGTGCTGTGGCCGCGGGCGGATAAGTTCGCGCGGATCAGCGTGGGCAAGTGCCGGTACTCGGTGCCGGCCCGGCTGATCGGCCAGCGGGTCCGGATCCGGCTGACCGCCAATGAGCTGGAGGTCTTCGACGGGTCCCGGAGGGTCGCGGTCCACCCGCGGCTGGCCGCGTCCGGCGCTGAGCACCTGGACCTGGATCATTACCTGGAGATCTTGCTGCGCAAGCCGGGCGCGCTGCCCGGGTCGGTGCCGCTGGCCCAGGCCCGGGCGGCAGGCACGTTCACCGCGGCGCACCAGCAGCTGTGGGACGCGGCCCGGGCCCGGCTCGGCGACGGGCCCGGCACCAGGACGCTGATCGAGGTGCTGCTGCTGCACCGGCGGCTGCCCGCCGNNGTCGAGGCCCGCAAGCACGCCGACGCGGCCGGCGGCCGGGCCGGCGCGGACCAGGTGCCTGCCGGGCCGGCCGGGCCGGTGCCGCGGGGGGCGTCGGTGATCACGCTGCCGCGCCGCGCGGCCCCGCTGCCCTGCGACGGGCGGCCTGCCCCGTCGGTGACCGCCTATGACCAGCTGCTCGCCCGGCGGGGCGAGAAAGGAGGCGCATGATGGCCGGACGGCGTGATGAGCTGACAGATACCGCGGCGGACGCGGCGATCGAGATCGCGTGCCGGGTGCTGCGGCTGCCCACGATCCGGGACCGGCACGGGGAGGTCGCCGCGGCCGCGGCCCGCCAGCAGGCCGGCTACAAGGCGTTCTTGACCGAGCTGCTGTCCATGGAATGCGATGACCGGGAAACCCGCCGCAAGGCCCGGCTGGTCCGCGAGGCCGCCTTCCCGCGGCCCAAGCGGATCGAGGATTTCGACTTCGCCGCGAACCCGGACGTGCCCGCCGCGCTGATCCACACCCTGTCCCGCTGCGCCTGGGTCGCCGCCGGGCAGCCGCTGTGCCTGATCGGGGACTCCGGCACCGGCAAG
>PLIQ01000622.1 GCA_003140115.1 Actinomycetota bacterium | reverse complement strand
GTGATAATCGCGCCGCGGCCGTTGCAGCACTCGCAGGGCACCGAGAAGGCCTCGAGCAGGCCCGCGCCGACCCGCTTCCTGGTCATCTGGACCAGGCCCAGCGAGGTCACCTCGGCCACCTGATGCTTGGTCCGGTCCCGGGCCAGGCATTCAAGCAGCCTGCGGAGCACCAGCTCGCGGTTGCTCTCCAGCACCATGTCGATGAAGTCGATGACCACGATGCCGCCCACGTCGCGCAGCCGCAGCTGGCGGACGATCTCTTCAGCGGCCTCGAGGTTGTTCCGGGTGACGGTCTCCTCGAGGTTCCCGCCGTGACCGGTGAACTTGCCGGTGTTGACGTCGACGACCGTCATCGCCTCGGTCTTGTCGATGACGAGCGAGCCGCCGCTCGGCAGCCACACCTTGCGCTCCAGTGCCTTGGCCAGCTGCTCGTCGATGCGGTAGGCGGCGAACACGTCCCCGTCGTCCTGCCAGCGGGTGAGCCGGTCGGCCAGGTGCGGGGCGACGTACCTGACGTACTCGTCGACCGTGGCCCAGCCCTCGTCGCCGGCCACGATCAGGTTGCTGAAGTCCTCGTTGAACACGTCCCTGATGACCCGGATGGTCAGGTCGGGCTCGCTGTAGAGCAGCGCGGGCGCGGTGGCCGTCTTGGCCTTCTTCTCGATCGCTTCCCACTGGGCGGCGAGCCGGGACACGTCGCGNNCTCCGGCATGACCTTCTTCAGGATCTGCTTGAGCCGGTTCCGCTCGGTGTCGGGCAGCTTACGGCTGATGCCGGTCATGGACGCGCCGGGCACGTAGACCAGGTAGCGGCCAGGCAGGCTGACCTGGCTGGTCAGCCGGGCCCCCTTGTGCCCGACCGGATCCTTGGTGACCTGCGCGATCAGCGACTGGCCGGCTTTGAGCGCGGACTCGATCCGCTTGGACTGGCCCTCCAGGCCGCTGAGGTCGAAGTTGACCTCGCCGGCGTAGAGCACCGCGTTGCGGCCCTTGCCAACGTCGACGAACGCCGCCTCCATGGACGGCAGGACGTTCTGCACCTTACCCAGGTAGACGTTGCCCACGTAGGACTGCTGGCTGGACCGGTTCACGTAGTGCTCGACCAGCACGCCGTCTTCCAGGACCGCGATCTGGATCCGGTCCTTGCGCTGGCGGACCACCATGGTGCGCTCGACCGACTCGCGGCGGGACAGGAACTCTGACTCGGTGATGATCGGGGGCCGCCGGCGGCCGGTTTCCCGGCCTTCGCGGCGCCGCTGCTTCTTGGCCTCGAGCCGGGTCGATCCCTTGACCGACCGGACGTCGTCGTTGCTGGTGGGGCCGTTCGGTTCGCGGACGTGGACCACGGTGTCCGGCGGGTCATCGGCGGCGAGCTCGGATCCGGCCACGCCGTCGGCCGAACCGCGACGCCGCTTGCGCCGCCGCCGGCGGACCTGGCCCGTCTCCCCATCTATCCGGTCGGCGGAGTCGGCATCGTCCTCCGGCCCGCCGTCCTCGGTGGGCTCGGCGGATGCCGCGGCGGCCTGCGTAACGGCGGGGTCCTGGGTCGTGCCGGACCGTCGGGTGCGCGTGCGCGTCGACCGGGACCGCGGGGTCTCTGGCTGGTCCTGGGCTCCCTCGGCCTCCGGACCGGAATGGGCCCCGTCGGCGTCCTGACTCGCCAGGGTGCCCCCGGCTTCGCCCGCGCCGTCCTCGCCGGTCCGGGTCCGGCTGCGGCTGGGTCTGCGCCTGCGGCGCCGGCCGCCGGCGCCCGTGCCGTCATCATCGCCGTCGCCGTCACCGCCGCCATCACCGGTCGCGTCGCCGTTGGCCGACGGCGCGGCCGACCGCGACGACACAGCCGACCGCGACGACACGCTCGGCTGGGTGGCAGCCGGCTCGGCCTCCGGCCGCATCGCCGGCGGCTGGAACAGCACCGGCGGCGGCTGGAACACGGCCGCTGGCACGCTTGGCGCGGGCGGGTTCAGCTCTCCGGCCGCGCGCCCGCCTCCGGCGTGGTCACTGTTTTCACTGTTGTACAGCTCGCTCTCGAGCATTCGGGCAATCTCCAGTCAGGCTCCCGGGCGCGCGAGTCCGCGGCATACCGCCCTGGGGCGACGTACCGCGGCGCATTCGCACACCGCGCGGGAGCACATTGTCTACATAGGCACAGGCGGAGCCGCCTTGACGGCGGCTCTGGCCCTGCGCGGAACGCGCGCGGGACCGGCAGCGCTGAGCCTGGTTTCCTGTCTTCACGTTACGGCTCCCCCGCACCACAGCAACGCCCTCATCACACGCCCGTCCCGGCCAGGAGGGCTAGCGAACCCTGCGCCAGCCGGGTGGTTATGGGCGGCCAGGACGGAACGAGGCCGTACTGCTCGCGGAGTGCGGTCAGCACGTCATCGGGCCGTACAGCGGGAACCGTATGCCGAACAACCATTCGAAGAATGGCACAATCTTGTACGCCTGTCGCGGCGCGCGGACCGCAGTCAGGATCGGTCGCCTCGAGCACGTCGAGCGTGACCACGGCCGCGCGGGCGTCCAGACGCCGGACACCCTTGTCCGTGAGACGCTCCACGAGCGCCTCGCTGAGGGCGAGGAAACCGGCGACGGCCCGCTCAGCCGCCGCTGCTTCCACGCCCGGCA
>PLIQ01000545.1:2018-3398 GCA_003140115.1 Actinomycetota bacterium | reverse complement strand
GTCCAGGGTCTGCTGGGCGCCGGCCGAGATCGTCGGCCAGTCCCGCAGGTCGGCCTGGATATAGTCCGTCTTTCCCGCCGCGCTGCTGGTGAGCAGGGCCCGGGCGTGGCTGATCACCACCGGGTCATGATCCACGTAGACGATCCGTGACTCGGGCGCGGCTCGCTGCGCCACGTCATGCGTGTTGTCGGCGGTGGGCAGCCCGGTCCCGATGTCCAGGAACTGCCGGACACCCGCGGCCGTCAGCTCATCCACGCTGGTGACCAGGAAGCGTCGCAGCATCCGGGCGACGAGCGGCAGGGCGGGCATCGCCTCCAGCACCTGGTCCCCGGCCTCACGGTCAGCGCGGAAGTTGTCCTTGCCGCCGATCCAGTAGTTCCACATGCGGGCCGCGTTCGCCAGGCCCGTGTCAAAGGCGGGAAGGTTGTCGCTGCCCGTCGTGGCTCCTGGTGAATCCTGCGTCACGCACGCTCCTTCTGCACTGCACCGCGGGCGCAGGCTAAGCCGGATGTTTCGGGAATAGCCTAGCTTGCTCCCCGGTGGTCACAGCCATGCCAGCAACCGGGTGGTGACCCCGGGTCAGCGGGAGAACTCCCGGTTGAACAGTCGCCTCGACCAGAGGTAGCCGCCCAGGGCGATGACGGCGCACCACAGGAGTGCGATCCACGCGTTGTTCCCCAACGGCTTGTCCGTCAGCAGGCTACGCAGAGTCTGGATGACCGGCGTGAACGGCTGGTACTCGGCGAACCAGCGCAGCCCGGCCGGCAGGGAGTCGGTGGGGACAAACCCGCTACTAAGGAACGGCAGGAGTACCAGTGGCATGGGCAGGTTGCTCGCCGTCTCGACGCTCTTGCTCAGCTGGCCGAGCGCGACGCAGAGCCAGACCAGCGCGAACGTCACCACCACCAGGAAGCCGGCCGCGGCCAGCCACCCGCCCGGCCCGGCGGTGGGCCGGAAGCCGACGAGCAGCGCCACGCCGGTGACGATCGCCAGGCTGAACATGGCCTGGATCACGCTGCCCAGGACGTGTCCGGTCAGCACCGAGACGCGGGCGATGTGCATAGTGCGGAACCGGGCGATGATGCCTTCGGTCATGTCCATGGCGACCGAGATCGCGGTCCCCTGGACGGTGGCCGTCACGGTCATCAAGATGATCGCGGGCGCCACGTAGTTGGCGTACGCGGCGCGCCCGGCGGCCGCGGTGTGCGCCGACCCGCCGAGCCCGGCGCCCAGCGTGCCGCCGAACACGTAGACGAACAGCAACAGGAAGACGACCGGCATCCCGACCAGCATCAGGGTCATCGACGGGTACCGCAGCATGCGCTTGAGGTTGCGGCGCAGCATCGTCGCCGAGTCGCGTAGCGGGTAAAACCGGAGGTC
>PLIQ01000545.1:0-1944 GCA_003140115.1 Actinomycetota bacterium | reverse complement strand
TCGAGGCCGCGGGCGTCGGCGAACCGCAGGCGAACGTGTCCGCCGGGGATGCGGCGCTTCAGTTCGTCCGCGGTTCCCTCGGCGACCACCCGGCCGTGGTCCAGGAGCGCGATCCGGTCGGCCAGCGCGTCGGCTTCCTCCAGGTACTGCGTGGTCAGGAAGATGGTGACGCCGCTGGCCACCAGGTCGCGGACGCATCGCCACATGTTCCGGCGGCTGCGCGGGTCCAGTGCGGCGGTGGGCTCGTCGAGGAAGATCACCTGCGGGCTGCCGACCAGGGTCATCGCCAGGTCGAGCCGCCGCCGCATGCCGCCGGAGTAGGTCGAGGCCGGCTTGCGGCCCGCCTCGGTCAGGTCGAACTGTTCGAGCAGCCGGGCGGCAAGCCGGCGGCCGTCGCCCCTGGCCAGGTGGTGCAGATCCGCCATCAGCAGCAGGTTCTCCTGCCCGGTGAGCAGGTTGTCCACCGCGGAGAACTGGCCGGTGACGCCGATCGCGGCGCGCACCGCGTCGGGTTCGCGGGCGAGGTCGTGCCCGGCGACCTGGACGTCACCGGCGTCGGCACTGATCAACGTGGACAGAATCTTGACCGTGGTGGTCTTCCCGGCGCCGTTCGCGCCGAGCAGTGCGAAGACCGTTCCCGGTGGCACGTTGAGATCGAGACCGTCGAGCACCATCTGGTCACCGAACGACTTGCGCAGTCCGGTCGCGGCGATCGCCGGCCGGGATGGCTTGATCGTCATGGTTTCCCTTTCTCCAGGGTCAGCAGCGGATCAGGAACGGCGGATCGTGATGTCGCCGTAGGAGGTGCGCCCGCGGACCTCGACGGTCTCGTCGGACTCCGCGGGCGGGGCGGCCTCATCTAGCAGGTTGCGCACCTGCCCGAACCCGGTGTTCACCTGCAGCCAGGCGGTGGTGCCCTCGGCGATGCCGATCTCCAGATCACCATTCGCGGTCTCGAGCACGACCGAACCGCGGGCCACCTCGCCGAGGCGGATGCTGCCGTTGGACGACTTCGCGTCAACACCCGCACCTGCCCGGTCGACGGAGATGGCGCCGTTCGCCGCGCGCACCCGCACGTCGCCGGTGACCGCGCCGATCGTGGTGTCGCCGTTGGAGTTCTTGACCACGGCCGATCCCTCGACGTCGCCGATCTGGATCCGCCCGGTGCCGGCGGAGATCTCGGCGTCGCCCGCGATGTCGCCGGCGGTGATGTGACCGGCCCCGGTGTGCAGGCGCAGCGGGCCGGTTCGGTCGAGCCGGACGTTCCCGACGGAGGTCTTGAACCCGCACTCCCCGAGCCGGCCGGCGCAGCGGAAGTCGCCCGCCTGCATCTCCGCGGACACCGCCGAACCGCTAGGCAGTTCGATGGCTACGTCGACCGACCTGGTCTTGCGGGAGAAGTCGAACGCACGCGCCTTCGGCCCGGTGACCGCAAGCTTGCCGTTGGTGTAGTCGACGCGGACCTGTTGCGCGGCGGTCACGTCGGACTCGTCGGCTTCATCGCTCGGACGGATCTCGACGACGGTGTCGGTCCGGTCGCTCGCGGTCATCCGTACTTCGCCGACGCTGAGTTCGAGGGTGACGGAAATCGGTTCGGGCGTCTCGAATTTCGGCATGGTTGTCCCTTCATCATGGGTAGGTGAGCCGTCCCCGCAGGTCAGGGACGTGGGGTGAGGAAAAGCGGTGCGGTGCGGCTAGCGCACCCAGCCGGTGAAGCCTTGCTTGGCCCGTTTGCTTCTGCCGCGTGGTTCAGGGCGCCGTTCGCGATCGGACTGCTGCAGGGCAGCGGCAGCCGCCCGGACCAGCCAGGCGTTGACCGAGCGCCCCTCGGCGGCCGCGGTCTCCTCGATCGCGGCCTTGAGCTGCTCAGGCAGGCGTACGTTGATCCGCGCGGCGGGGCCGTCCTCGGCGAGCAGCAGACCGCTGTCCGCCGTGCCGTCTACC
>PLIQ01000005.1 GCA_003140115.1 Actinomycetota bacterium | reverse complement strand
GATAACCACATACTCCGGTCCCCGGAGTCGTGTACTCGGCCCATAATGGACACAAGTAATGTTATTCAGGCCATCCGGATAGTTATTCAAAACTCTGTCATACGGGGCAAACCTGAGCGTAGCACCACATCTGAAGAAATCTCGCGACACGCCGAGGCTGGTAATTAAAGAGCAACGGCTCTCCTAGAAGAATTTGAGAGTTCCGACCAAAGAATTCTCAAGCCCCGGAGAACCGTTGCGCTACTATCGTACCACCGGCCTGATGGTCACGCAGATGCAGGAACTCGTCCGACGAGTCAACGACGCGCTCGAAAAGCCATGGGATAAACATACCGGTCGGCCGAAATCGCTGAGGCTGTACAGAGCGGTAGAGGCAGCGTGCATGTATCTGCGGCAGAACGCCACGCAAGAATTCATCGGAGATGCCCGGGATACTTCGCAGCCCACCATTTCACGCTACACAGCGGTCCTGGTGCCGCTCGTGAAAGCCGTACTGGAGGAGTTCGTGCCCTCCGCGGCCGATGCCATCGAGGTCGTGAAGGGCCGGGTTGTCCTGGTAGACGGCACCCTGACGCCCTGCTGGTCCTACGAAGAGCACCAAGAGCTCTGGAACAAGAAGCACGAGACCACCGGTTTCAACGCGCAGCTGATTTCCCTTCTCGACGGGACTGCCGTCTGGGTTTCCGGCCCGCTGCCCGGAAAGACGCACGACGCGAAGGCGTTCAAGGAGACGGGAGCCGCCGATATCCTGAAGGAGGCAGGCGGAGGATTCGGCGACAAAGGTTACCAGGGCACTGGCCTGGTAACCCCGAAAAAGAAGCCGCAAGGCAGCGAGCTAACCATGTCCGACAAGGACTACAACTCCCAGATCTCATCGTTTCGCGCACCGGTCGAGCGGCTTGTCGCTCACTTCAAGAACTGGAAGATGCTCCACACTGACTATCGGCGTCCGTACTGCACTTATCATGAAGCGTACGGCGCTGCCCGCGCACTTTTCTTCTTCTCGATCACATGGGGTTTTGAATAACGCTCTATGATCCCTGAGCGAGGCAGATAGTACCAGGTCGTCCGCTCTAATTAGCCATATTTACGCAAGGATCGCGGGCTCACGGGTCATAGCCGGGAACGGTCACCTCCAAATCGTGAAGCGCTTTGGATAGCCTGCGGAGCGTCCACTGCCTCTCTTCTTGGTCTGCGGCTTCAGTGAGCTTCATCATGATCCCGAGCGTTCGCGCAGGGTCGAGCCTCAGCAGTTCCTGGATCGCGTCCTCGCGGCTACCGCGGGGGGCTCCGACGTCTCCGATCCGTTCAGCAAGAATCTCGCTGGAATCGGCCATGTCGACCATGTTGGGGAGGCCGCTGCCCAGAATTCCGGCTGTCTGCCGTACCACGCCGTCGCGGGCGAGCACGCTGAAAACCTTGGCAGCCCGGTCCTCGTCATACAACATCAGCTCCATGGCACAGCGAAGCCGGTCGCTACCATCCAGCCGGTTATCAAAGGCCATTTCCGCCATCAGATTCACGCCACGCGCCGGGTCGCGCTCTGCGATCGCTCTCGCGGCATAAAAGCAGAATTCTGGGACGGAATGGTCGCTGTCGGGACCGAATGTCACCAGAATCGCGTCAGAGAGCACGGCAACACGTTCATCCCCCAGACGGGCCAGGGAAAGGAGGGCTTGACCAGGCTCAGCAGAGGCTCCAAAGAATTCCCGCATCTCATCTGCTTCGCCACGCTGTTGGCACTGGCCGCGGACAACCGCGACGAGGTGATCAGCGCAACGTCCTGGCTCCAGTTCGGCCCACAGTTCCTCAGCCTCTCTGCGGAAAGTTCCCCAGCCTGGCTCGTGGATGATCTTATCCATCTCCGCCGCGCAGCGCACCGGGTCTGCCTTCCGGAGAAGCCCGGCCAGGTTATCGAAGGACCTGTGTGCCCGGGACAAATCTTTGATGCGCGGTCCCTTATCCATGGTGCGGAGGTAGGACGCCAGCGCGGGAACCCATCCCCGGGCGGATGCCCTGGCCCATGCCGTGAACAAATCCGCCGCCAGAGGGGGATCGGCATCGCTGAGATCGCCCAGGTCTGCAATAGAAGGGGTGGCCTGCTCAGGGTGGAGACGGAGCAGCAGCGTCGCTGCCCGTACCCTGGTGGGCATATCCGCGCTGCGCTCTCTGACGAGGCTTTGAAGCAGCGGCAGAGAACTCGGCCGATCGACTTCGGCCAGCCCGGAGGCCGCTTCCAACCGATCTGCCGCTGTGACTGAGGAATCTGCGGCCAATGACTCAAGGATCATGCTCGGCTCGTCGTTCTCAGGCCGCAATCGCGCCCAACGCAGCGCAGCATGTACACGGCCGGGCACGGCGATGGAGGCGTCTTGGGCAAGTACGCCGAGGGCATCCGCCGCCGGATCGGGGGCAAATTCAGAAACTGCGAGGGCGGCACCAATGGCGAGCTCGGCGTCCTCTGCCAGCCTGTGGCCGACCTCAACGGCCTGAGCGGCTTCTGTCCGGGCTAGCTCGCGGAGGCTTTCGAGCCTGGTCTCTTTCGGTACGGACGGCGTATCGGCTAGCTTCTGGAGCGCGGCCGCGCTTCCTGCGGGATCGAACTGGTGGAGCCTGCGTGCGGCTTCGAGGCGGCGCTCTGGGGAGCGTGCAGTGTCGCCTGCCTGGACGACCAGCACATCACGGGCACTGCGGGGATCCTCCTGTATGAGGATTCTGGTCGCATCGACGTTCAAGAGATTTTCGTTGAACATGAACGTTCGAAAGCTGGCATCAGTGCGCGGATCAAGGGCAAGAACGCGAAGTCGCGGCAACGCCCGCGGGCGGTCAAGGCGAGTCAGGATGGCCGCGCTCACTACCCGCCCCTCGGGGTCTTTGATGGGGTTATTGGCCGCGGTGGCCAAACTGTCGGTAACCCTTCGCAGGATGTCCGGCGGCACCTCGACCCCATCCTCCACCAGGGTCGCGAGGAACTCCAGGTAGGGAGGCGAGCGCCGAGACAGGATCTCGCACAGAGAACGCGCACGGTCTGGATAGTGCCGGGCCCACCCGGCTGCAATGAAGCTCAGCAGGGAGCGGTTACTGAACAGGTAACTGAGCCGCGTGGCCTGTTCAGGGGTGATCCCATAAGCCTCCGGATCCTGCACGACTTTGCGTGCGGCTAGGAAGTCCCCGATGGTCCGATGCCAGAAGTCCTCTCCGGTTACCAGGCCGCTTTGCCGCAGGACATCAATGACAAGAGTTGTCCATTCCCGTTCCGGGAACAAACTCGGCTGGAGTGCCGCCGTCCACTCATGGACGAAATCGGTGAGCGCTGTAGCAGGGCCGTCTTCGGCCAGTTGCTTGAGAGCGAAGGCTGTAAGTAGCGCAAGGCGGTCATCCAGCAGGTCCTGGGCCACTCGCGGATCGCTGGAATAATTCTGTAGGAGGCTTCGGAGCCGTGGCAGTGCACCGAACTCGTCCAGTTGCTTGTGCAGTAGTACGTTGGTGAACTGCTCGTAGACGTCGTAGCGGTTCTGCGGAATCTCGTAGTTGCCTCTGGCCGCGCACAGGATGCAGAGCATCGTCGTGATAAGCGGGATACGTGCCAGCTCTTTGATCTGACCGTGTTCGATCCTGTCGATCAGGCTCTCAGCCCGCAGCGCAGCGTCACCCTCGCCGCTGAGCAGGCCGAACCATGTGGTCGCCAGGCGCCTTACCCCCTCAATATCGAAAGGGACAAGGAAGGATCGGAAGATTCCCTTCTCGGCGAGGGGCCTGAACTCCTTCTGCTCCAGCGGACGGCTGGTAATCAGCAGCCTGAGATGGGGCTGTCCGCTCCAGTAGGCGAACGGGTCGATAGCCTTATCCCGTTCGTCGGGCGTAAGGATTTCCTCGAATCCGTCAACGAGCAGGAGCCATGGCGTCCCCCGTAGGGGGTCCTCCATGAACATCTCGGCACGTGGCGAGGCAGGCAGCCACCGGCCGAGATCCTTGCGGACCGCGCTCGCGATTGCTTCAGGGAACGATTGCGGTTCCTGATCGATCAGGTCTCGGGCCCGCACGAGCACCGGCACGTAGCTGATCGTGTCTCCGGCGAGGAGCCGGTGAGCCGCTTGGTGCCGCACCCATCGCAGGAGGCTGGACTTCCCCGCGCCCGGGTCGCCGACTACCAGTAGGTCACGTTCCCCGATCCCGATACTGGTCACATCAACCAGACCGCCAGTGACGTCCGTGAACCGCGGGGGCTGGTAGACATCCAGCAGGGCAGGCGCGTCACCAGTACTGCCAAATGCGCGGCGCTGTTCATCGACATGGCAAATCGCCGTCAGGTATCCGCGGAGCCATGGACCCGGATAGCGGCTGCCTGCGGCTCGCAGCTGGCTATCCGTGAGCATGTTGAGCCAGCTGCCGTCGCCCTTGCCGCCCGCACACGGTATAACCTCGGCGAAGGTATCGAGGATGACGCCTGCAGGGGTCAGCCGGGCCAGCGGCGGACTGCCGGGCGGATTTTCAGCCAGCCGAATGATTCCGCACACCATGCCGGTGCGCCAGTTCAGGGCAGGCGAGCCGCTGAAGCCGCCGCCGACCCGACTGCCCGCCGCCTTATAGAGTTCGGTCCCGTCGCTGCGCTGGGAAGGACCGTCGTAGGTGAGGCTCAACGGCTCACCGCTGCGGTACGCACCATCGGGATAGCCGTATGCCCACAGCCTGTCATCCGGCTCGGCAGCCCCGGATANNTTCCAACTCACCTCGGACCCGCAGTAGCGCGAGGTCCGGCCCGCTGCCCCGCGGCCGATACCATTCGGGTACCACCTCAAGCGTCACCGATTGTTGCCACTTGGCCTGCACGGTGCGCGGCCCGTCCGCGGAGGCAGAGGACGGTGTGCCCTCTATCACCTCCTTGATGACGTGAGCGCACGTCAGCACCAGCCCGGGAGCCACGAACAACCCGGTTCCCACCCTTGTCCCAGCCGTCAGCGCAACCGTCGCGTCACGTAGTGCGCTTTCCAGCTGCTGCCTGTTCGAAGTCACTGCGGTGGGCGCTCCCATTCCAGAGTGACCTTGAGCGAAGACTTCGCGCTCGCCTTCCCCAGAACGGCGAAAACCTGGCCCGTTTCGACGGCGATCTCGCAGCCGAACTCCACCGTGAACCTGGTCGCGCCGCTCTTGCCGAGTTCGCTGGTCAGTTCGTCCGCGAACCGGCCGATAACCTCGATGATTTGACGCGTGCTCGGTGTGCGGCCCGCGACTTCGATCTCACCGGTGCCGACTCCATCTGCCGACAACCGCGACGCCACGACGTACAACATTGCATCGTCGCCTACACGAAGAGGAATAAGATCCTCGCCAGCCATGCCATCCCCCACCGTCTCCAGCCGACCGCCAGGAAATCCTGTCGATAATAGGATTGAAATCCCTGAGGCGGCCGATAACAACCCCGTGCGGAGTTAATCCGTCGGACCGAATCTGAACCTTGCGCACCCAGGCGTGGTGGGGGGCCCATGCGACCAGACAACGAGATCATCGCGACGCTGTTGTCAGCGGACCCGCCAGAGGACGAAGCAGGAGTCGCACTCTGCCTGGCTGCCATTGATGTCCAGCGCACATGCGGCATTCCAGTCAATGACGGAGTCCTCCGTGACCTGCTGCCGCACTACCTGGGCGGCGACAATGTCGATGACGCCGTTTTCCAGCGTGGACTGGCATGGGCCAGTCGGCTGGTGCCTGGGACCGACGTCAGGATGCTGCTTCTGACGACACGCCCAGACGGTTCCCGCGTCTGGAACGCTCACCCGGGAGCTGTCACCGCGGACGCTCAGAGCGGCCGGGCCGTACACGGGGCGGTTGTGCAACTGATCGCCGGTCTGGCCATGAACCTGGTCACCACGGAGGAGACGGAGCAGGCGGTATGGTTGCTACAGGCGGCAGCGCGGGGCCATCCCAGCGCGGCAAGGGCCGCAGCCTTCGTCGGCAACGCAATGCTCGAACGTGGTGACGTCACCGCAGGCAGCGCCATCATCATGGTTGTCATAGAGCACGGCGAGCCGAAACTCGCCGCTCCTGCTGCAAGCATGCTTGCGGAAAGGCTCCAGCGTGCTGGTGACCTGGAGCAGGCGAGTGCCGTTCTGCGGCGGCTGGTCGATATGAACCTCCCGGAGTATCTGCCCCGCGCGGCCTTCACCCTCGCGGGCTGGCTCATCCGGCTCGGACGTCCGGAAGAGGCACGCCAGTACTTCCGCCTCGCTGCAGGGAGCGAGGACCGCGACTACGCGGCGAAGGCAGCAGCGGCGCTCGGTGAACTGCTTGAACGAGCCGGTGACCTCGACGGCGCCCGCCGCGCCTACGAGCAGGCTGCCGCATCCGACCAGGAACTCCCGTCCTCCCTCGCGGCACTCAGACTCGGATACCTCCTCAAGCAGCTCGGTGACGAGGAAAACGCCATC
>PLIQ01000298.1:4057-5940 GCA_003140115.1 Actinomycetota bacterium | reverse complement strand
GAATTCCGTGATCTCGATGCTGTCGGCAAGATCCTGGAAGAAGCTCGCGACTCCCGCTTTGCCGGTCCGCGGCCCGTACCACGGCGCGGCATGACTGGCCGCCTCGGCTGACCAGTCGACATCGTCGGTAACGCGGTCGAGGATCGCTGCGACGTCGCCGCGCCCGACCGCGTCGTAGATCTCCTGGACGATCCTGAGGTTTTCCTGCTGGCTCACTGCGGTACTCCTTTGCGGTTGCTTGGAAGCAACGGTAGGGAGATCGTGCCGCCTGGGCTATCGACTGTTCAGCCGATCTTTCCGGCCGGCCTGGGCGTCCTGGCCGCGAGTCCGTGCCCCATGGCGAACATGGCCAGCCCCGCCCGGGTCGAGACTGCGCATTTGGCGTAGATGTGAACCGTGTGTGTGTGCACGGTCGACGGCGAGATCACCAGCTCGGCGGCGATCTCGCGCTCCGTGCGGCCGGCGGCAAGCCGGCGGAGGATCTCCAGCTCGCGTTCGGTGAGGCCGGCCGGCAGCGGCGGCAACGCAGCCGGGGGTGCGCCGGCGGCATCGAGCACCGCCCGGATCGCGTCACGGTCCAGCGGCAGGTCAGACAGGATGCGGGCCGCCTGCGGCAGATCGACGGCGGGGCGATGCGGCCGCGGCTCGCCGAGCGCGTGCAGCACGTCGGCCGCGGCGAGCAGGCAGGCAGCGCGATCCAGCTCGGCCGCGCGCACCCCGGCCGGGTAACCGGACCCGTCCGTGCGCTCGTGATGACGGCTGGCTATCAGGCCCAGCGGCGCGAGCACCGGCGAGCGCGCCAGAATCCGGCCCGTGTGATAAGGGTGCAGCCGCACCAGTTCCAGGTCTTCGGGAGGCAGCGGGCCCGGCCGCTCCCAGACACCGGCCGGAACGGCTACCCGCCCGAGGTCGTGCACCAGCCCGGCGCGGTAGACCAGCGTGGCTTCAGCCGGGCTGAGCCGCTGCGCCGCCGCCCGGGCCAGCCGCGCGACGCCGCTGGAGTGGCCAGTGAACCAGGGGCTCTTGAGATCGGCGGCGTCACCGAACCCGGCCAGGGCCTCGTCCAGGGCGGCTTCATCGCGGAACATGCGCCGCGGTTCAGGTTCGGCCTCGACGACGGCCGCCTGCAGGTCATCCGGGCCCGAGATCTGCAGCAGCTCAGCCGGCGCGTCCAGGAAGATCGCTGTGATCGCCGGATCAAGCGCACGCCCGGACCACTGGGCGACCGTCTTGGCCGCGGCCGCGCGGCCCGCGACGGCATCGAACATCACCGCCGCGTACCCCACCGCCGCGAACCGCGCCGCCTGCGCGACTTCATCGCCGGCCCGGCCGGCCGGCACGCCGCAGCCATCGAAGCGCTCGAAAGCGTCCCGGACAGCGCGGCTCACCGCCTCCGGCAACCGCAGCCGCCCCGCCAGGACCGCGCCCACCTCGCAGTCCGCGCGTGCTCCCTCAGCCTTCAGCCTGGCCACGCCCGCAGCGCCGCCGAGGACCCGCAGGCGCTCGGCGTCCACGCCAAGGGCTGCCAGGAACTGCATCGCCTCTGCCAGCACCGTCGGGTCGATCAGGTCGCCTCGGGCCCGGACGACGATGTCATCACCGCCGAACGCCGCGGCGATCTCATGCGACGTCGCGGCGCACCCGGCGAACCGCAACAGCGTCCCGTAATAGACCTCGCCCTGGCGGACCCGATCCAGCCCCGCCCGCCGGGCAAGCTCGGTCGCGAGCAGGCACGCCCGCATCGCCTCACCAGGCGGATG
The DNA here is from genome assembly GCA_003140115.1 of Actinomycetota bacterium. Next base: position 4,180 of record PLIQ01000298.1, on the reverse strand, counting down.
CCCGCGAGTCAGATCGCTCGCCACCGACAGCGCCGCAACCACGCCGCCGATCCCCACCAGCTCACGCACAGCCGCAACTTTACCGAACAGCTCGAACACCAGCAGGCAGGCGCCGCCAGCCGA
>PLIQ01000298.1:0-4049 GCA_003140115.1 Actinomycetota bacterium | reverse complement strand
AGCACCAGTGACGTATCCAGTCCAGAAGGTCACACGAGCCGCGGCTGAGGTTGATCAGAGCGTCAGCGCCATGGGCGAGATGTGGACTAGAAAGGCCCGACATCGCGTTTAGGAGGAGTAATGCCGACACCGCAAGAAGCCTTGTCAGCTGCGTATGAAGGATGGAACGCCGGTGATCTCGACGGATACCTGTCCTTGTATGACGAGGGAATCCGTCTGCATGGCTATTCACCGGAGCCCATGGGTAAGGAACAGGTGCGGGGCTTTTACGAAGGAATTTTCACCGCTTTCGGGGCGCCCAAGCTTGCGTTCCATGAGGTTCTCTGGGATGGCAACATCTGCGCCATCCGGTTCACGATGACGGGTCGCCACGTGAATGAGTTCATGGGCGTGCCCGCGACCGGCACGGCTATCACGCTGCCCGGTATCACGATCCTGCATTTTCGGGGCGACCGGGTTATCGAGCGGTTCTCTCAGGCCGACATGCTGGGCCTGCTCGTCCAGATCGGGGCCGTGCCAGCGCCAGCCTGATTTTCAGCGCCAGCCACTCGTCCATTTTCCCCGCCTGAATATGATTCCTTACCTCACGTGGTGGCGTGCCGCTGCCGACGGTAGCGGCGTGCGCTGCGCCGGGCGGCCAGCCGCATGATGGCCGGCGGAGGCTCGAGGCCGAGCTGGCGGAGCATGCCGGGAACGTCTTCCTGGTGCCATATCTCGGCGAGCTTGCCGTCCTGCGCTCGGAAGATCTCCTGCCCGGTCATCGTGACCGGGCGACCGGCCGCCGGGCGCTGGCCGAGTGGCTGGGCGAGCCGGGCGCCGGGCCGGTGCTGGAGTGCGAGGCCCTGGTCAAGATCGCCTATGCCGATCAGGGAACCCGCGACGGCCTGCTAGCCAACCTGGCGGCGCTCATCGATGACGTCACCGCCAAGCTGAGCTTCGGTGAGATGATCGCGGCAAGCTACCTGGAGGGCCGCGGCCCGTTTCCCGACCGCCTGCCGGTTAGCGGGCTGATGTGGCGGTTCCTGTGGGAGTACCACCTGACCGTGCTCCGGTGGGCCCGGTGGGCCCGGGATCAGGTCCAGGCCTGGCCCGAGGACCTGTCCCAGCTTGACGCGACCGCGGAATTCGGCCGGATCGTGTCCGCGGCCGGCCGCCCCTCGGCGAGCTGGTGACGCTGGGTACGCAGGCCCAGGCGAAGCAGCCGCGCGCTGGAACAACGGAGTTCGGCGGTACTACAGTTTCGCCGTGTGGGCGTTGCCCGCGGCAGACATCCTGGTCGGCCGGGATGCCGAGCTTGCCGTTCTCGATTGGCTCGCGGCCGAGGCGGCTGCGGGCGCCGGCGGCGTCGTGCTGCTATCCGGCGAGCCGGGCGCGGGCAAGACCCGGCTCGCCCGGGAGGCCACCGGGCGGGCCGGCGGTGCGGCGGTGTCGTGGGGGGCGTGCCGGGAGTGCGAGGGGGCGCCTCCGCTATGGCCGTGGATGCAGGTGCTGGGCTGGCTCAGCGGTGACACGGCCACCACAGGGGCGGTCCGCGGGCCTGCGGCCCGGTTCCAGCTTTTCGAGCGGATCGGGCAGGCGCTGCGGGAATCGGCTGCGACCGCCCCGCAGCTGATGGTGATCGACGACTTGCATCGTGCCGATGAAGCCTCACTGCGGCTGCTGGCCTATCTGAGCGAGACCATATGGCCAGTGCCGATAGGCATGATCGTGACCTACCGCACCACTGAAGTGCCGCCCGGGTCGCTGGCTGCCAGCGTGATCGCCAGCCTGGCCCACGGCGGGCGCAGCCGCCCGTGTGAGCTTGGCGGACTGAGCGAACAGAGCGTGGCGCAGTGGCTTCGTGCGGCGGGTGTGCACGGCGTCGACGTGGGCGACCTTCACGCCCGCACCGGCGGTAACCCGTTGTTCATCTCCGAGAGCATCCGCCTGCTGGCCGCGGGCGCACCGCCCGGTACGCCGCTGCGCAGCGTCGGGGAGGTCATCCGCGAGCGGCTGGCGCCACTTCCGGCTGACTGCCGGGAAACGCTGGAGGTAGCGTCGATCCTTGGCCGCGACTTCGACTACCCGCCCCTGGCCGCTGCCATGCGGGTCAGCCCGGCCGGCGCGGTGGCGGCTCTCGATCCGGCGGTGCACGCCCGGCTGGTCTGCCCGGACGGGGCGCGTGCGGGTGCCTACCGTTTTGTCCATACGCTGATCCGCGATGCAGTGGAGGAGCAACTTGCCCCATCCCGGCGTGCGCACCTGCACGCCCGGGTGTTTGCCGCGCTGCGTGATGTCGGCTGGGGGCAGCCCGCCGACCTCGCTCATCACGCCGTCCAGGCGCGGCCTGAGGTCAGCGACGAGGTTGCCGCCGACGCCGCGCGGTCCGCCGCTGAAGCGGCGGACCGCCTGCTGGCCTGGGAGGACGCGGCCACCTGGTGGCAGATGGCCGTCACCCTGACGCCCCGCGACCACGTCGACACCGGTCTGCAGATGCGGCTGGGCCGGAGCTTGCTGCTGGCCGGGCGGGTCGAGGCGGCCCGTGCGTGCTTCGAGGCGGCCGCCGCGGAGGCGGACCGCACCGGTGACGCGATAACCCTGGCGGCCAGCGCGCTCGCGGTCGGGGACACGGTCGCCGAGGTGGCCGCGGACCACAACCTGGTGGGATTGCTCGACCGGGCCCGCCGCAGCCCTGACGTCCCGGCCGGGCAGCGAGCGCGGCTGCTGGCCCGGTGGGCAATTGCCACGTACTGGCAGCCCGGCGGCCGGGACCAGAGCCGACGCGCCAGCCTGGACGCGGTGCAACTCGCTGAACAGGCCGATGACACCGAAGCGCTGGGCGCGGCCCTGATCGCCCGGCAGTTCACCTTGCGGGGTCCCGACTTCCTGGACGAGCGACTGGCGGCGGGCACGGCCGTACTCGACATCGCCACCCGCCTCGGCGATCAGGATCTGCGCTTCCGCGCGCACCAGTGGCTGGTGCCCGACCGCTACCAGCTCGGCGCGGTCGGCCTGGCCACAGCCGATGTGGAGCAGATGGCGGCGATCGGCGAGGCACGCCGCAATCCGCTGCAGCGCTGGTGGGTGCTGATCTACCGGGGGCTGCTGGCCATCTTCGCCGGGCGGGCCGACGAGGCCGAGGAACTGGCACACGAGGCGGCGGCCCTGGGACGCCGCCTCGGCCTGCCGGCGGCAGACGCCTATCGGATCGGGCAACTCTGCCGCATTCACTGGGCCGCGGGACGACTGGCCGAACTCGAGGACGACATCGAGCATGCGGTGACGCGCTTTCCGGGTCTGGTCACGCTGCGCTGCATGCGCGCCCTGGCCAGCTCGGCGGCCGGCCGCACCGCCGAGGCGACCAGGGAGATCGACGAGCTCGCGGCGGACAGCTTCGCCGCCCTGCCGCGGGACNNTACGCGCCGCGCAACCTGATCCAGGGTGTGCCGGTGGGATGGGGAGCGGCCGCATGGCACATCGCCCGCCTGCAATGGCTGCTTGGCCGGCGGGCCGACGCGGCCCGCTTCGCAGCCACCGCACAGCGGCTGCACCGCCAGTGGGGGGCGGGAGGACTCGGCCACCCGCTGGCTAATCTCGGCCAGCAGGCCACGACCATCCCGCTGAGTCGCCGTGAGTCGGAGGTGCTGACCTTGCTGGCGTGCGGCCACGGCAACTCCGAGATAGCGGCCGCCCTCGAAGTAAGCGTGCACACCGTCGAACGTCACGTCGCCAACCTCTTCGCCAAGCTCAACGTCACCAACCGGGCGGGGGCAACCGCCTGGGCCTATCGCCGCGGGCTGGTCAGCTGAACTACATAGTTTCCGTGATGTTCCACGCCCGCGCCTGGTGGGAGCCTCGGGCAAATACCGTCACTGCATAGCGGAGGCAGCCATGACCGACCCGAAGATCAAGACCATACAGAGCGTGTACGAGGCGTTCGGCCGCGGGGACACCGGCTTCATCCTCGACCAGCTCACCGATGACGTGGACTGGGCTTCCTGCCCGGATAGCGACATCGCGCCCTGGCACGGGATCCACCGGGGCAAAGCCGAGGTACCCAACTTCTTCAA
>PLIQ01000048.1:7335-7566 GCA_003140115.1 Actinomycetota bacterium | reverse complement strand
GGCGGCGGCGATCCTGGCGATCAGACCCATCTCGTGAGGGCCGGTTTGTGCCCCGCTGTCACTCCTCGACACGGCCGCCCCCAACCAAGTACTACGAGATCAATCTGCCGATCGGTTCGCTCAGATGACCGGCTTTCTGCCTGATTTCAGTATGACGGGCCTGCCCCGGAAAAACATGCCGGCCGAGCGAACCGATCGGCTCCTGCCTCCCGTAAGTGAAGCACCTACGAC
>PLIQ01000048.1:0-7127 GCA_003140115.1 Actinomycetota bacterium | reverse complement strand
GGAACCCCGTTCGCTACCGGATCCGGATCCGTGATCAGCGCTGGGGACCGGTTCATTTCGCTGCTGTTCGGGCTCCTCCTGGCCGGATTGGCACTATGGACCCGCTACCGCCCGGCATTCCGCCGGCGAATCGCGATCGCCTCGCTCGTCGTGAGCATGCTGGGGCTCGTCGGCTATTGCCTCTTTACCCTGATCGGTGTCGCTGACATCACTGTGCAAGCAAGTTACGGCCCTGCCCAGGTCTCGTGGGACCCGAGCATCGGCGCGCTGCTCTCCATCGGCGGATGCGTGGCCTGCGCGATCGCCGCGACCGTCATGCTCCGCACCCGCATCCCCGCGCTGAGCGAAACCCGCTGACTCCAGTCCCGGCCACGACCAGCCCACGCAGGCCGCCTGGAAATCGCTGGCGGACAGCAGTCGGGCTCCGAGCGCCGCCGGGTCCCTCTCCCCACGGCAAGCGGTGAGGCGCCCGGCGCTCCCTCCCACCGTGACCTGCGCCGCTACTTCCGGGCCCTGGATCAAACCAAGGAGAAACCATGAGCAAAAGCAAGAGCATCTTTGCAGGACTCGTTGTCCTACTCGCAGTCGCAGGCTGTAGGAGCACGGCCATCGGCGCCGCCACCCCGGCCGCCAGCACAGCCTCCGGTACCGCTACCCGAGCCTCCGGTACCGCTACCCCAGCCTCCGGTACCGCCGCGACCCCGGCCTCCGGTACGGCCGCCACCCCGGCCTCCGGTACGGCCGCCACCCCGGCCTCCGGTACGACTGTCGCACCAGCCTCCGGTACGGGGGCGCCCGCCGCAACGTATGCACCCGGGCTCGCCACGACATACAATACGACGTTCGATAATCTCACTTACGGCATAAGCTCTGTCGGAACCCTCACGCATGTAACAGAAAATGCAGCAGGAGACATCAGCGGCCAATTGACCGTTGATCCGCCGCTTTACGGCAGTGGCCCGTTCACGGGAACCGTCAACGGGAATGCTATTAAGTTCACAGTTGAGAGCACGCCAAATCCCGTTAATGAGACATCTGGCACCTTTACTGGAACAATTGGTTTGCAAGATTCCCTAAGCGGGACGTACGCCGGCGACACCAGTACTGGGCCGCAGAATGGGAACTGGACAGCCGTGCCCGCCGCGCTCCCCTCTGCTGGTTCCAGCCAACCGGACTGCTCTGTACAGAATCCTTCCGAATGCCTGCTGGCCTCCAACGCCGTGTCCGCCCTCGATACCGGCGCGGACATCGAGCCTCCCTCCGGGATGACGGTGCTGTATCACCAGGTGATCCCGCAGGAAGGCTTCGCGGCCGCGGCGTTCATGGACGCCAACGGCAACATCATCATCGCTGACGAGGGCGCTGATCTCGCGTCGCCGTTCGGCACGGCTACCCCGTACCAGAACTGGTCCTTTGCAGCAGATGTCGAGATCTACGGGGGCGCCTGGCCTGTAGCCCTCAACGACGCCGTGCGGTTCGCACGGTACGTGCAGGGACTCGACACCAAGTCAGCTCCGATCTACGTGACCGGCTTCGATCTCGGCGGGGTTGAGGCTCAGGCCCAGGCGCAGGCCCTGCAGTCCGGCGTGGCCGGCGGTGCCACCTTCGGGGCCCCAGGCCTGCCTGGCAACCAGGCGGCCGGCAATCAGGGCGCCCTCGTCAACTTCGTCGACTACGGTGATGGCATCGGCAACTGGACCTCGGACCCGGGCAGTGCCCTGGCCTCACTGGCCCCTAAGCACATGGATCATTATGGCCGGGTCGACCAGATCGGTAACCTGTCCAGCGCGGCGCTTCCGCTGCTCGCCGCGAACACGCACAAGCTCGCGGCGGACAGCCTGATCGATGAGGCGGTGGGGGAAGACTGGGGTGCCGGAGACGCCTTCGACAAGATCCTGGACATCGCGCCCACGCCGTATACCAAGGCCGTGAAGATCTACGACACGGTGATAAAAGGTGCCTCTTACTCCTATCTCGCCGGATCCGCGCTGCTATTCCACTCGATCGGGCAATACGCCACGGATCTCGGCGTCAGCCTGACACCGACCGTCGCACCCCCCACCTCCCCGGCCGACTACATCAAGGAATTCGAGCCGGCAGCCAGCACGGCAACCCTCATGGCCGCCGACGCGACGACGGTCAGCGCAGACGGTACCGTCAACGGCCCCAGCTATAACCTGACCGCCGACACGGCTACCGATCTCCTCACCGAGGAGACCTACACTGCCGGCAACAGCTCGCAGTACGACGTCAGCTACGACCCAACGGAACAGGTTTCCTCGCTTCAAGCCAACGACCCCGGCAGCACCTCGTATGAGATCTTCAACGACGACTCGAGCCAGTATCCGTGGAGCACCCGCGTCGACTTCTACAGCGGCCCTAACGAGACCGGTACCCTGACCGCGACGCTTTACAACTGGCACGCAGGAGGCTCGCAGCTGCAGGTGTTCACCGGCCTGCCCACGGGCGACACCAAGGAAATCCTCAACTATAGCCAGCCCGATGCGACCGGACAGCTGACGAGCAAGCAGTTCGAGTAAGCGATCGCCCGCATCCAGGCGGCGTGGTGATTACCCCCGTTCACGCCGCCTGGACCGCGGCGCCTTGCTCCGCAGCTCACCCGGGCGTTTCTTCGACCGTCCCAAGCGAGCACCGAAGGTGAGCCAGTTCTCGCCCGCTCTCGGCCGGTGGGCTCCTCCACCCGCCGGAAGTTAGCTAGGTAATTGCTCGGGCGCGCCGTCTCCCTCGTCCCGGCCTACGGCAAGCCTGCATGAAAACCTCGGTGCCGGCCCAGGCCCAGGCCTGGGCTTCGCGCAGTAGGCCGACTACATCCGGGTGGGCATGACGGCGTCGGTGCGGTTGCCTTTGCAGAAGTCATTCCGTGTAATGCTGCCAGGCAGATAGTATGATTCGTCAGAGACTTCGATAAGTTTGCCCCATGGCCCCCTGCCGTCGGTATGGCTCGCCAGAACCCGCCAGGGGAGCAAAACGGGGAGCAAGCGAGCAGCGATATCAGGCCATGCCGGGCGACGTCCAGCGATTAAAGCTGCTAGTAGAGCCACATCCAGCCACATTGCGAAACAATAAAGATTTATATGGCATGCAGAAGGTCAGGGGNNGCTCCACGATTTTCCGTACACTTGTTCGAGTCGAAGTGACAATCAAGTGACAACGGCGCAGGATTTCGCGCCGGGGTCCGCCTCGATGTAGCAGGCCGGACCGGGCCCAGCCATGCTGACAGGAGCGTCCGGCCAGTTCAGCAAGGTGAGAGCTTGTGAGTGATCGCCTCGGCGCTCCCTGCGCAACCCCGATCGTATGCGTTGCCCAAAGAATGGCTTCGGTTCCCTGGCTGCGCAGGCAGTCGGCCCGTGAAACTCGCGCGCCTAATTAATCAGGGTCTTGGGATGCGGTCGTAGCGGCGGTTTCCAGCGGACAAGAGACCCGCGAGCTGGGCCGGTGGGATAGCTTTTGACCGGAGCTAAATACGGATTCCTCCCTGGACAGCGAGATGCTGAGGTGAGCGCGGAGACTGCTTCCGGAATCGGATTGCGGCCTGCGCCGTTTGCCCCCTGGCGACACGCAGCAGGAGCGGGACCAGCGCGGCAGGCGAGCCCGCTTGCCCGCGAGCCCTTCGAACGACACCGCCTGGGAGGCGGTCGCGAGGACCTTGCGCCCGTCGGCGCCGGCCGCCGCCCCGTTCAGGCCGAGGGTCGCGGCCACCTCGCTGGCCAGGTCGATGTAGTAGCTTTCCGGCAGGCACGCCCGCACGATCGGGACCGCTGTCGTCGTGAAGGGTCCGATGGTGTTGATGACAACGGCTGGCCGCTGCCGCCGGATCTCGGCCGTTACCGATTCGATCGACCCCGCGATCACGATCCGGCCGGTGCCGACCCGCGCGGCGGCAATCCCTCAGCCGGGCGCTGTGGGGAGCTGGGCGGTCGCGCCGAGGACGGTGACCTTGACGCGGCCGGGGGCGGCTGTGGTCTGCTCTTGTCCGCGTCTGATCGTTATCGAAAGGTGACGGGCCGGGAGGTCAAAACGGCGGCTTGGGGCGGGGCGCAAAATGCCGCGTAGTTAAGGGTCGGGTGGCCCGGTCATCAGTTGCGTGGGCTGCGAGGCGGGCGGCCACCGTGAGTGGACCAGCCGGATGAACGCCTGGACCGCGGGATTGGCGGGTCCGGGATCGCGGTGGACGAAGGCCATGGGCTGCACGGCCTGGGGATCGGCCAGGCGCAGCACGCTGGGCTCAGGGCCCGCCGACGTGGCCGCCTGCGCTACCCGAAGCGGCACGATCGCGACCCCGAGTCCCCGCAGCGCCAGCGCGGCCAGGTCCGCGGGGTTGCGCATCTCGCAGACGACCTGGCGCCGGATCCTGGCCCTGGTACACAAGGCGTCGACCTGTGCCCGCAGCCCGGAGTCCGGATGGCTCTCCAGGAAGCGGGAGCAGTCCGCGAGCGTACGGATGTCCACAGCCGGCACCCCGTGCAGAGGATGGTGAGGACCTACCACAGCGACGAGCGGCTCCAGGGCCAGGACCTGGTGGTATAGGCCGTCTGGGACCTGGTGGCGGAGCAGCCCGACAAAGGCGGTGTCGACGTGGCCGGCCGCGATCGCCGCGATGGTGGTGAGGCTGCCTTCGTCTGACACCACGACCTCGACTGCGGGGTATCCCTCTCGGAAGTCCTGGAGGAGGCCGAGCAGGTCGACCGGGCCGGGGCCGAACGGGATCGCGCCGATGCGCAGCTGGCCTGGCACGACGCCGCGCAGCGCGGCCACCGCGGCCAGGGCTTCCTCGGCATCGCGTACCAGGCGGCGGGCGTACGGCAGGAAGACATGGCCGGCCTGGGTGAGCCGCACGCTGCGACTAGTGCGGTGGAAGAGCGGGGCGCCGACTTCCCGCTCCAGCTGGGCGATCTGGTGACTCAGGCCTGACTGGGCGATATGGCAGCGGGCCGCCGCACGGGTGAAGTTATGTTCCTCTTCCACGGTAACGGCGAACTGCAGCTGGCGAAGATCCATCTGGTTTTCCGATCGCTGCGTGCTCACATCAACGTTGGACAGCATACGGCTCCCGCTGTTAATCATTGTAATAGAGAAACTTTTTCCGGCTAGGCGAACCAGTCCGCCGCAGCCTTCTGGTGAGGTTGAAGATTGAGAATCCAGATCAATCCTGAAGAGGATACGTTCCTGCTCGACCACGTCGTGGACGGGTCGCCAGTCCTGCCCACCGTCATGCAGCTGGACCTGGTGGCTCGCACGCTGCGCGCCGTGGAGCAGGAGCAGGAGCAGCCCGCCGGGTTGCTGCTGCGGGACATCACGGTCGGCCCTGCGGTCCGCTTCGACCGGCCTGGCCCGCGTGACCTGGACCTGCTGTGCAGCCCGGAACCGTCACGCGGCCCCGCGCCGCCGGCCTGGCGTTGCGAACTGCGCAGCCCGGGTCATGATGCGCCGCATCTCGTGGTGGTCGCCGGGCACGCGGCCGGATCCGCGCCCTGGGCGCGATCGCGAGGCGAATGGGCGGGCTGCCTGAGCTGCGGCCCCGATCTGGTGTACCCGCCGTTCTTCCACGGTCCCGCCTTCCAGGTCGTCGGGAGCTTCGGCCGCGTGGACGGCGGCCTGCGTGCTGCCCTCGCGCCCGGCCTCCCGCCGCTGAGCTGGGGTTGCGGGCCGACCGTGCTCCGGCCGCGCCTTCTGGAACTGCTGCTCCAGTGCTGCGGCCTGCAGGAGCTGGCGGAGACCGGCCGGATGATGGTGCCGGCCGGCTTCGAGGCGGTGCACTGGCTTCCAGCGTCGCTGACCGTCGATGACCGGACCAGTGCCATGGCCGTGGCCCGGCCCCGGTCCGGGCCGCAGAACTCCGGCCCCGTCTTCGACGGCCAGGTGGTGACTCCCGCCGGGACGGTACTGGTGACAGTCACCGGATACCGCACCGCGGACCTGGGTCAGGCCGCCCTCCGGCTGCACTCCGCCCGCCTCACCCGATGCCTGGACAGCCACCCCGAACCGGCCCCGTTCACCCGCCGAACCTGCGATTCCCGAGGAGCATCACGATGACCGCACCCGTCACCACCCCTGCTGGCACCGCGCCTGAACCATGGCTGCCGCACCGCGGCTACCCCGACACGAACGCGTTCCGCGGCTTCTTCGCCCCGTCGCGGATCGAGGCCGATGTCTACGACCTCGAAGTCGATGGAGAGGTCCCGCCCGAGCTGAACGGCGCGTTTTACCGGGCCGCCGCCGACACCCAGTTCCCGCCGCGGCGCGAGGACGACATCTACATCAATGGCGACGGCATGATCACCATGATCCGCTTCGGCCAGGGCCACGCCGACCTTCGCACCCGGTACGTCCGCACCCAGCGGTTCCAGCTGGAACGCGCGGCCCGGCGGGCGCTCTTCGGCGCCTACCGCAACCCGTTCACCGACGACCCGGCGGTGAACGGCATCGACGACGGCAACGCGAACACCTCGGTAATCTGGCACGCCGGCCGGCTGCTCGCCCTGAAAGAAGCGGCCCTGCCCTACGAGCTGGACCCGGTGACGCTGGAAACCCGCGGCGTGTTCAGCTTCGACGGCCAGCTTCCCGGGCGCACCTTCACCGCCCACCCCAAGATCGACCCGCTGACCGGCGAGATGATCGCCTTCTCCTACAACTCCAGCGGCCGGCCCGACCGGGACGTCAACGTGTTCGTGATCTCGCCCGCCGGACAGCTCACCCGGACCGAGACGTTCCAGGCACCGTACTCGTCGATGATGCACGACTGGCTGGTCACCCGGGACCACATGATCTTCACGTTCTCGCCGATGATCTCGGACTGGGAACGGATGAAGGACGAGCCGCAGTACTTCGTGTGGGACCCGCCGCAAGGCACCCACGTCGCGGTCATCCCGCGCGGTGAGGGCGTGACCGGGATCCGCTGGTTCCGCAGCGACCTGGTGATGGAGACGCACAGCCTGAACGCCTGGTCAGCAGGCGACACTGTGGTCGCCGACCATTTCGTGGCCCGCAGCGGCTGGTTCTCCCAGTTCCCGAAGACCACGCAGGGGCCGATGCGTGAGGCGCCGCCGTTCGCGCAGCGGTGGACCCTGAACGTCAGCCAGGGCTCCGCGCACTGGGCTGACAGCCAC
>PLIQ01000197.1:3905-4649 GCA_003140115.1 Actinomycetota bacterium | reverse complement strand
GGCCTCGGGCGTGCTCAACACCGGGTTCCAGCTCGGCAACTCCATCGGCCTGGCGCTGATGGGTGTCGTCTTCATCGACCGGCTGGTCATCCGGCCGGGCGCGTCCGCCCCCCGGGTCTTCGCCGCCGCGGCCGAGCACGCGCTGTGGTTCCAGGTGGGCGTCTTCGGGCTGGCCTTCCTGCTCATGCTCGCGCTGCCCGCCCGGCGCCGTCACAACCTGCCCGCTTCGTCCGTCTGAAAGTAAACACACACGAGGGGAACACTCATGACCACGCAGCACCTCCCGGGCACCGACGCGGCCCGGCACGGCACCGGCGACGCCGACCTGACCATCATGATCGCCGGGCACGACGCGTTCCGGCGCGACGTGATCCGGCTGGCCCGCGCGGCCAGCGCGGCGAACGACCCGTCCCGGCGCCAGTCGGTCCAGGCAGGCTGGGAGCTGTTCAAGCGCCAGCTGCACATGCACCACACCGCCGAGGACNNNCCACCTGGCGCACGAGGAGCGCGACGGCCTGCCGCTGATCGGCGTGGCCCTGACCGCCGCGGAGTGGCGCCGCGCCGGCCGCAAGATCGCCACCAGCAACGGCCTGTCGGCCAGCTCGGAGATGTTCGCCTGGATCCTGGACGGCGCCGGCCCTGACCGCACCGCCGCCACCCTCGGCCAGCTACCGCCCCCGCTCCGCCTCCTCTACCGCACCCTCTGGAAGCCCCGCTTCGACAAAACCCCCCGCTGGTAACCCG
>PLIQ01000197.1:0-3822 GCA_003140115.1 Actinomycetota bacterium | reverse complement strand
ACGTCCTCGCCGTTGCTCCGGATCACCTGCTTGGCCGCCAGGTCGACGGTGAAGTCGGGGGTGCTGACCACCGGCTCGTCCGGGGCGGGCGCGGCCCGGCGGACCGCGGCCCGCAGCCGGGCCAGCAGCTCGTCCATGCCGAACGGCTTGGTCACGTAGTCATCCGCGCCCGCGTCCAGCGCCGCCACCTTCTGGCTCTCCTGGCCCCACGCGGACAGCACGATGATCGGGATCGAGGTCCAGCCGCGCACGCCGTGGATGACCTCGGTGCCGTCCATGTCGGGCAGGCCGAGGTCCAAGATGATCACGTCGGGCCGTTCGCGGGCCACCGCGGCCAGCCCGGTGGTGCCGTCCACCGCGGTGCTGACGTCGTACTCGCGGGCGCTGAGGTTGATCCGCAGCGCCCGCAGGATGGACGGCTCGTCGTCGACGACGAGCACCCGGGTCATGACCCCGTTTCCAGCGCGGTCTTGTCCGCGGTGGCCGCGGTCAGCGTGATGGCCACGGTGAGCCCGCCGCCGGGGGTGTCCTTGGCCACGATGCGCCCGCCCATGGCCTCGGCGAAGCCCCGGGCCACGGCCAGGCCCAGCCCGACCCCCGCCACCGGATAGCGGCCCCCGCCCCGGGCGGGCGGCCGCAGGGCGGCTTGCCCGGCGCGCGCGTTCGGGTAGGTACAGAACGGCTCGAAGATGCGCTCCTTCGCCTCGTCCGGCACTCCGGGGCCGTGGTCGACGACCTCGAGCACCACCATGTCGTCGGCCAGCTCCGCGTGCAGCTCGGGCGGCCGCCCGGTCGCGGGGGAGTGCCGCAGCGCGTTGGAGAACAGGTTGGCCAGCACCCGCTCGAGCAGCCCCGGGTCGGCCAGCACCAGCGGGAAGCCGTCCGGCACGGCGATCTCCACCCGCAGCGAGTCGTCCAGCCCGAGCAGCGCGACCGGGGCCACCTCGTCGATCGCGGTGGGCCGCAGGAACGGCTGCAGCGATCCGGTGTGCAGCCGGCTCATGTCCAGCAGGTTGCCGATCAGGTCATCGAGCCGGTCGGCGTTCTGCTCGATGGTGGCCAGCAGGTCGGCCTGGTCGGCCTCGGACCACTCCACGTCGGTCTGCCGCAGGCTGCTCACGCTGGCCTTGATCGAGGCCAGCGGGGTGCGCAGGTCGTGGCTGACCGCCGCGAGCAGCGCGGTCCGCATCCGGTTTCCCTCGGCCAGCGCCTCGGCCTGGGCGGCCTGGGTGCGCAGCCGTTCCCGGTCCAGCGCGGCGGCGGCCTGGGCCGCGTAGCCCGCCAGCAGGGCCGGCGTGGCCGAGTCGGTCTGCCCGATGACCAGCAGGATCAGGTCGGCGCGGATGTCGATGCGGGACGCCGCGGGCAGGCTGCCATCGACGCCGCTGGAGGCGGTCCGCACCCACCGGCCGGCCACCCGCTCCTGGAGCTCGGCCTGGCCGCCGTGGGTCCGGGTCAGGTGCTCGAGCACCTCCGCGGGCGAGTCGCCGCCGCCCAGCACGGTCTGCGCCAGCTCGAGCAGCGAGGCCGCCTCTTCCCGGGCCCGCGCGGCCTGGACCGCGCGCCGGGCGGCCAGGTGCACCACGCTGCTGACCGCGACCGCGACGGTCACGAACAGCAGCAGGGCCAGCANNAGCAGGCTGGCCGCCACCGCGGCCAGCACCGCGGGCCAGAACCCGCCCAGCACCGTGATCGTGATCACGGCCACCAGGTAGACGAGCAGGTCGTCGGCGAGGTTCAGGTGCGGCCGGAACATGGTGAGCACGTAGGTAAGCAGCGGCAGCATAGCCGCGGCGAGCAGCACCCCAGCCAGCCGCCGGCGGGCGTCGATGGCGCCGCCCTCGGACTCCGGCTCCGGCGCGGCCAGGCGGCGCTCGCGCCTGGCCGTGTAGCTACCCATACTTACCAGTGTGAGCCGTCGGAAGTACCAACGGAACACCAGGCCTGCAATGGCGCAGCTCACCGCGGTCGCGCCGACCACGATGGCGGCGTGCGCGGCGGCCGGGCCAGTCGGGCGCAGCTGCGCGTAGGGCGGCCGGGAGAACCCCGCGACGGTGAGCCAGCCGATGCCGGCCAGCGGCACCGCCGCGACCGGCTCGGCTAGGAAGGACATGGCCCCGGCCACCACCGCGCAGGCGATCAGGACGCCGGTCGCGTCCAGCCGCCCGTGCAGCGCGGCGGCCACCGTCCCCACGGCCAGGAACGCGGCGAAACCTACCGGCAGCGCATAGGGCGCCGGTATGCCGCGCTGTGGGTGACCGAGTCTCATCTCTAGCTATTTCAGCCCCGTCACCAGGTAAAATCAGCAGCCTTGACGGAACCTTAACGCGCCGCCCGCGAAGCTTGACGGCCCGCATACAGCGGCGCGCCGACCGCGCTAATAGCGTCGGAACCGTGATCATCCACCGAGCGGCCAGGACGGAGCGTCAAGCCTAGTGGCGGTGCGTAGGGCAGCGGGCCTGCTTCCTGTCGGCCAGGGCCAGGATCTCCCGGAGACCTTCTGGTACACGGCAAAACGCCGCCTGCTCGGCCCGCCGATGATCAACGCGCAGCTCCGCGAGCAGAGGCTGTCGAAATTTCTCGCGCTGGGCGTGCTGTCCCCGGACGGCATCTCCTCCTCGGCCTACGGCACCGAGGAAATCCTCATCGAGCTGATCAAGCTGTTCGGCATCGCCGCGTTCGCGGTGCTGATGCCGATGACCGCGGTGATCTTGTTCGTCATGCTGCTCGTGGTGCTCTTGTACCGCGAGGTGGTCGTCGTCTACACCCGGGCCGGCGGGTCCTACGTGGTCGCCAGGGACAACTTCGGGCCGCGNNCAGGTCGCCGCCGTGGCGCTGCTGATCGACTACGTGGTCACGGTGGCGGTGCAGATCGCGGCGGGCACGGCGGCCGTGGCCTCCACGTTCCCGGCCATCGGCCCGTACGTGACCGAGATATCCATCGGCATCATCCTGCTGATGTGCTTCGGCAACCTGCGCGGCATCCGGGAGGCGGGCAAGATCTTCGCGCTGCCCACCTACCTGTTCTCCGGGTCGGTCATCTTGATGATCGTGGTCGGGATCATCCGCGAGGTGCTCGGTAACCTGCCGCAGCAGAACATCTACCATCTCCACGGTCTTTACAAAATCGGTCCTGGTGCCTCCAGCTTTACCAGCTTGGTGATCATCTTCACGCTGCTGAGGGCGTTCGCCAACGGNNATCTCCTGGCTGGCGCACCTGTCCCACGCCGCCCCCTATCAGGCTGGCTTCCCGACCGTACTCTCGCAGGAAGCCGACCTGGTGTTCGGGTCGGCTGGGCACTTCATGTTCTACGTGGTGCAGGCGGCGACCGCGCTGATCCTGTACACCGGCGGCAACACGAGCTTCAACGGCTTCCCGTTCCTGACCAGCTTCGTCGCCGAGGATTCGTTCCTGCCGAGGTGGCTGATGAAGCGCGGCCAGCGGCTGGTCTTCTCCAACGGCATCATCGTGCTGACCGCGTTGTCCGTGACGCTGATCGGGATCGTCGGCGCCAACGTGAACAACCTTGTGCCTTTTTACGCGATCGGCGTGTTCACCGCCTTCTCCATGGCCGGGTTCGGCATGGCGAAATACTTCCACACGCACCACGTACCCGGCTGGCGGCGCAAGCTGGTCATCTGCTTCTCGTCCGGGGTGCTCACCTCGGTGGTGGTGGTGATCTTCGCAGTGGTGAAGTTCACCGAGGGCGCCTGGCTGATCGTTCTCATCTTCCCGATCGGGGTCTTCGCGCTGATCAGGCTCAACCATCAGTACCGCGCCGAAGCCGGCGCGCTGCAGGCCATCGGGGACCGGCGCGCGTC
>PLIQ01000237.1 GCA_003140115.1 Actinomycetota bacterium | reverse complement strand
GTCCCGCCCTGCCCCCGCAGAGACCGTCCCGGCCCGCCCTGCCCCCGCTGAGACCGTCCCGGCCCGCCCTGCCCCCGCAGAGACCGTTCCGGCCCGCCCGGAAACCGCGCTGCCCCGCCCGGCTCTCGCAGAGACCGCGCTGGGCCGCCCGGCTGCGGCGGAGACCGCAATCTCCCCGGCTCAAATCTCGTGGGCTCAGGACGCGGTGGCGCACGAGGGCGAGACTGAGACCAAGTCCAAGCGGCGGATCTCGCGGCGCGCACTGATCCAGGCTGGCCTGATTGGCGGGGCCGGGGTCGCCGCGCTGCGGGTGCTGACCCTGGTCGGGAGGGTGTCGCGGCCGAACGAGCCGCAGCCCACCAACCTGAACTTCTCGCTGAACTCGAACTGGCTGTTCGGCGGGCAGTACATGGCGGGCTCGGAGAGTTCGTTCTACGACGACAGCGGCTTCGCGCTNNTCATGGTCAACGCGACGATAGTGATCAACGACCACACGGTCAGCACCCACCAAGGCGGGTACCTGCCGTTCTCGGCCGAACTCACCGGCCACGTCACCTCGGGCGACAACCTGCTCGCGGTCCTGGTGGACGCCAACTGCCTGCCGGTGCCGCCGATGAGCCTGGGCGACGGCCCGGTCACTATCGACTTCTTCCAGCCGGGCGGGATCTACCGCGACATCAGGCTGCGGGTGCTCCCGCAGGCGTTCCTGTCCGACCTGTTCGCCCTGCCGGTCGACGTGCTCACCTCGCAGCGGCGGGTAGACGTGGAGTGCAGTGTCGACTCGGCGCTGCCAACGCATGCCAACGGCAGCCTGGTGGTCGAGCTGTTCGACGGAGGCCGACTGGTCGCCACCCAGGCCACATCGGTCAGCCTGGACACGCCCGGCATCACCACCTGGAAGCTGAGCCTGACCGGACTCGGGAATATCACCCTGTGGTCGACGGACAACCCCAAGCTGTACACCGTGCAGGCCACGCTGGCCTTCCCCGGCGTGGGCAGCCACGTCCTGTCCCGGCGGATCGGGTTCCGGGACGCGTCGTTCCAGCCCGACGGCTTCTACCTGAACGGCGAGCGGCTGCAGCTGTTCGGCCTGAACCGGCACCAGCTCTACCCGTACGCTGGCATGGCGATGCCCGGCCGGGTTCAGCGCACGGACGCGGAGATCCTGAAGCAGGAACTCAACTGCAACATGGTCCGCTGCTCGCACTACCCGCAGTCGCCGCACTTCCTCGACGCCTGCGATGAGCTCGGGCTGCTGGTCTGGGAAGAGGCACCGGGCTGGCACAACGTGAGTGCCGCCCCGGGCTGGCAGGACCTGGTCGTGCAGAACGTGCGCGACATGGTGACCAGGGACCGGAGCCGGCCGTCGGTCATCATCTGGGGCACCCGGCTCAACGAGACACCGGACCTTCCCGGCCTGTGGGCCGCCACCAAGCAGGCCGCCGCCCAGCTCGACAGCTCGCGGCCCAGTTCGGGGGCGATGGCCCACCACGAGGTCGCCGGGTGGAACGAGGACGTCTTCGCCTACAACGACTACCACCACGACATAAAGCTCGGTGAGGCGTTGCTGCGGCCGCCGATCCCCGGCCTGCCTTATCTGATCACCGAGGCGGTGGGAGTGGACGAGTGGAAGCCGCATCGCTTCGCGTGGACCGACTCGCCCTCCCAACTGGCCGAGCAGGCTTCCCTGCACGGCCAGGCGCAGAGCCTGGCCCGGTCTAATCCCAGCTACTCCGGGATGCTGGCCTGGGCCGCGTTCGACTACGACTCACCAGAGGGCCTGGATCCGGAGTCGGTCAAGTGGGCGGGAGTGGTGGACCTCTTCCGGGTCCCCAAACCCGGCGCCGGCATCTATCAGTCGCAGGTGGACCCGAGTGTCCGCCCGGTCATCGTGCCCGTGTTCTTCTGGGAACTTGCCGGGGTGTTCCCGATTACGTCCCCGACCTCGATGATCGCCAGCAACTGTGAGCGGCTGGAGATCTTCGTCAACGGCGCGCACGTGGCCACCGGGCTGCCGGCGACCGGGCCGTCGCTGTACGGTCACCTGGCTTACCCCCCGTTCCTGGTCACTCTCCCGGCCCGCGTCAAGGGCACCAGGCCGGAGCTCATGATCGAGGGGTACGTGGGCGACCAGCAGGTGACGGAGCTCCGTATGTCGTCGGACCCGGCCGGTGACACGCTGGCCCTGACGGTCGATGACGCGACCATCGTGGCGGACGGGTCCGACGCCACCCGGGCGGTGTTCCGCGCGACCGACAAGTACGGCAACCTGCGCCGGTACCCAGCTGGGGAAGTGACGCTGACGCTGACCGGTCCGGCCACGCTGATCGGCGACAACCCCTTCGCCTTCGGTGCCTACGGCGGGCTCGGTGCGGTCTGGATCCGCTCGCTGCCGGGCCAGACCGGGACCATTATCCTGGCCGCCAGCCAGCCGGAACTCGGCCAGGCGCAGGTCCAGGTGCGGTCGGTGCCCGCGACCCGAGGCAGCCAGCTGGCGTGATCCGCTGGTCGGCCGACAATCGGCCTTCTCCTAAGCTTGCGAGGATGCGGCGAGTGCTTTCGGTCAGCGAACTGAGTCCGGGCGAGTTCGTCGCGCGGCTCGAGCAGATGATCACGGTGTACGCGGCGGCCATGCAGCCGCCCGTCGAGATGCTGGCGGGCCGGCGGTCGATCATGGCCGGGCACGCCGCCAACCCGCGGTTCCGCGCGCTGCTGGCCACCGAGGACGGGTCCGGAGCGCCGGCCGGGTTCGGCTACGGTTTCCACGGCGCGGCCGGCCAGTGGTGGCACGACACGGTAGCCCGCGCGGTGGCCGCCAGCCACGGCACGGCGGTCGCCGCGGCCTGGCTGGAGGACTCGTTCGAGGTTGCTGAGCTGCACGTGGCCCCGGACCATCAGGGCCACGGCGTCGGGGCGGGCCTGCTGCTCCAGCTCACTTCGGGTCGGCCGGAACGAACCGCCCTGCTGTCGACCAGGGACGCCGACTCACCGGCCCGGCGGCTGTACCGCGGGGTGGGTTTCAGCGACCTGCTGACCGGTTTCGCGTTCTTTCCCGGCAACGAGCCGCCCTACGCGGTGATGGGCGCCGAGCTGCCGCTGCGCGCCGCGGCGGGCAAGCCACGCTCAGCCAAGCCCAGGCGCTGGTAGATCTCCCGGGTGGCCCGGGACCAGTTGAGCGTGTAGAAGTGCAGGCCGGGCACGCCCTCGGCGAGCAGTTGCTCGCACATCCAGGCGGCGTATTCCACACCGATCTCGCGGACCGCGGACCGGTCCTCGGCCACCGCTTGCAGCCGCTCCCACAGCTCGGTAGGAATCCGGCAGCCGCCCAGCTCGATCGCGCGCTCGATCACCCGCAGGCTGGTGACGGGCATGATGCCGGGGATGATCGGCACGTCGCAGCCGTAGGCGGCGACCCGGTCCCGCAGTCGCAGGTAGTCCTCCGGGTAGAAGAACATGTTGGTGACGGCGAAGTCCGCGCCGGCCCGGCACTTGGCCACGAAGTAGCGCGCGTCGGTGTCCGGATCGGGTGAGCCCGGGTGCTTCTCGGGGAACGCGGCCACCCCCACGCAGAAGTCACCGACCGACCTGATCAGGCCGACCAGCTCCGCCGCGTGGTTGAGGCCCTCCGGATGGGCGACCCAGTCGGCGTTCGGGTCGCCGGGCGGGTCACCGCGCAGCGCGAGGACGTTACGCACCCCGACCGCGGCGTACGAGCCGATCACCTGGCGCAGTTCGGCCACCGAGTGGTTGACCGCGGTCAGGTGCCCGACGGGGGTCAGCGTGGTCTCGGCGGCGATCCGGCCGGTCATCCGTACAGTCCGGTCCCTGGTCGACCCGCCGGCCCCGTAGGTCACCGAGACGAAGGTGGGCCGAAGCGGTTCGAGCTGCCGGATGGCGCGCCACAGCTGCTGTTCCTCCGCCTCGGTCTTGGGCGGCATGAACTCGAACGAGAACGCCTGGCCGCCGACCGCGAGTAGGTCGCGGATCAGCGGCTGGTGCGACAGTCGCGGCTGGCCGGCAGCGCGCTTCGATGTCGCGCCCGCGGTTCGCCGCGGGCGCGGTGGGCTCGGCGGCATGCCGTCAGCCTAGCCGCTCCTAAAAGGCCATGGCCTGAGCTCGCCGGTTCACCTCGGTCGCCCGGTGCTTGACGATCGCGTCGATCGGCGTGCCCGGCAGCGAATCGTCCGCCGTGAACAGCCAGCGGAGCGCCTCTAGCTCCTCGAATCCGCAGTCGAAGAGCAGGGTGAGGGTTCCGCATAGGCCCTTGACGACCTGGTGGTCGTCCAGGAAGGCGGCCGGGATCGCGAGCGTCCCTTCGGGACGGGTCACGGCGAGGAGTTTCCGGTCGCGCAGGAGCTGCTTCACTCGCCCTACTGGCATGCCTAGCACGCCAGCTACCTCGGGGAGTGACAGCCATTCGCCGACGAGAGCGTCGGTCGCGAGGTCGATCTGTGCCACGAATCCAATGTCCCACGTCCGGGCGTGCTCCAAACACCCGGGTGAAGGGTGGGTTACCGCTAAACAAAAACCGCGTCTTTGACCGGCACGGCGGGGTCACTCAGGCGGCCGGGATCGACCGGACTGGCCGAGGCGATCACACGGCGGCCCTGGAGCAGGTCGCGAGGGCGATCCACGGTTACGATGGCCACCAGCCGGCCAACGGCGAGCCAGCACGCCGCCCAGGCCGGATCGGCCGGGTCGCCCCGCCAGACCAGCCGCTCGGCGTCGCCGTGGTATCCCGCGTACTGCACCATGCGGCCGAACTGCTCCGACCAGAAGTACGGCACCGGGTCGTACACCTCGTCGCCGCCGAGCACGTTGGCCGCGACCACCTCGGGCGCGTGCAGGGCCACATCCCAGTGCTCGAACCGCAGGCGCCGGCCGAATCGCCGCGACTCGAACGCGGCGCAGTCGCCCACCGCGTAGACGCCGGGCAGGGACGCCCGCAGGCCGGCATCGACGGCCACGCCGTTCTCCAGCCAGATACCCGAGCCCTCCAGCCAGCCGGTGGCCGGTCGGACCCCGACCGCGGTGACGATCTCGTCCGCGGCGATCCACCCGCCGCCGGCCAGGGCGAGGCCGCCGGGCTGGACGGACTCCACCACCGCTCCGGTCTGCAGTCGCACGCCCGCGGCCGCGTACCAACGGGAGGTCTGCGCGCCCACCGGGGCGCCCAAGGCCGAGGCAAGCGGAGCGGGTCCGGCTTCCACCACCGTGACCTCGCAGTCGTGGGCGGCCGCCGCGGTGGCCAGCTCGGCGCCGATCCAGCCGGCCCCGACGATCGTCAGCCGGAGCCCAGGCCGGAACAGGGCCCGCAAGGCCAAGGCGTCGTCGTAGTTGCGCAGGAACCGCTGCCGCCCGGGACCGGGAAGCGCCACCGGCAGGGCCCCGGTGGCCAGGATCAGCCGGTCATAGGGGTACTTGTCACGATCAGTGGCCAGGGTCTGGGCATCCATCGCGGTGGCGGCCTCGCCGGACCGGAAACTCACGTCCAGCGCGCCGAAGTCGGCCTGCAGCGACGGGTCGACACCGTCGTCGGTCAGCACCTTCTTCGACAGCGGCGGCCGGTCGTACGGCGGCCGCGTTTCCGCCCCGATCAGGGTGATCTGGCCGGTGAAGCCGCGCTCACGCAGTCCGGTGACGGCACGGAGGCCGGCCAGGCCCGCACCGGCCACCACCACTCGCCCGCCATCGGTCACAGTGTCCCAGGCTACGCGGGCCGACGGGACGAGCTGATAAGCAACGCACATCCGCCCAACCACCGTAAAATCATCG
The DNA here is from genome assembly GCA_003140115.1 of Actinomycetota bacterium. The sequence continues at coordinate 21,759 of PLIQ01000237.1, read as the reverse complement.
CGATGGACGATACCCTGGCCGACTTGCTCGCCGGGCGCCTCCTAGACGGGCGCTACGCGGTGGCGGCGCGCATTGCGCACGGCGGGATGGCCACCGTCTACCTGGCCATGGATACCAGGCTGGACCGCGAGGTGGCGCTCAAGGTCATGCACGCCGAGCTGGCCAGGGATGAGGAGTTCGTCCGCAGGTTCATCGGCGAGGCCAAGTCCGTCGCACGGCTGTCGCATCAGAACGTGGTCGCGGTCTTCGACCAGGGCTCCGACGGGCCGTTCCTGTACCTGGCCATGGAGTACGTGCCCGGACGCACGCTCAAGGAACTGCTGAGCGAACGCGGGCGGTTCGCCCCGGCGGCGGCGCTGGACATCATGGCCGGCGTGCTCGACGGCCTCGCCGCCGCGCACGCGTCGGGCATAGTGCACCGCGACGTCAAGCCCGAGAACGTCCTGCTGGCGCCCGACGGCCGGCTGAAGGTGGCGGACTTCGGCCTGGCCCGAGCGCAGGCGGCCGCCGCGCACACCCGGGCGGGCCTGCTCATCGGGACCGTCGCCTACTTGCCGCCCGAGCAGGTGACCGGCGACAGCATGGGCCCGCGCTCGGACGTGTATTCGGCGGGCGTGGTCCTCTTCGAGCTGCTCACCGGCCGCCAGCCGTTCACCGGCGACACGCCGATCGCGGTCGCCTACCAGCACGTCAACCAGGATGTCCCGGCTCCTTCCACGCTGGTGCCCGGCATACCGGCCACGGTCGACCGGCTGGTGCTCGCCGCCACCAGCCGGGATCCCGCTATGCGCCCGGCTGACGCCGGGGAGTTCGCGCGCGCGGTCCGCCGGGTCAGGGAGGGCATCGGTGAGCCGAGCGGGCTCACCGGGGTGATGGGAGTAGGGGTCCAGGGCCTGGCCGAAGCCCCCTGGCTCAACCTCGACACGCCCGCCGCCACCAACGGCTGGTGGGCCCGCGGTACCGGGGCCATGCCCGCGGCCAGCCCGTCCGGCACCGGGGAGTGGCGGGGTCCCGCCGACACGGCACCGCCGTCAAACGCTCCCGGCACCGGGCCGTCCAGCACCGGCCCATCCGGGACCGGGTCGTCCAGCACCGGCCCGTACGGCACCGGCTCATACGGCAACGGGCCGTCCGGCAACGGGCCGTCTAGCGGCATCTGGCCGTCCGGGTATCCCGGGCAGGAAGACGGCAGCTCGCGGACGCTCGTCGTGCACCGCGAGGAGAGCGGCCGGTACCGGGGTACGCGGGAGCCGTTCCTGCAGCGCTGGCTGTTCAGCCCGCGCCTGGTGATCGTCGTACTGATCCTGGCGCTGGGCATCGGGCTCGGGCTCGGCGGCTGGTGGCTGGCCTCCGGCCGGTACGCCTCGGTACCGGTTGTGGCCAACGATTCGGTGACCCAGGCGACCGCCGTGCTGACCGCGGACGGCTTCACCATCGCCAAGGTGTCGTCGGTGCGCAGCAACGAGATAGCGAAGGGCACGGTGATCGGCACCCGCCCGTCCGGCCGGGTCGCGAAGGGCTCGGCGATCACCATCGTGGTCTCCGCCGGGCCGTTCACCTCCGTCGTGCCCGGCGTGAGCGGAGACAAGCTCCCCGCCGCCCAGGCTGCCCTGCAGCGGGTGCACCTGACCTACAGCGTCGACCGGGTCGGCTCCGACGCGGCGGTCGGCACCGTGCTGGGCACCAAGCCCGCCGCGGGCACGTCCTGGCCGCAGACCAAGCCGGTTACGATCATGGTCGCCGAGGGCCTGCCGCTGCCGGACTTCGTCGGGCAGAACGTGCAGGCGGCCGAGCAGTGGGCGTCCGCGCACGACGCGAACCTGCAACAGCAGCAGGTGCAGAACAGCCAGCAGCCGCAGGGCACGATCACCGGCCAGGAGCCAGCGCCCGGTGCGCTGTATCAGCGGGGCGAGACCGTGGTGGTGAACGTCTCCGCCGGTCCCCCCGAGGTCAACGTCCCGGACGTGGCCGGCCTGAGCGTGCAGCAGGCGACCCAGGAGCTCGAACAGGCGGGCTTCCAGGTCCAGGCCAACACGTTCGGCCTATTCGGCAGCCGGGTGTTCGACTACAGCCCGGTCGGGCAGGCCCCGCGCGGCAGCACGATCACCCTCGACGTCGGCATCTGAGGGACGGGGAAGACTGCTACGCTGTCTGCCATGCGTGAGCAGTTCTGGTTTTGGTTTGGCTACCGGCCCGGGTCCCGGACGGTCGCCTGCCAGACCTTGCTCTGACAGAAGCGACCTAGCAAGAGCCCCGGGCCAGCGGCCCGGGGCTTTTCTTATGACTGGAGGCGGACGACATGGTGGTAGTCATGGCGGCGGAGGCCGGGGCGGCTGAAGTCGACGGGGTGGTCGAACTGGTCCGCGGGGCGGGCGGCGACGCGTTCGTCAGCCGCGGCGTATCCAGGACGATCGTCGGGCTGGTCGGGGACATCGATCAGCTGGACGCGCTGAACCTGCGCGGCATGCCCGGCGTGAGCGACGTGGTGCGGATCACCGCGCCGTACAAGCTGGTGAGCCGGGAGCACCGCCGGGAGCGCTCGGTGATCCGGGTTGCGGGGGTGCCGATCGGCCCCGACACGCTGACCGTGATCGCCGGGCCGTGTGCGGTCGAGACGGCCGAGCAGACGCTGGCCTCCGCGCTGATGGCCAAGGCCGCCGGGGCGTCGCTGCTACGCGGCGGCGCGTACAAGCCACGCAGTTCGCCGTACGCGTTCCAGGGTCTCGGCGAAGCCGGGCTGAAGATTCTCGCCGACGTGCGCGCGGAGACCGGCCTGCCGATCGTGACCGAGGTCGTGGACCCGGGTGACGTGGACCTGGTGGCCAGCTACGCGGACATGCTGCAGGTCGGCACCCGCAACATGCAGAACTTCCCGCTGCTCCAGGCGGTCGGCGGGGTAGGCAAGCCGGTCATGCTCAAGCGCGGCATGAACGCCACCATCGAGGAATGGCTGATGGCCGCCGAGTACATCGCCCAGCGCGGCAACCTCGACATCGTGCTGTGCGAGCGGGGCATCCGCACCTTCGAGACGGCCACCAGGAACACCCTGGACATCAGCGCGGTCCCGGTCGCGCAGCGGCTGTCGCACCTGCCGGTCATCGTGGACCCGTCCCATTCCGGCGGCCGCCGGGACCTGGTGGTACCGCTGTCCCGGGCCGCGATCGCGGTCGGCGCTGACGGCATCATCGTCGACGTGCACCCGCACCCGGAAAGCGCGCTATGCGACGGTCCGCAAGCCCTGGTGGAATCCGACCTGCGCGAGCTGGCCAGCGTGGCCGCCCACCTGTCCCCGCTGATCGGCCGGACCCTGACCCCGGCACCGTCCGTCTTCGGCGGCCCTCCGCGCGAGCCCATCCCGGCCTGAGGCCGGTCAGGGCTGGGTAATGGCCAGGAGGGGTTGGGTCTGGCGGGTGACGTACAGGTCGGCGCGGAACCGTTCGGAGAGCTGGTCGTGGGAGGCCTGGATGTCATCGATTCCGGTGGCGGGGGTCGCAAACAGGGCCGTCATGGAATCGTCCCACCAGCTCAGTTTGCGGCGGTCGCCCCACTTGGAGTCGATCGGGGCGCGCAGCAGGGCGTCGGCGCCGGTGGTGGCGTACATGGCGAACAGGGCGGTCATGAAGTGGTGGTAGGCGGCAAACAGCTCGTCGGAGAACAGCACCCGGCTGGCGTACATGGTCTCGTCCAGCTGGCGTTTGGTGGCGATGGCCTGGCGGGGCTGGATCTCCTTCCAGGCGCCGACGAAGGTCGCGAAGCACAGTAGCTGGTTCAGGCCGGGAGCCAGCTGGGCGAAGATGTCCAGGCGGCGGGTGACCACCGTCTGGTTGGCCCACTGGACCTGCTCGATCCGGCGGCTGGCCCGGGCGAAGTAAAAGCCGAGCCCCGCCACGGTCAGCGGGGTCAGCGCGTCCACCGTCACGGTGACGATCTGCACGCTGGTCCACGAGTCCGCCATCAGTCGTCGCTCTCCTTCTGGCTGGCCTCGGCGACGAGCCGCTCGACGGTGGCCAGCGGGTCGGGGTCCAGGCCTGGCGGGACCAGCCGGGCATGCAGGACGTCAGCCTTGGCCGCCCAGCCATGGTCGACGTGCTCGGCCTGGTCGAGCAGCGCGTGGGCGCGCAGGGCGTCGAGTTCGTGCCAGGCTAGCTGGTGGCGGACCGCCAGCCGCAGCGCGGCGTCCGCGGCGTCGCGGCCCTGGAACAGCAGATCCGGGTTCATAGTGATGGTGGCCTGGGTGGCGCGGATGCGGGCGCGTGCGGCCAGGGCTGCGCAGTGGGCCGGGGCCAGGCCGCGAGGGCCGGCGATGGTGATGGCCTCGGCCGCGTGCCGGTTGGCGCCGTCCAGGTCCCCGTCGACCCGGGCGTGCTCGGTCAGGTCGGCCAGGGTGACGGCGAGCTCGGTCAGGTAGTCCCCGTCCCGGAACATCGCGGCCGCCGCCGCCAGGTGCCCGCCGGCCGCCGCGATGTCCCCGGAGGCCAGGGCCAGGCGGCCCAGCATCCTGCCCGACCGGGCCACATCCTGATTCCAGCCGTTTCTCCGGCAGATGTCGGTGTTGCGTTCGGTCAGCGTCCGGGCCGGGCCGGGCCGCCCGGTGCGGGCCAGCCAATCCGCCCACCGGGTCCCTCGACCCCCGTACAGGTGATGTCGCTCGCTGTCGTCGATGACTTCGATCTGGTCGGCGGCGGTGAACTGCTGCTCGGCCTCGGCCGCGTCGCCGGCCAGGCCAGCCAGCCAGCCTAGGAACGCGTGCGCGTACCCCATCTGCTCTCGGTCGTGGGTGGTCTCGGCGCAGGCGAGCGCTTCGGCCGCGGCGTCGCGGGCCGGGCCTAGTTGCCCGAGATAGCCGAGGCACTCGGTCAGGTTCTGCGAGCTGATTCCCAGGTTTACCGTGTCCCCGGCGTCGCGGAAGTAACGGGATCCCAGCGATATGTATTCGCGTGCCGGGGCCAGGTCACCGGCGTACATCGCGAACAGGCCGACGGCGCTCACGTGGAGGCTGAGACGTCGGGGGCTGAGCTGGGTCACGCAGGCGTCGCGGCGGGCGGACGTGGCCACGAACGCGGCGGCGGCGCGCTGGCCGAGCCGGGCCGCGGGAAGATCCCTGAATACATATCCTCCATCGCAGCGATTCTGGTACATGTCGTCGGCGGCCCGCCATTGGCCGACGTCGAGCAGCAGTTCGATGACCTCGACCACCCGCAACGCGTCCGCCCGGGTGGGCACGGTCCCGGCAGGCATCCCGGCCAGGGCGGTATCGGCGGCGGTCCGGGCGGCGGCCATTACCAGCGGCCGGAAGGTATCGCGGACCAGCGGGTGGGCGGAGATCGTACCGTCGGGATGCCAGGACGCCAGCCCGGCCAGCCGGCCGCGCACCGCGGCCTGCACCATCGCCGGAGTCCACCCGGTCAGCCGCGACTCGAACGCCTCATGGTCGGCCACCGCCAGTACCGCGCCGGGATCGGCGGGCCGGGCGAACAGCGACACCGCGGCGAGCAGGTACCGGTCCGGCTCGGCCATCGTTCCGGCGTAGAACTCCAGCACCTTGCCGACCCGCATATCGGTACGGGTGGCCTCGGTCAGCCCGGCGCGCAGCGCGGCCAGGTCGCTGGCAGGCGGGCGGGCGGCCAGCAGCCCGGCCAGCACCCCGGTGGCCAATGCGTGCCCGTCCACTTCCCGGACCAGGGCCTGCCGCTCGCTATCGGGCAGCCAGCCGCCGCCCGCTGCGGCCAGCAGAGTCGACCCCTCCGCCGGGGTGAACGGCGGAACCTCCAGCATCCGGGCGATGCCGCCGTCGAAGGTCTCCAGGTCCGCGAACGGGAACCGGGACGTCAGCAGGACCAGGCCGCCATGGTCCAGCTGGCAGGCNNAGCACAGCAAGGCCAGCGCCGCCTCGGCCGGTCGGCCGGTGCCAGCCACCACGATCCCGAACTCCTGCCGCGCCCACTCCAGCAGGCTGTCGGCCCAGTGCTCGGCGGAAGGGTCTGCGTAGAAACTCCAGCCAAAAACCCCACGCAGACCGGGATGCTGCGCATGGAGTACCCAGTGGGTGACGAGAGCGGTCTTGCCGGCGCCGCCCCAGGCGGTCACGCCGACCAGGGAGACCTGGGGGTCGGCGGCCCAGCGGTCCAGGCGGGCCAGTTCCTCAGACCGGCCAGTGAAATGCTCTACCGGCTCCGGGCCGGGTACCCATCGCACCGGGATGCCCGGCGAGGTCTGGGGGACAGGGGCGGCGCGGGCGGGGAGGTCGACGGCCGACGGGAAGCGGTCGTCGATCAGGTCGGCCAGCAGCCGACCCAACACCGTATGATCGCCGGCGGGCGCCGGGTACAGCACCAGGTGGGCGCCGTAGGCGATCTCGGCGCGGCGGGCCAGGATCCCCGGGTCCCTGGCCTCGGCGGCCGGGTCCCAGGCCATGACCGCGACATGACGAGGCGCGGCGCCCGGGTCGATCCGGGTGCCGGTCCGGTTGTCGATCTCCCGCAAGATTGCCGCGATCCGCTGGTCGGCGAAGCTGAACCCGAGCCACACCAGGTGGCCGTCCATCAGGCGGGCTAGGACGTGGGGGAGCTTACCGGCGTAGGCCCGGCGATACTCGGTGGTAGCCAGCACGATGCTGTCGGGGCGGTTGTGCTGGCCGTGAGCGAACAGCACCGGGAGTTCGGACTCGCCGAACACGTCGCCGGTCCGCCAGCGGTCAAGGCCCAGCTCGTCTTCCCAGGTGGTGAAGCCGGTGGAGGAGGCGCCGGGGCGGACTCGGATGCGGGCGTCGACGATGCCGGGGTCGTAGTTGGTGGTCACGACCGCCTTGAACGCGCAGCGGCACACCAGCTCCTGGACTGGCGTCCAGGAGCAGCCGGTTTCCGGGTCGGTGCGGGCCCGCAGCACCTGACGCAGCACTTCCCGGTAGGCCGGTACCCCAAGCTGCTGGCGGATGATCTCTACGACTTCCTCCGGGCTGTCCCGCGCCAGGGCCCGGCAGGTGTCCGCTTCCTCGGCGGACATGCGCCCGGCCGCCGCGTCGACCAGGTCGCCGATCAGGCCGACCCACAGGGGGTACAGCGGTGCCGACGCGCCGGCGCCCAGGAACGCCACCGCCTGGCCCGAGGTCAGGTACCCGCGCAGCGCACTTAACCCGGGTTCGTTTACCCGGGTCAGCTCGGCTCGCTGGTCCGCAGGCAACCCGGCAAGGTAGTCATCGGCATGATCCCCGCTCATGGATCCGATCTTGCCGCATCCGCGGCGTGAACGGGGGCGGAGGCGCGCGCCACGGCCGTTCCGTATAAAAAGGGTTTTACCGGCGATACTCCTGCGCGCTCAGGGCCAGTTCCTCGGCCAGGTCGGCGGCGTCCAGCCGGCCTTCGATACGGCGCAGGTCGTCGATCCGGGCCTTCGTCTCGACCCGGCGCGGGGTGAGCAGGGTGCAGCAGTCCTGGTCGGGGAGTTCGGAGATGGACAGGGTGCGGATGCGCCGGGCCTCGGCCATGATCTCGGTCTTGTCCCAGCCGATCAGCGGACGCAGGATCGGCAGTCGTACCGCGTCGTCCAGGGCGATCAGGTTGGTCAGGGTCTGGCTGCTGACCTGGCCGAGCGAGTCGCCGGTGATCAGGGCGGTGCCGCCGAGCCGCCGGGCGAGCGCCTCGCCGGTCTTGAGCATCAGCCGCCGCTGGGCCATGATCTGCAGCCGGTCCGCGCCGGAGGAGGCCAGCGCCTGCTGAGCCTTGCCGAACGGCACGACGAACAGCCGCGAGCCGCCCTGGAACCGGTCCAGGCCGCGGACCAGCGCGTAGGCCTTGTAGATCGATTCGGGGCCGGTCAGCGGCATACCAGAGAAATGCAGGAAGAAGCAGCGCAGGCCGCGGCGCATCATCCGGTACGCGGCCACCGGCGAGTCGATGCCGCCGGACATCAGCACGACGCCGCGGCCGCTCATCCCGACCGGCAGACCGCCCTGCCCGGACAGGCCCTCGGTGAAGACGAAGACCTCATCGGAATCGACTTCGATGAAAACCTTCATGTCCGGGCGAGACAGGTTGACGGCCAGCCCGTGCGCCTCCTGGACCTCGCGGCCGACCAGGACGGCTATCTCCGCCGAGGTCAGCGGGAAGCGCTTGTCCCGGCGGCGGGCCCGGACGGCGAACGTTCCATTCTTGTTCGCGGTCAGCGCCACCGCGGCGGCCACGACCGCCTCGGGCGTCTTGGTCACCCGCAGCGGCCGGGCCACCGTGACGATGCCCGGGACGTCCCGGACCCGCTCGGCGATCTCGCTCGCGGCCGCCGTCCAGCCGGCCGGGCCGCGCTGCTCACCGTCGGCGATACGCAGCAGGATGACCCCTTCTCGCTGCCGGACGTCGACCGGAATGCCGGTGTCCTTGAGCGCGGCGCGGATGTTGGCTTGCAGCATGCGCTCGAACTGCTGCCGGTTCCGCCCCTTGAGCACGATCTCGCCCAGCTTGAGCAGCACGCAGGGCTCGTCCTGGCGCGGCGTACGGTCCTGGACCTGCGCGGTCTGCGGGGCGGGGATCACTGGCACCCCCCTAGTCTGCCAGCAGAAATCCGTATCCCGAACGGTTCGCGGGGGGTCGGTTTCGCGGCTTTTGCCGCCGGGCTTTGCCGCGGGCTTTGGTGGGGCCAGCCTGAGCGTAGAACCGGGTGGTAGCCCCAATGTCCCGCGCGCGGCCCGCGGTTAGCGTGGCGCCATGAGCATCAGGGATGAAGTGCGGGCCTCGGCGGAGGCGCATCGCGATCTCGGCCCGGGGTACGACACGGCCGTGGCCGAAGGCCTGGTCGAGCGGATTGGCGAGGAGATTGACCGGCGGGTGGACGCACGGATGTTCGGGCAGCTGCAGGCTCCGGTGCCGTCGCGGCCGCGCCGCGCCCCGGTGCCGGGCCGCATCGGAGTGGCGCCGGTGTTCCTGGCCCTGGGCTCGATGGGGTGCGCCATCGGGGGAACGGCAGCGGTACTGCACCCGGGGAACTCGACGGGAGCCATGTCGGCCGGCCAGGTGCTACTCATCGCGCTGATCTGGATCGTCATCGGGCTGGTCAACATCGCCTACGCCCGCCGTAACTGAGATATTTTTGACTTCCTCTTCCCGTCTAGAGGCGGGAAGGTTCCTGCCGTACCGCTTCACGCGGCACCTCGGAGGGTTCCTGCTTCACCGCGCTGTGCCGGGATCACTCCCGGTCTTACCTGCGCTCCACAGGCTGACACCGCCAGCCCGGCGGCCCTAGCGACGTTCACTGCCGCGTTCACGTCCCGGTCCAACCACGCACCGCATTCCCGGCACTGCCAGGCCCGCACATGCAGCGGCTTGGGCCCGTCTTTCACCCCGCAGGCCGAGCACACCTGGGACGTGGGCTCGAACCGGCCGATGCGGCGGAACTCCCGCCCGTACCGGCGGGCCTTGTACTCCAGCATGAGCAAGAACGCCGACCACCCGGCGTCGTGGACAGCCTTGGCCAGCCGGGTGCGGGCGAGACCCCTGACCGCCAGATCTTCCACGGCGACCGCTTGGTTTTCGCGGATCAGCGCCGTGGACAGTTGGTGGTGGAACTCTCGCCGCGCATCGGCTACCTGGGCATGCACCCGGGCGACCCTGAGTCTGGCCTTGTCCCGGTTCTGGCTGCCGTCCTGCTTGCGGGACAGCGAGCGCTGCGTCCGCCTGAGCTTCTTCTCCGCTCGGCGCAGGAACTGCGGGGAGGCGATCTTCCGACCGTCCGACAGCACCGCGAAGTGACTCAGCCCCAGGTCGAGGCCGATCACCGGCTGGGTCTCAGGCAGGGTGACGGGCTCGGATTCCACGACGAAGCTGGCGAAGTACCGGCCCGCTGAGTCCTTGATCACCGTGACCGATGACGGCGCCGACGGCAGCGCCCGCGACCATCGCACTGGCACCTCCCCAATCTTCGGCAGCCGCAGCTTCCCGCCCAGCGTGACCTGGAACCGGGCATTGGCGGTGAACCGGACCGCCTGCCGGCCGTCCTTCCGCGACCGGAACCGGGGCGGCCCGATCTTCGGCCCCATCCGTGTGCCTTTGATGGAGGCGAAGAAGTTCCGCGACGCCGTATTCAGGTCCGCCAGGGCCTGCTGTAGCACTACGGAGGACACCTCACTTAGCCACGCCCGCTGCGGGGTGGCTTTAGTGGCGGTCAGCCGCGCCGACAACTCCGCGTCGGTGAGGTACGGCAGCCCGGCCGCGTGCGCTTCCTGCCGGGCGCGGAGCGCGTCGTTGAACACAAACCGCGCGCATCCGAACGCCTTGGCTAGCGCGGCGCGCTGGCCCGGGGTCGGGTAGAGGCGGTAGTTATACCGAAGATGCACATCTCGATCGTACTTACGCTTTTAAGGCAGATACAGCACATCCACGTCATGGAGGCATCGTGTCGCCCTCCCCGTGCCCTTCATCGGTCTCCACCACCAAAGACCGACACAAGGTGTTCGCCGCCCCGCAACCCATCGGACAGACCATGCCTGACGCGTGCTGACCCCGGAACCGAACCGGACAGAGTCCCACCGCCAGCCCGACGACCTCCACCACCGGCTGGTGAACGTCCCACCGGCTGCGGCCATCTCCCGGGCGTTGAACAACTTCACGGGCAACTCCTTGCGGCCAGAGTCCCGGGCCAGTGGCCGCACCGCCCAACGCCTGGGCTCCGATGCTACGTCGCAGGGCCCACCGACGGCGCCCTCTTCCGGTCTGGCCCAGCTGAACCGACAGTACAACCGCTTCGTCTGACCGGCTCACGTCCGTCCGCTGACACCACCAGCCAGAAGGCCGAGGCACTGGCGGACAACTTGGTAGCGGCCCTCTACACGTTGTACCGTGCGCACATGGGCAGCGACCACGAGGCGGAGATCCGCGCCTCCGTGAGCGCGCGCCACGACCTGGGGCCGGGCTACGACGACGCGGTGGCCGAGGGCTTGGTCGAGCGGATAGGCGCGGAGATCGACAAGCGGATCGACGCGCGGCTAGGACAGTATGGCGCACCGTTCGGGCCGCCGTACGGCCCGTACTTCGCGCCGGGCGGTCCGTCGGCCGGTCCTCCGCCCAGTCCGCCGGTCGGTGAGTCGGCCGAGCCTGCGGCGCCTGAGGTAGCTGCGGCACCGCAGGGTTATCTCGCTCCTTCCGGATACCCGCCCGCCGGTTACCACGGTTATCCAGGGTATCCCGGCTATCCTGGCTACTCTGGGTATCCTGGCTACCCTGGGTATCCTGGCTACCAAGCGCAGGTGCCAGCGGCCCGGGCGTCCGCACGGTCCGGCGGACAGCACAGCGTGGCGATGACCGTCATCGCGCTCGGGTCGATGACGCTCGGCGTCGCGGCCACCGCGATCGTGGCGCACGCTCAGCACGGCGGGCAGGCCGTGATGGTCTTGCTGATCTGGGCCGCCATCGCGATCGTCAACATCGCCTACGCCAGGCGCTGCTGATCCACCCGACCCCCATTCCGGGAGCGGAACGATGTTCGAGCGTTTTACCGACAGGGCCCGGCGGGTCGTCGTCCTAGCGCAAAACGAGGCCAGGGACCTGGGGCACAACTACATCGGGACCGAGCACATCCTGCTGGCCCTCATCGACGAGGGCCAGGGAGTAGCAGCCAAGGCGCTCGAGGCGCAGGGCATCGACCAGGACGCGGCGCGGCAGCGGGTCGAGGAGATCATCGGCCGTGGCCAGGGGGCGTCCGAAGGCCACATCCCGTTCACCCCGCGGGCCAAGAAGGTGCTCGAATTGTCGCTGCGCGAGGCGCTGCAACTCGGCCACCACTACATCGGGACCGAGCACATCCTGCTCGGCGTCCTCAGCGAGGGCGCAGGCGTGGGCGCGCAGGTCCTGGTGGGCTTCGGCGCTGATCTCGACGGCACCCGCGAGCAGGTGATCCAGATCCTGCACGGCAGGCAGCCCGAGGGGGCCGCGCCTGCCGATCTCAGGGCTGAGCTGGCCGCCGTGGCCGCCCGGCTGGCCGTGATCGAACGCAAGCTCAGGGACCAGGGCGCCGGGGCGGGCTAGCTTCCGCTAGCTAGGGCTGGCTTCCGGCAGCCGGGGCCGGGCAGGACAGCGCATAGCAGGCGGTTGTCGCCGCGCTGCCAGAGCGTGCCGATCTCGGCGAACCCGGCCTGGGTGAGCGCCTCGACGTGGGTGGCGAGCTGGTTCGATTCGCTGCCATGGTGACCGGCATCCACCCGGCGGCGCGCGCGTTCGGCTACGTGTCCGGCCAGCAGCGGGTCAGCGGCGGCGGCCTGCCACCAGGCGGACCAGCTCTCGGAGTGTCCGCCGGGAAAGCGCCGCTGGTCCTCGCGCCGCCGCAGGGCCAGGTCGAGCCGGGCCAGCGTGGGCGACTCCTTCACGTCGAGAGTGAAGTGATCGCCGTCGAGCAGCAAACCGCCTGGACCGAGCACGGTGGCCAGCTCGGCGTACATGGCTCGCAGGTCGCGTTCGGGCAGCCAGTGCAGGGCGGTGGTGCTGACCGCCGCGTCCGCGGGCCGGGCCAGGTCCAGCCGGGCGGACCAGCCGGGCTCGCGCAGGTCCAGGTCGATGAGGCGAAGTCCAAGCCGGCCGGAGTAGGCGGCTTGGCCCAGCGCCAGCGACACCGGGTCGGCGTCGATACCGATGACGGTGGCGCGCGGCAGCCGGTCGAGCAGACGGACCGACAGCGAACCGGGGCCACACCCGAGGTCGAGGACCAGCGGGTCCGAGCGTCCGGTCCCCTCTTCGACCGCGTCGATCAGGGCGGTGAACCGGTCTTCGCGATCGGGCAGGCTCTCCTCCTGCTGGCGGTCCCAGCGCTCGATCCAGTCCAGTGCGGTGTCGCGGTCAAGTTCCGGCACGCCGGGCCTCCTTGCTCAAGGGCTGTTACTGGCTAAGCTTCTTTGGACAGTAACAACCTAGGCGCCGAGGTGTAACTGGTCAAGTGAATTTCAACAGTCACACAGATGTCGTGGTCGGGGTGGCAGTGGCTCTGGTCAACCTGCTCACGCCCGGCGAGGACCGTGGCCGCGGCTACCAGCCGCCCGAAGGCGACGACCGGACGGCGGCCGTGGGGGCGGTCCTACTCGCGAGCGGCGGGCGCGAGGCCACCTGGGAGGAAGCGGCCGAGCTGTGCTTCGTCGCGGCGGAGCTGCGCGGGGTGTTCGAAGCGGTCGGCGCGGGCACCATCGATGACGCCGCCGCGCAGGTCAACGCGCTGCTGATCCGCACCGGCGCCCGGCCTGAACTCGAACGGCACGACGGGCAGGCCTGGCACCTGCACTTCCACGCCGCCGACGACTCGCTGCCGAACGGGTGGGCGGCCGGCTGCGCCACGGGCCTGGCGGTCGTGCTCGGCGGCTCCGGGGCCGATCGGCTCGGCGTCTGCACCGCGCCGGGGTGCGACCGGGTCTACGTCGACACCTCCCGCAACGGCACTCGGCGGTACTGCTCCACGTCCTGCCAGAACCGGGTCAAGACGGCCGCCTTCCGGGCCCGACTGACCTGACCTCGATGAGGTGCACACTAGAGAGGTCGGGTCCTGCCTTCGAAGGATCAAGATCCGGCGGCGGGGGGCCGGCCTGAATCGGAGACAGTCATGTTCGAACGGTTCACCAATCAGTCGCGGCGCGTTGTCGTCCTCGCCCAAGAGGAGGCACGCACACTCGACCACAACTACATCGGCACCGAGCACCTGCTACTCGGCCTGCTGCACGAAGGCCGGGGTTCGGCCGCCCAGGCCCTCGAGGGTATGGACGTCACGTTGGTCGCGGCCCGGGACCAAGTCGTCGCGATCATCGGCCGGGGCAAGACGCAGCCATCCGGGCACATCCCGTTCACGCGCCGGGCCAAGAAGTCCCTGGAGCTGTCCCTGCGGGAGGCCTTGCAGCTCCGCGACGAATACATCGGCACCGGCCACCTCCTGCTGGGGCTGATCCACCAGGACGACAACATGGCGATCAAGATCCTGGGCAACCTCGGCGCGGACCTGAAGGAGCTCCGGGCCCGGGTGACCCAGGAATTGCGGGATCATCCGGAGGAGGGCCAGGGCTTGCCGTCGGCCGGGCGCGAGCGGCACCAGCTCGATGTGATCCTGCGCGGCCAGGTCCAGGGCCTGCTGGACACGATCGACGATCGGCTGAGCACGATTGAGCGGCGGCTGGGCATCACCCGCTCCGTTTCCACGGCGCTGAGCGGCCTGGAAGAGCGGATCGCTCAGGTCCGGCAGGCCAAGGAAGCAGCCATCGACGTCCAAGACTTCGGCCAGGCGGCGGTGCTGCGCGATACGGAGAAGCAGCTTATCGAGGAGCGGGCGCGGGTCGAGCAGGAAACGGCAGCCGGTGCGCAGAGCGCTGGCGACACGGGCCCGGAGGGCGACGCGCCCCCGGAGGTCGACGCGGGCGCAGGCGTGGATGCGCAAGCCGGCGCGGGCGCCGAGCCGGGAGCCGGCGCCGGCACCCGGGAGTCTGATGAGCTCGGGCGGCTGCGGGCGCGGGTGGCCGGCCTCGAGGCGCGGCTGCGTGAGCACGGCATCGATCCCGATGCGCCCGCGGAGCCTCCCGCCGCCGCCGGGTAGAGCCCTTGCGGTGGCTGTGTGCCGACGGCCAGCGGGAGATCAGCGGCCCGTCAGCGCCGCGCGGATCCGAGTCGCGATCATCTCGGTCAGGGCCTTCGTCTGCGACGCGGCGCTTATGGCCTCCGTCGGGGTTATGCGTCCCATGCACACCGACCAGGCGCTGAGGATGAGGGGACGGGTCCGGGCGACCGCCCCTAGGCGGTCGAGTTCCTCCGCTTCCAGCGTGACGTGCTCCCGGTAGCCAAGCAGCACCGCACCTGCCCGGCGCGGATCCTTCGCGGCCTCCGCGTACAGGAGGAACGCCAGTGACCACAGGCGCGGCCCCCGGCCAGCGCCTGCCCAGTCGACGAGGACCATGCCGCCCGGCGTCGCGACGACGTTCGCCAAGACGAAATCCGGGTGGATGAGTCCCTCGGGCAGACCCTCCGCCGTGTCCAGTTCTGCGACCTCCGCCCGGAGCGCGTCGAACGCCGCACGCTCGGCATCGGCAATGACGGGCGCGGCCTCGGCGAGCATCCCGCTAGCAGCTGCGACCTCCGCCGACGGCGGCCCGTCCGCGAGGTGATGCCAGGCACCCCCCGGCCGCGCGGCCGCCCCGTCGCCAGCGCTTGTGGCCGGCGTGGTGTCCAGAGTGTGCAGGCGGCCGAGCAGCGCGCCGAGGTGGCTGAGGCCGCCCGCCGCGAGGATCGCGTCCCGCCGCTGCTGCCGGGGAACTGTGTCGGCCCACCCGGTGACCAGTACGGAGCGGCCGTCGAGGACGGAGACCGGCTCGTCCGCCGCGCACCGCTCGGCCGGGAACTCGTGCGCCGCCAGGTAGCGGAGGATCGCGGCGTCGCCCGCCACCGCCTCGGCGGCCCTGCGGGCGGGGAACCAGCGAGCCACCCAATCCGGGCCGTCCGCGCGCCCGACCCGCCATACGCCCAGGTCAAGCTCGGTCATCGCGTCCACCGTGATCCCGTATCGCGTCTGCAGGTGCGCGCGCAGGCGCTCGCCCGGCCGACCGGGCATCGGCGAGCCGAAGCGGATCAGGTTGCCATCCGGGTCGACGTGGGAGCCCTCGCGCAGCTTGTACGGCGTGTCGCCGACCCGGCGGGTCAGTCCGCCGACGCCGGGCCGCGCCCACTCGTCGTACAGCGCGTCGGCGTCCTCGACATACAGGTATGCGGTGCCGACGTGCTGGTGGTCGGCCTCGGGCCCGTGCCCTTCGTCGAGTGACAGGTGCAGGCTCACCTCGTCCCGCCCGGCGAACCCGTACCCGTCCCCATCGGCGTAAGGTTCCACCTCGAAGCCGAGCGACGCGTAGTGCGCCAGCGCACCCCGCAGGTCGCGCACGGGGAAGACCGGGCTGAAGCTGCTGAACCTGTTGCGAGGCACCACGTCATCGTCCACGAGGCAAGCATCTCGTATGCGTCTGACCATCCTTTTGGGCACCCGAAAATGTCGTACCCCCCTCGTAGCGTGGGGGCATGAACCACCCTCCACGGAGACGCCGCGCCAACCCGCCGGAACAGCGGTGCCGGTGCGCGGAATGCGATGCGATGGCCGAGGGGATAGACCTCGACCCGGAGGCCTGCATGCGGGCCATTGCCGAGGACATCGGTACCGTCGGCTGGTCGGTATCCGCGGTGCTCGGCGACGAGATCGCGCCGCCCTGGGCGTACACCATCGGCCTGTGGCTCAGCCACCAGGGCCCGGAGCTGACCATGTTCGGGCTCCCCGTCGAGCACATGACGGTCATCTTGAACTCGGTCGGCGAGCGCATCGCGAACGGTGCGGTAATCGAGGCCGGAGATGAGCTCGACGGGATCTGCGCGTGCTCGCTGGCGATCCGGCCGGTTCGTTCGAGCTGGCGGTCGACCACCCTGTTCACCGTCTCCGACCGGTACTACGGCTACGTCAGGCCACCGTCCCTGCAGGTGGTCTGGCCCGACCGGAAGGGTCGCTACCCCGGAGATCCGGGCTTCCAGCTCCGGTACGAGGGCAGGCAGCCCATGCTCTGGCTGCCTCGCGAAGACAATCCGCCGGGCGTGTGGACCCGGATCGACCAGCTGTGCTGACCGGCGGGCGCTAAGGGGAATCACCCGGCGGGAAAACAAATTGCCGCTCAGTTGTGTTGCTAGCTAGCGTCAATGAGGTAGGCACGCCGACCGCAGCGGTCGGGGGCTGCTG
Organism: Actinomycetota bacterium; assembly: GCA_003140115.1. The sequence continues at coordinate 5,049 of PLIQ01000237.1, read as the reverse complement.
GAAGGGATCAAGCCGATGTTGCGGGGTGGGCTCGTCCGCCGGTACCCCGTACTGGCGATCCGGGACTTCCGGCTGCTGCTCGCCGAACGGCTGATCGCGCCCGCCTCGGTCGGGTTCTCCATGGTGGGCGTCTCGTTCGCGGTGCTGCGGGCCACGGGCTCGGTCACCGACCTGTCCTACGTGCTCGCGGCCCAGATCGCGCCGGCGCTGGTGTTCGCGCTTGTCGGCGGGGTGGCGGCCGACCGGTTCCGGCCGCAGCGGGTGATCATCGCGGCCAACCTGCTCATGGCGGTCGGCGAGGGGACGTTCGGCGTGCTGGTGCTGACCGGCCATCCGCCGCTGTGGGCGATGATCGGGCTGGAGGCGGTGACCGGCACCGGGATCGCGGTGTTCTACCCGGCCTCCCAGGCGCTGCTCCCCCGGGTGGTCCCCCGCGGCATGCTGCAGGACGCCAGCGCAATCAGCCGGCTGGCCATGAACACCGGGCAGATGTCCGGTGCAGCCGCGGCCGGCCTGCTGGTAGCGGCGGCCGGACCGGGCTGGGCGCTCGCGCTGTGCGGGATCGGCATGGCGGGGACGGTGCCGATGCTGCTGTCCATCCGGGCCCGGGCCGTCGGATCGGACGCATCCGAATCGGCGACGTCCGGGCTGTTCCGCCAGCTGCGGGAGGGCTGGTCGGAGTTCCGCTCGCACACCTGGCTGTGGGTGATTGTGGCCCAGTTCAGCGTCGTGATGATGGCCTGGTACGGAGCCTTTTCCGTGCTCGGCCCGGTGGTGGCCAGGGCGCACCTGGGCGGCCCGGCCGCCTGGGGCGCCATCACCGCCGCCGACGCGCTCGGCCTGATCGCCGGCGGGCTGGTGTCGCTGCGGGTCACGCCACGTCGGCCCATGCTGTTCGTGGTGCTCACCGGGGGCGCGGTGGCGATCTCGCCGCTCTCGCTGGCCATGGTCTTGCCGCTGCCAGCCGTGTGCGTCGCGTCGTTCGGCCTCGGCGTGTTCGTCGAGATGATGATGGTCCAGTGGACGGTGGCCATGGCCCGGAACATCCCGCCGGCCAAGCTGGCCCGGGTCTCCTCGTACGACGTCCTCGGCACGGTGATGGCCATGCCCGCCGGGGCGCTGGTCGCGGGCCCGCTGGGCGCCGCGATCGGGATCTCCTCGGCGCAGTACGCGGCCGCGGCCGCGATCGTCGTGGCCTCCGCCCTGGCGCTCATCCCCCGCGACATCCGCACCATGCGCGGCGGTGATCCCGAGCTGCTCCCGGTTCCAGAAGAGCCGACGGCCGAACTGGAAGCCGCAGTCATCTAACCAGCAGCCGCTTCCCGTGACCGACATGGACCGTTGACCGACATGGACCGTTGAGTGCGAACGGCCAGCGCGGCGGGCGCCCCCGTGGGCCCGCCGCGCTGGTGTCCTGGCTGAACGCGCTCAGACGTTCTTCTGGTACGAGCGGAACGTCACCACCGACACCGCCACGCACACCACCGCGAGGACGAGTAGCCCGCCGCAGCGGACCCCGATCGCGCCCCAGTCCGGGTGGGTTGAGACCGCCGACCGGCCGATCTGGACCACCCAGTTGAGCGGGTTGCGCGACGCGATGGCCTGCATCCAGCCCGGCATCAGCTGGGTCTGCATGAACGCCGAGGACAGGAACATCAGCGGGAGCATGAAGAACGTGTAGACGCCGATGATCGCCTCACGGGACCGCAGCAGCATGCCGACCGCATTGGACAGCGCCCCGAACACCACGCCGACCAGGATCGACGCCGCGACGAGCACAGCCACCCCGGCGGCCCCGCCGTGATAGCGCGCTCCGCCCGCCAACCCCAGGCCGATGATGATCAGGGACTGGACGGTGGTGCTGACCGCCTGCTCCACCACGCTGGCGTTCATGATCCCGACCCGGCTGGCCGGCGCGGCCAAGAACCGGTTCAGCGTGCCCCGGTCGATCTCCTCGATCATCGTCATGCCCGCCCACATGTTGTTGGACATGGCGTTCATCGCGATCAGGCCAGGCACCAGGTAGTCCAGGTACGTGCCGCCGAAGGCGAAGCCCGGGATGTCGATGATCTTGCGGAACAACTGCCCGAACAGGAACAGCCAGATCACCGGCTGCACGACGCTGAACGCGAGCACCCAGGGCTGGCGCACCAGGGCGTGCAGCTTCCGGCCGGTCAGGTACCAGGTGTGCACCAGGGTCGTGCCGAACGGCACGGTGTTGGGCGGTGCGGTCGTGACGGCCGCGCCCGACGGCGCGGACTCCAGTTGCGCGGTAGCCATTACTTGCTCGCCTCCACACTTTCCCGCTCGTGACGGGCTTCCTGCCCGTCCGTCTCCGACTCGCTGTAGCGGCGCCCGGTGTGCCGCAGGTACACGTCGTCGAGCGACGGCCGGGCCACCGCCACCGACAATGCGTTGATCCGGGCACGCTGCAGCGCCCCGAGCACGACGGGGACCGCGGCCGCGCCGTCGTCGCTACGCGCCGACACGTTGCGCCCGGCGATGACCACGTCCCGCACCTCCGGCAGGCCGGCCAGCACCGAGCGGACCAGGCCCGCGTCGGCGTCGGCGGGCAGTTCCACCTGCACCACGTCGCCGCGCAGCTGGCCCTTGAGCCCTTCCGGGGAGCCGGTCGCCACCACCCGGCCGCGGTCCACGATCGCGAGCTGGCTGGCCAGCCGATCGGCCTCTTCCAGGTAGTGCGTGGTCAGCAGCACGGTCATCCCCTCACCGCCCGCCAGCCGTGCGATCTCCTGCCACATCGCGGCCCGGGACTCCGGGTCCAGGCCGGTGGTCGGCTCGTCCAGGAACAGCACCGCGGGCCGGTGCATCAGGCCGAGCGCGACGTCCAGCCGACGCTGCATACCGCCGGAGTACGTCTTGACCAGCCGTCCCGCCGCCTCGGTCAGCCCGAAATGGTCGAGTAGCTCGTCGGCGCGGGCCCGGACCGAGCCGCCGCGCAGGCCGTACAGCCGGCCCTGCAGCATCAGGTTCTCCCGGCCGGTCGCGGTCGGGTCGGCGCCCGAACGCTGGGCCACGACACCGATCAGGTGCCGTACCCGGCCCGGCTGGACCAGCACGTCGATGCCCGCCACCCGGGCCGAGCCCGCGTCGGGCCTGGCCAGCGAGGTCAGGATCTTGACTGTGGTGCTCTTGCCCGCGCCGTTCGGGCCGAGCAGGCCGTAGATAATGCCCCGGGGAACGCCGAGGTCGAGGCCGTCCAGGGCCCGGATGCCGTGCTTGTTGCCACGCACGGCGTAGGTCTTGACTAGCTGATGCGCCTCGATGGCGCAGTCGGTCGAACTCACTGTTTCTCCTACGGTTACGGATCGCGACGATCCAGCCCCGCGAGGAGAAACCCGGCTACTCTTGATATTGGGACCTCGGGTTCCGCGCTCGCGGGATCGACTTGAGGTTGACGGCCCCGGCCGCCGGTGTTGCCGCACCAGGCCGGGGTCGTTTGATCAGGTATCGGCCGCGCTTCCCCCTTCCTGGTCGACGAGCGCCTGCATGTAGTCAGGGACCTCGCCGGTCGCGTGGAAGCGCCGCCAGGCCTCCAGGCCAGGGAACGTGCCGCCGGTGAACTCCTTGAGCAGCCCGCGCACCCACTCCTCCTCGGCCCGGCGCTGCCCGAGGTAGTACTCCGATTCGATGAGGAACAGCCGGGGTACCTGGGTGACCAGGGTGGCCAGCTCAGCCTGGATAAGGCCGTTGGCCTCCTCGAGCGCGGCCAGTCGCTGCTGCAGCAGGCCGATCAGCTCGTCGGGGGCCAGGACGGCGGACTCGCCGAGGGCCGCCTCGAAGCTGTTGTGCTCCCGTTCGGGCACGCTGAGCAGCTCCCGCAGCCAGTCCATCAGCTCCGCGCGGCCCGCGTCGGTGATCTGGTAGGTGGTCCGCTCCGGCTGCCTGCCCTCGCGTACGACCTCGACGGCCTCGATGAACCCGTACTTCTCCAGGTTCTGGACCACCGTGTAGAACGATCCCCAGTTGACCTTGATGGCATTGTCCTTGCCGCGTTCCCGCAGCAGCGTCGCCATCTCATAGGGGTACATCGGGCGCTCGGTCAGCAGCGTGAGCAGCGACAGCGCCAGCAGGTTGCCGACCTTGCGTCGCTTGGCCATCCCGCACCACCTCGTCTCCGAGTCCTCGTTCACGATGACTCGTTTTTAAGTACTCGTAGCCGAGTATACGCTCGCGGGCCTTCGACGTGTCAACCCGTAGTCAGAAGATCTTTCTTCCGAACCGTGGTTATCGCTGTCCACGGGCGGGGCACCCACGTGGTGCGGGGTTTCGCCCATCTGCTCGCCGCCGGACGTAGATGGGACCCGCGACTCCTACAAGACCAGGAACTTCATGGTGGCAGAAGTGTCGGTGTACCCGAGATCAAACCGCTGATCGGGTCCAAGGATCCGCTAGCGAACGGAGTTCCGTCGACCTGGACGTTGTAGATGAAGGGCAGCACAGCGCCGATAACAATACCTATGCCACCCCACAGCGCCAGCACGAAGCCGTTCTCTCGCATCGCTATCTCTTCAAGCCGCGGGGGCACGACACCAGACTAGGAGAATTGTCCGCTGCCGGTTTCCGGAGCGGCTGTCGGCTGCTCGGATGACTGCCTTTGCGTTCCGCCGTCAGAAAGGCCGGGAACCCCGCGTTGCGGCCGGGGAATCCCGCGTTCCTTGGTGAGTACACCATCGGTGCGCTCCGTTCCGTGAAGGGTAAGGAACTTCTAGCCCCACCGCTTGGCCAGGTTGAGGTCAGACATGATTGCCACTTGACCTCGCTGCCGTCGCTGTGTGTCGTGGGTGCTTCACTTACGGGGGGCAGGAGCCGATCGGTTCGCTCGGCCGGCATGTTTTTCCGGGGCAGGCCCGTCATACTGAAATCAGGCAGAAAGCCGGTCATCTGAGCGAACCGATCGGCAGATTGATCTCGTAGTACTTGGTTGGGGGCGGCCGTGTCGAGGAGTGACAGCGGGGCACAAACCGGCCCTCACGAGATGGGCTTGATCGCCAGGATCGCCGCTGCCGGCGACGACGACGCGGCACG
>PLIQ01000490.1 GCA_003140115.1 Actinomycetota bacterium | reverse complement strand
GCCGTACTCGGACGCGAGGTACTTGGCCATTCCGGCTTCCAGGTCGTTGCGGTGCCCGGAGTCTTTCCTGCGGGCGGCCATCACCATCATCTGGTGGGCCGCCTCGACCTTGGTCGCCATCTCGGCCAGCTTGAACTGGATCGCCTGGTGCTGGGCGATCGGCTGGCCGAAGGTGTGCCGCCGCTGCGCGTAGTCGATGGCCAGCTCGAAGGCACGCAGGGCGATCCCGCAGCCACGGGCGGCGACGTTGACGCGGCCGACTTCGACGCCGTCCATCATCTGGTAAAAGCCCCGGCCGGTGTTACCGCCGAGCACGCGGGCGGCGGGAATGCGGACGTCTTGCAGGATCAGCTCGGTGGTGTCGACCCCCTTGTAGCCCATTTTCTCGATCTTCCCTGGCACCGTCAGGCCCGGCACCGCTGGGTTAGGCCCGAAGCCCGGCTCCTTCTCGATCAGGAAGGTGGTCATGTTGCGGTGCGGAGCGTCGTATCCCTCCTCGGTCCGGCAGAGCACCGCCACCAGGTTGGACGTTGCGCCGTTGGTCAGCCACATCTTCTGGCCGTTGATGACAAAGTCCTCCCCGTCGCGAACGGCCTTGGTGCGGATCGCCGCGACGTCTGAGCCCAGGCCGGGTTCGGACATGGAGAAGGCGCCGCGCACCTCGCCGGCCGCCATCTTGGGCAGGAAGTAGTCCTTCTGCTCGGCGGTGCCGTGGCGGGCGATCATGTGGGCGACGATGAAGTGGGTGTTGATGATGCCCGACACCGACATCCAGCCGCGGGCGATCTCCTCCACGACCAGGGCGTAGATGAGCAGCGATGCGCCGAGGCCGTCGTACTCCTCCGGGATGGTCAGCCCGAACAGGCCGAGCTTGCGCATCCCCGCCACGATCTGGGCGGGATACTCGTCCCGGTGCTCAAGCTCGGTCGCGACCGGGATGATCTCCCGGGCGGTGAAGTCCCGGACCGTGGCCAGGATGTCCTGCTCGAACTCGGTCAGGCCTTCGGTCTGTGCGAGGCGTCCCATGGCGAGTTCCTTCGGGGTCAGCTGGACTGCGGATCAGGCTCGGGACGGCCGGGCTGCTCCCCGCCGCGTTCCTTGAGGTAGGTTTCGGTCGGCACCATGACCTTGCGGCGGAACACGCACACCACGGTGCCGTCCTGGTTGTAGCCGCGGGTCTCGACCTGGACGATGCCCCGGTCACCCGAGGACGTGAGCCGCTTGCCGAGCACGGTCGTCTCGCCGTAGATGGTGTCGCCGTGGAAGGTCGGCGCCACGTGCCGCAGCGACTCGACCTCCAGGTTCGCAATGGCCTTGCCCGAGACGTCCGGCACCGACATACCGAGCAGCAGCGAGTAGATGTAGTTGCCCACCACCACGTTCCGGCCGAAATCGGTGGCCTGCCCGGCGTAGTTCGCGTCCAGGTGAAGCGGATGATGGTTCATGGTGAGCAGGCAGAACAGGTGGTCGTCGTACTCGGTCACCGTCTTACCTGGCCAGTGCTTGTAGACCGCCCCGACCTCGAACTCCTCATACGTCCGTCCGAACCGCATCGTGCTCGGTGTCCTTTTCTCAGGCCTGTGGGGGCTCGAATTTAGAGGTGCGCGGTAGCCCCGCGGCCCTGCCCTTGGCCGCGATCACCAGGGCCATCTTGCGGGAGGCCTCGTCGATCATCTCGTCGCCGAGCATGGCCGACCCCTTGGCCCCGCCGGCTTCCGAGGTGCACCAGTCGTAGGCGTCCAGGATCAACTCGGAGTGGTCGTAGTCCTCCTGCGACGGGGAGAAGATCTCGTTGGCGGCGGCGATCTGGTCCGGGTGCAGCACCCACTTGCCGTCGAAGCCGAGCGCGGCGGCCCGCCTGGCCACCTCGCGGTAGCCATCGGCGTTCCGGATCTGCAGGTAAGGACCGTCAATGGCCTGCAGGTCATGGGCGCGGGCGGCGATCAGGATGCGCATCAAGATGTAGTGGTAGGCGTCCGCCGGGTAGCCGGGGGGCTGCTCGCCGACCACCAGCGACTTCATGTTGATCGAGGCCATGAAGTCCGCGGGCCCGAAGATGATGGTCTCAAGCCGCGGCGAGGCGGCGGCGATCGCGTCGACGTTCATCAGCCCCATGGCGTTCTCGATCTGGGCTTCGATGCCGATGCGGCCGACCGGCAGGCCCACTGTCTTCTCGATCTGGGTGAGCAGCAGGTCCAGCGCTTTGACCTGCTCGGCGTCCTGGACCTTCGGGAGCATGAGGCAGTCCAGGTTGGCGCCCGCGCCCTCGACCACCGTGATCACGTCCCGGTAGGTCCAGTGGGTGGTCCAGTCGTTGACCCGGACAACGCGGATCTTGCCGCCCCAGTCGCCGGTGTTGAGCGCGTNNAGGCAGGAACGGCGCGGGCGCAGGCGGTCAGTCGCGGTGATGGGTGTAGTCGTTGCGGTGGTCATGTCAGGTCCTGTCACCCTTCGATTGTCGTGGCGCTGGTCGGCCGGGTCGCCACAGCGTGGCTGGCTGACCACGGCTGGAGCTTGTGGGCCAGGCGTATCTCGTCGACGATGCGGCCGATGATGGCGGTAATGTCGAAGTCCCTGGGGGTGAAGACGGCAGCTACTCCCTGGAAGCACAGGGCCTGAGCGTCGGCTGGCGGGATGATCCCGCCGACCACCACCGGGATGTCTCCCGCGCCGGCCTCACGCAGGCGGCGGAGCACGTCGGGCACCAGCTCGGCGTGCCCGCCGGACAGGATCGACAGCCCTACGCACTGCACGTCCTCGGCGACCGCGGCCGCCACGATCTGCGCGGGGGTGAGCCGGATGCCCTGGTAGATCACCTCGAACCCGGCGTCACGGGCCCGGACCGCGATCTGCTCGATGCCGTTGGAGTGCCCGTCCAGGCCGGGCTTGCCCAGCAGCAGGCGCAGCCTGCCCACCCCGATCTCGGCGGCGGTGGCGAGCGCCGCCTCGCGGACCGCGGCCAGCTCCCCGCCCGGTCCGGCGGGCGCCACCGGGGCGCTGCCGACACCGGTGGGGGCCCGGTATTCACCGAACACCTCGCGCAGCGCGAAGGCCCACTCGCCGGTGGTCACCCCTGCCCGGGCGCAGGCCAGGGTCGCGTCCATCAGGTTGACGTCCTGGCGGTTCGCGTCGGCCCTGAGCCCGTCGAGGGCAGCGGCCACCTGCGCATCGTCGCGCCGCGTGCGCCACTCCGCCAGGTCGGCCAGCACCGCCAGCTCGTAGGCCGGGTCCACGTGGTGGACGGCCGCGTCGGTGTCCGCGGTGAGCGGGCTGGGCTCGGTGGCCTGGAAGCAGTTGACTCCCACGACCTTCTCCTCGCCGGACTCGATGCGCGCGCGGCGGGCCGCGTACGAGGTGACGAGCTGGGCCTTGAGGTAACCGGACTCCACCGCCGGCACCATCCCGCCCAGCTCCGCCACCACGGCGATCTCCGCCTCGGCGCCGGCCACCAGCTCCGCGGTCTTGGCCTCCACCACGGGGGAGCCGTCGAACAGGTCGCCGTACTCAAGCAGGTCCGACTCGTACGCGAGCACCTGCTGGATGCGCAGGCCCCACTGCTGGTCCCAGGGCCGCGGCAGGCCTAGCGCCTCGTTCCAGGCCGGGAGCTGCACGGCGCGGGCCCGGGCGCCGGAGGACAAGGTGACGGCCAGCATCTCCAGGACGATCCGCTGGACGTTGTTCTCCGGCTGCGCCTCGGTCAGGCCCAGTGAGTTGACCTGCACGCCGTAGCGGAAGCGGCGGCGCGCGGGGTCGGCGATCTGGTACCGCTCCCGGGTGATCGTGTCCCAGAGCCGGGCGAAGGCCCGCATCTTGCACATCTCCTCGACGAAGCGGACGCCCGCATTGACGAAGAAGGAGATCCGCCCGACGACCTCGCCCATCCGCTCCGGGGGTACCTGCCCGCCGTCGCGCACGGCGTCCAGCACGGTCATCGCCGTGCACAGCGCGTACGCGATCTCCTGCACCGGGGTGGCCCCGGCCTCCTGGAGGTGGTAGCTGCAGACGTTGACCGGGTTCCACTTGGGCATGCGGGCGACCGTGTACGCGATCACGTCGGTGGTCAGGCGCACCGACGGGCCGGGCGGGAAAACGTAGGTGCCGCGGGACAGGTATTCCTTGATGATGTCGTTCTGCGTGGTGCCGGTGAGCTTGGCGATATCGGCGCCCTGCTCCTCCGCGGCGACCTGGTACAGCGCCAGCAGCCACATGGCCGTGGCGTTGATCGTCATCGAAGTGTTGGTCTGCTCCAGCGGGATGCCGTCGAACAGGGCCCGCATGTCGCCCAGGTGCCCGACCGGGACGCCGACCCGGCCGACCTCACCGCGGGCCAGCACATGGTCGGCGTCGTACCCCATCTGGGTGGGCAGGTCGAACGCCACCGACAGGCCGGTCTGCCCCTTGGCCAGGTTCTTACGGTACAGCGCGTTGGACTCCTTCGCGGACGAGTGCCCGGCGTAGGTGCGCATCAGCCAGGGACGCTCGCGGGCGGGCCGGGGCGATCGCCACGGCCCGTTCGGCTTGGTCATGTTCTTCCTAATCCTTACAGGTCCCGGAACCGGTTGATCTCGGTCAGGTGCTTCTCGCGCAGCTTGTGATCGCGCACGCCGAGACCTTCCTGCGGTGACAGGCACAGGATCCCGACCTTGCCATGGTGCAGGTTATGGTGCACATCCAGGGCAGCCTGGCCGGCATCGGCCAGCGGGTAGACCACCGACATGGTCGGGTGGATCATGCCCTTGGACACCAGGCGGTTGGCCTGCCACGCCTCCCGGTAATTGGCGAAGTGCGAGCCGATGATGCGCTTGAGGCTCATCCACAGGTAACGATTGTCGTACTCGTGCATGTACCCCGAGGTCGAGGCGCAGGTCACGATGGTGCCACCGCGGCGGGTCACGTACACCGAGGCGCCGAACGTCTCCCGGCCGGGATGCTCGAAGACGATGTCGACGTCCTCACCGCCGGTGAGTTCGCGGATCCTGGCGCCGAAACGCTTCCACTCCTTGGGATCCTGGGTCCGCTCGTCCTTCCAGAACTGGTAGCCCTCGGCGTTGCGGTTGATGATCAGCTCGGCGCCCATCGACCGGCACAGGTCTGCCTTGCGCTCGCTGGACACGACGCAGATCGGAATCGCGCCGCCCGCCAGTGCGTACTGGGTGGCATAAGCGCCCAAACCGCCGCTGGCGCCCCAGATCAGGACGTTGTGGCCCTGCTTCATCGCCGCGCCGTTGTCCGAGACCAGCTGCCGGAAGGCGGTCGAGTTCACCAGACCCGGCGTGGCGGCCTCTTCCCAGGTCAGGTGCTTCGGCTTGGGCATCAGCTGGTTGGTCTTGACCAGTGCCAGCTCGGCTAGGCCGCCGAAGTTGGTCTCATAACCCCAGATGCGCTGCTCCGGGTCGAGCATGGTGTCGTTGTGCCCATCGGAGCTCTCCAGCTCCACGGCCAGGCAATGGGCGACGACCTCCTCGCCCGGCTTCCAGTTGTTTACCCCGGGGCCGGTGCGCAGCACCACGCCCGCGAGGTCCGAGCCGACCACGTGGTACGGCAGGTCGTGCCGCGCGGTGAGCTCCGAGAGCTTCCCGTAGCGGCGCAGGAAGGCGAAGGTCGAGACCGGCGAGAAGATGGAACTCCACACGGTGTTGTAGTTGACCGCGCTGGCCATGACGGCGACAAGCGCCTCGCCCCAGGCGAGCTCGGGGACCGGCACCTCCTCCACGTGCAGGGACTTGCGCGGGTCCCGGTCGCGGACGTGGATGCCGTCGAATATGTGCTCCTCGTCCCGGTGCAGGGTGACGGCCCGGTAGGCCTCCGGCAGCGGCAGCGCGGCGAAATCAGCAGGCTGGCTGCTGGGGTCGAGGATGACGTCAAGGATTTCCTTCACGGCTGCCTCCTCCCGGGCGGTATCTGTTCTGACAGCGCCACGGTCTGGGATAAACGCCGCATTTCACGGTTGTCACCACCCTCGGGCCGCCGCTGGGGAGCAGCTAGCGCAAAAAGGCACTTCCCCGCGGGACCAAAGGCCTCAGCGCTGGGGACGGCTGTACCCGCGCCCGTCCGCGTTAGCGAGGGCGAGGGCGCGGGTGGCTACGGTGGCGGGGTCGATACGGCGTTCCCGGAGAGCTTGCGAGAAACCGGCGATGGCGGCGGGGTCGAGGGCCCGCAGGGTCTGGCGGCGGGCTTGGACGCCGATCAGCTCGAGGGCTTCGCGCTCCAGGTGACCGAGCCGGCGGCTGGCCAGCTGGCCGGATTCGCGGGCGGCAGCGAGGAACTCATCGATGTGCTTGGCCAGGATTTCTACGCCCTCGCCGACGTCGGCCTTGGTCAGCAGGACGGCGGGACGAGGGGTGCGTTCGGTCATCCGGAGTATGGCGTTGAGCTCGCGCTGGGTGCGCAGCGCGCCGTCCCGGTCGGCCTTGTTCACCACGAAGACGTCGCCGACCTCGAGGATCCCCGCCTTCATGGCCTGGATCTCATCGCCGCCGCCCGGCATCGTGACCAGCACGGTGCAGTCAGCGGTGCCGGCGATGGCCACCTCGCTCTGACCCACCCCCACCGTTTCGACCACGACGACGTCCGCGCCCATCGCGTCGAGGACCCGCACGGCGGCCGGGGCGGCCTCGGCCAGGCCACCCAGGTGCGCCCGGCTCGCCATGGAACGGACGTAAACGTCCGGGTCGCGGCCCAGCGAGGTCATCCTGATCCGGTCGCCGAGCAGCGCTCCGCCGGTGAACGGGCTGGACGGGTCTACGGCCAGCACGGCGACGGTGCGATCCTGCTGCCGCCAGGACAGCACCAGCTTCTCGGTCAGCGTGGACTTGCCGGCCCCGGGCGGGCCGGTGACCCCGACGACCATGGCCCGGCCGGTATGCGGGAACAGCTCGGCCAGCAGCGGGCCGGCCGCGGGATCGCCGCTTTCGATCAGGGTGATCAGCCGGGCCGCGGCCCGGTGCTCGCCAGCCAGCACCCGGCGGGCCAGGTCCGCTGCGGTCATCCGAGAGCTCCTGTCAGCTGGAAGCCGCCGGCGGCCGGGCGGGTGGGGCCGGGTTGCAGGGCCTGGAGAGGACGGACCCGCCCACGATTAGGGCAAGAATTGCAATAATTGTTACTTCAGAAAAATTATGGCCTTTGAAGCCTCGCTTTGAAGTCTGCATTGCCACTCCTCAGGCACAGCCTACCTTTATCTTGTACACCTGAGCCTGGCGGCGACAGAACCTCACAGACGGTCTGTCGAGATCGGGCATGCTGCGGCGTCGGAAGTGCCGCCGGTACTCGGCTTGTAACTGGATAGGTTTACCGGCCTTTTAATTCCGAGTGTGCCTGCCGATCTGGTCAGCAGGCTGATCCGGGCATCCCGTGGGCTCGGAGCTTGAGGTCTCCAGTTGGGCCGGTCCCTGCCGGCCTGCTGGGACCGCTTTCCCGGGCCAGCCAGGCGTGAACCGGTCAACTCGCCGGGGACCTTGGTCCCTACGCCCGGACAGGGTCTGGGGGTAACGTGGCCAATATGGCCTTGCGACCAGAACGACGGGACGTTACGCCGTTGCCGGATCTGCTGCACGGGCGGTCTCTGGCCGGCCCGGTCCGCCAGCAGCGTCCGGTCTACGTGGACTTGCTGCCACCGTGCAACGCCGGCTGCCCAGCCGGAGAAAACATCCAGGCCTGGCTGGCGCACGCCGAGACCGGTGACCACGAAGCCGCGTGGCGGCAGCTGACCGCTGACAATCCGATGCCGGCCATCATGGGCCGGGTCTGCTACCACCCGTGTGAGAGCGTCTGCAACCGGGCCAGCCTCGACAGTGCCGTCTCGATTCACTCGGTCGAGCGGTTCCTCGGCGACCTCGCGCTCGAGCGGGGCTGGGCGTTCGAGCCGCCCCCGGTCCGCGCCGGCCAGCGGGTGCTGGTCATCGGCTCCGGGCCGAGCGGGCTTTCCGCCGCCTACCACCTGGCCAGGCTCGGCCATCAGGTGGAGATCAGGGATGCGGGCGCCGAGCCGGGCGGGATGATGCGGTACGGCATCCCGGCCTACCGGATGCCACGCGACATCCTGGACGCCGAGGTTGACCGGATCGCCGCCCTGGGCGTGCGGATCAGCTGCGGACATCGGGTGGAGGACCTGGACGCCGAGCGGCGTGAGGGCGGCTTCGACGCCGTCTTCGTCGCGGTCGGCGCGCACCTGTCCAAGAAGGTCGACATCCCGGCCAAGGACGCGGGACACATCGTGGACGCGGTGTCGTTCCTGCGCAGTGTCGCCTCGGGTGAGCGCCCGGTGATCGGGCGGCGCGTCGCCGTCTACGGCGGCGGTAACACCGCGATGGACGCCGCCCGGGTCGCCCGCCGCCTGGGTGCGAACGACGCGATCATTGTCTACCGCCGCACCCGCGAGCAGATGCCCGCTCATGAAGACGAAGCGCAAGAGGCCGAGCGGGAGGGAGTCCAGATCAACTGGCTGCGCACGATCACCGCGTTCGACGGCCCGGAGCTGACCATCGAGGCGATGGAGCTTGATGAGCACGGATTCCCGCAGCCGACCGGACGGTTCGAGACGCTGGCCGCGGACACCGTGATCCTCGCGGTCGGGCAGGACAGCGACACCGGGTTCCTGCGTCAGGTGCCCGGAGTGGAGTTCAGCCGGGACGGCACCGTGCAGGTGTCGACGTCGATGATGACCGGATGCCCGGGCGTGTTCGCCGGCGGGGACATGGTGCCGTCCGAGCGCACCGTGACGGTCGGCGTGGGACACGGCAAGAAGGCGGCCCGCAACATCGATGCCTGGCTGCGCGGCATCGCGGCATTCGGCAGGCCCAAACACAACCAGGTCGCGTTCAGCGACCTGAACCTGTGGTATTTCGGCGATGTCGCCCGGGCGCAGCAGCCAGAGGCCGCACCGCAGGAGCGGATCGCGGATTTCGGTGAGGTGCTCGGCGGCCTGTCCGAGCGGGAGGCGACGCATGAGGCAGGCCGCTGCCTGTCGTGCGGGAACTGCTGTGAGTGCGATGGCTGCCTGGGGGCGTGCCCCGAGGACGCGGTGATCAAGCTGGGTCCTGGGAACCGGTACGAGTTCGACTATGACCGTTGCACCGGCTGCGGCGAGTGTTACGAACAATGCCCGGTCCACTCGATCGAAATGACCCCGGAGGACGCATGACGCGCACCACGGTCGACGGCAACGAGGCCGCGGTCTCGGTCGCCTACCGGCTGAACGAGGTCTGCTGCATCTACCCGATCACGCCGTCGTCGCCGATGGCCGAACTCGCGGACGAGTGGTCCAGCCAGAACCGGCCCAACCTGTTGGGCGGTGTGCCTTCGGTCGTGGAGATGCAGCACGAGGGCGGTGCCGCGGGCGCGTTGCACGGTGCGCTGCAAAGCGGGGCGCTGGCCACCACCTTCACGGCGTCGCAGGGCCTGCTGCTGATGATCCCGAACATGTACAAGATCGCCGGTGAGCTGACTCCGGCCGTGATCCACGTGGCGGCTCGGTCGCTGGCCGCGCAGGGGCTTTCCATCTTCGGTGACCACTCGGACGTGATGGCGGTGCGGCAGACCGGTTTCGCGCTGCTCGCCTCCGCGTCGGTCCAGGAGGCGCACGACCTCGCGCTGGTGGCGCAGGCCGCCACGCTGGCGACCCGGGTGCCGTTCGTGCACTTCTTCGACGGGTTCCGCACCTCGCACGAGCTGAACACGATCGAGCTGCTGGCCGACGAGGACCTGCGCGCGCTCGTGCCCGAGGCGCTGATCCGTGCGCACCGCGGGCGGGCGCTTTCACCGGAGCGGCCGTTCATCCGCGGCACCGCGCAGAACCCGGACGTCTACTTCCAGGCGCGGGAGACGGTGAACCCGTTCTACGCCGCCGTGCCGGACGCGGTCCAGGACGCGATGGACGCCCTCGCCGCCAGGACTGGCCGCCAGTACCGCATCATGGACTACACCGGTCACCCGGAAGCCGACCGGGTCATCGTCGTGATGGGCTCGGCCGCTGAGACTATCGGCCAGACCGTGGCCCACCTGTGCGGTCAGGGCGAGCGGGTCGGCGTGCTGCAGGTCCGGCTGTACCGGCCGTTCCCGACCCAGGCGCTGCTCGACGCGCTGCCCGCGAGTGCCAGCAGGATCGCCGTGCTCGACCGGACCAAGGAACCGGGTTCGAACGGCGAGCCGCTGTTCCTCGACGTGGTCGCCGCGCTGGCCGAGGCGCACACCCGCGGCGAGCGCGCGATGCTGCCGCTGGTGACCGGCGGGCGCTACGGCCTGTCGTCCAAGGAGCTCACCCCGGGCATGGTGGCCGGGGTGTTCGCCGAACTTGCCCGCGAGCGGCCGCGGCCCCGGTTCACGATCGGCATCCACGACGACGTGTCCGGCCTGAGCCTGCCTTATGACCGGTCCCTGGACATCGAGCCGGCCGACACGATCCGGGCGGTCTTCTTCGGTCTAGGCTCGGACGGCACGGTCGGCGCGAACAAGAACACGATCAAGATCCTCGGCGCCGAGGAGAACCTGAACGCGCAGGGCTACTTCGTCTACGACTCCAAGAAGTCAGGCTCGCAGACCGTGTCGCACCTGCGGTTCGGGCCGCAGCCGATCCGCGCGCCTTACCTGGTGCAGCAGGCCAGCTTCGTCGGCTGTCATCACTTCGGGCTGCTGGATCGGGTCGACGTGCTCGGCCTGGCGGCGCCCGGCGCGACGTTGCTGCTTGACTGCAAACTGCCAGCGGATGAGGTCTGGGATGCGCTGCCGCGCCCGGTCCAGGAGAAGATCATCGCCAAGCGGATCGACGTGTACGCGATCGATGCCGGCCGGATCGCCCGCGGGGCCGGCCTGGCCGGGCGGACTAACACCGTGCTGCAGACCTGCTTCTTCGCGATCTCCGGCGTGCTGCCCCGGGAGGAGGCGATCGCGAAGATCAAGTCGGCGATCGCCAAGACCTACGGCCGCCGCGGCGCCGAGGTGGTCCAGCGGAACCACGCCGCCGTCGACGCCACGCTGGAAGGGCTGCACCGGATCGAGGTGCCCGGCCGGGTGACATCGGTCCGGGAGCTGCCGCCGATGGTACCGGCCAGCGCGCCGGAGTTCGTCCGCACCGTCACCGCGGCGATGATGGCCGGCCTCGGCGACGACCTGCCGGTCAGCATGCTGCCTGTGGACGGCACCTACCCGAGCGGCACTACGGCCTACGAGAAGCGTAATATCTCCGAACTGGTCGCGGTATGGGATCCGGACCTGTGCATCCAGTGCGGCAACTGCAGCTTCGTCTGCCCGCACAGCGTGATCAGGTCCACCTACTACGACGAGTCGCTGCTGAAAGAGGCACCACCGGATTTCCGGTCGGCGCCGCTGGACGCCCGCGGGCTCCCGGACACCCGCTTCACGCTGCAGGTCTACGTGGAGGACTGCACCGGATGCGAGCTGTGCGTCCAGGCCTGCCCGGTCACGGCGCCCGTGGTAGCGCCGGGGGAGCCTGAGCGCAAGGCGATCAACCTCGCGGCCAGGGAGCCATTGGTGGCGGCCGAGCGCGACAATATCGCGTTCTTCGAGACGCTGCCGGTGGCCGACCGGTCCCGGGTGGACTTCGGCACCGTGCGCGGCACGCAGTTTTTGCAGCCGCTGTTCGAGTTCTCCGGCGCCTGCGCGGGCTGCGGCGAGACGCCGTACGTCAAGCTCCTGTCGCAGCTGTTCGGCGACCGGCTGATGGTCGCCAACGCCACCGGCTGCTCCTCGATCTACGGCGGGAACCTGCCCACCACGCCGTGGACTTCCAACTCCGACGGTCGCGGNNCACGTCGAGCTGGCCAGAAACCGCCTGGCCGAGCTCGCCGACGAGGTCGGCGCCGACCTAGCGGAAGAGATCCTTAGCGCGCCCCAGCTCACCGAGTCCGAGCTAGGTGCCCAGCAGGACCGCGTGGCCGAGCTTAAGCGGCGCCTGGATACCCTGGACTCCGATTACGGGCACGTCGCCGACCTGCGCAGCGTGGCCGATCACCTGGTCCGGCGGAGCGTCTGGATCGTGGGCGGCGACGGCTGGGCCTACGACATCGGATCCTCCGGCCTAGATCACGTCCTGGCCACCGGGCGCAACGTGAACGTGCTGGTGCTCGACACCGAGGTCTACTCCAACACCGGCGGGCAGTCATCCAAGTCGACACCGCTCGGTGCCGTGGCCAAGTTCGCATCGGCCGGCAAGACCGTGCCGAAAAAGGACATTGCGCTGCAGGCTATCGCCTACGGTAACGTCTACGTGGCCCGGGTGGCGATGGGCGCCGACCCTCAGCAGAC
>PLIQ01000562.1 GCA_003140115.1 Actinomycetota bacterium | reverse complement strand
GTCCGGGCGGCGGCCGCGAAGCTCTTGTTGCGCTCGCTGACCTCGGGATACCCGGCCCGGAACCCGATGATCACGTAGATGACCCTGATCCCGGCTCCGCGGGCGGCCCGTACCGCGCCCGCCAGCCGCGGCAGGTACTCCTTACTCTCTTCGCCGCCGACGCGGTCGACGATGCCCTGCTGGACGTCCATCACGAGCAGCGCGGTTGACGTCATGGCGACCCGCTCCTTTACGCTCCTGCGGTTACGGTACGAGTGTGGCGACTATAGACGATGTGGCCGAGCTGGCCCTGCGGCTGCCCGACGTGACCGAGAGCGAACGGCACGGCAACCGCACCTGGTACGTCGCGCGCAAGGCCTTCGCCTGGGAGCGCCCGTTCTCCAAGGCGGACCTGCGGCGGTTCGGCGAGCAGACCCCGCCGGAGGGCCCGATCCTGGCCGTCCGCGTGGAGGATCTCGGCGAGAAGGAGGCCGTGCTCGCCGCCCATCCCGAGGCGTTCTTCACCATCTCGCATTTCGACGGGTACTCCGCGGTCCTGATCCAGCTGCGCAAGGTCTCCGCGCCCGCGCTCCGGGAGGCGATCACCGACGGCTGGCTAGCCTGCGCGCCGCCCGCTCTGGCCAGCCAGTTCCTCAACCCCTAAACCCTCCACCACGAGGAGGACGACCATGCCCTGGTCCCTCGAGCAGGCATACGACGCTTACCCGCAGATCGAAGAGGAATTCTCTGCTGCCCTCGACCAGAGCCTGGACCCGCGCGGCCCGGATCTGCTCTACGATCTCGTCGCCCGCCTGCGCCTAGCGCCAAGCGCCGTCGTCCTCGACGTGGGCAGCGGCGAGGGCCGTCAGGCCGTGGCCCTGCACCAGCGCTTCGGCTTTCACGTCACCGGCATCGATCCGGTACCCCGGCACATCGAGGCGGCCCGGGCCCTGGCCGGCCCGGACGGCCCCGTCTTCGAGGTCGGCACGGCCGAAAACATCCCGGCCGGCTCCGGCACGGCGGACCTGGTCTGGTGCCGCGACGTCCTGGTCCACGTCGCCGACCTGCCGCGCGCGTACGCGGAGTTCCGCCGGGTGCTCCGGCTGGGCGGTCACGCGATTGTCTACCAGATGTTCGGATCCGAGCTGCTGGAGCCGCGCGAGGCCGCCTGGCTCTGGGCCACCATGGGCGTGGTGCCGGACAGCGCCGACCCGGCCCGCACCGAGGCCGCCATCGCCGCGGCCGGATTGCGGATCGACGAGCGGCTGGAGATCGGCTCGGAATGGAGCGAGTGGGTCGAAGAGCGCCACCACAGCGCCAGCCGCAAGCTCCTGCACGCCTCGCGTCTGCAGCGGAACTGGGCCAGCTATCTCGAACGCTACGGCCCGGCCGCCTGCGACATGATGCTGGGCGACTGCCTATGGCACGTGTACGCCATGATCGGCAAGCTGACCCGCCGCGTCTACCTGCTGTCTGCTGACCGACCCGATACGTAGGGTGACCATCGTGACCGAAGACGAGCGCGGTGCCGCGGAGTACGCCGCCGACATCGAGGCGGCGCGAGACCGGTTGATCGCCTCCGCCACGCCGACAACCACCGCACCGACATCGAGACCGCCCTAGCCGCGCAGGCCATCCGCCCAAAATGAGACATTTCGGGCACAGATCATGATCTCGGGCACTTTTGGTCCGTATTTGGCCATTTCTGCCCGCGATCATGAAGAGGTCCGATCCGACTGGGGCACCGGCCGGTTCTCGCGACCGCTAGGTCCGCGCCGTGATCGCGGTCCAGGTGCGGCCGCTGTCATCGGTCCGGTAGATGGTGGACGCCTGCGCCCGTGCCTGCGCTTGGTTTCCGTACCAAGCGAACCAAACCCTGGTGCTGACGAAGTCGTAGCCGAGCAGCTCCGGGTCGGTCGCGTGCAGCCCCTGCGGGACGGCGGTCCAGGTGCGCCCGCCGTCCACCGTCACGTAGACCACGGGTACTCGCGACCCGGGAGATACGTAGGGCATCACGATGCCGTCGGAGGCTGAGAGGAACCGGACGTCGGGGGCCGCTCCGATGCCGGACGGCAGCGGGAGGCGCCGCCAGGTGCGGCCGAGATCGTGGGTGACCAGCAGGTAGAGCCCCGAGGCCGGACCGGCGGTCATGAAGCCTGTGCGGCCGATGAATTGCGGAACCGCGCCGGCGGAGCGCGGGAGCGGTTGCGGCGCCCAGTGCGTGCCTGCGTCCCGGCTGACCAGGAGCGGACCTGGAGGCCCGCACGCGATCCAGGCCACCGAGGTGGTCGCGACCGTGAGCGAGGGCGGGTCGCAGCTCGCCGGTACGCGGGCGGCCACAAGGGCCCAGCGACGGCCGCCGTCGTCGGTCCGGTAGAGCTGGCCGAACCGGGCGGGTCCAGCGGTATCCGTGGTGAGCAGCAGCCACCCGTCATCCGGCCCGGTGAAGCTGAGCGACGCGGGCCCGCCGTAGGCGGGTCCGTGCAGCGGTTCGGATTCGGTCCACGTCCGGCTGCCGTCGGAGGTCGAGAACACCTCGGTCAGCATCCCGGCTGAGGTGGCTGTCTGCCCCGCGCAGCAGAGCGCCAGCCAGGCGTGCTCGCTGTCGCGCGCCAGCAGCACGGGGGTGAGCGTGTCGGGCAGCGACAGCAGCGCCGCGGCCGCGGGCGGCGTCACGTCGGTCCAGGTGCGCCCGCCGTCGGTAGTGCGGGCGAGCTCGCTGTCATTGACCCCCCACTTGATCCAGCGCAGCGTCCACCCGGTAGTCGGCGAGGTCATCTGCGGCGTCTCGAGCCAGATAGGCGCAGGCGAGATGCTGGTGGGCACTGTGACCGGCGCGGGCACAACGCCAGCACAGCCAGCAACCGCAACCGCCGCCAGCAGCACGACCCCGACCATGCGTATACGCAATGCATGCCTGCGTTCACCGGGAACATTTACTTATACGACCGCCACGGACCGCGTCAGGTTGCGACGGATTTGGCTGGCGTACTTCGCCGCCCACAGGTCCCCAGGGTGACCCGCAAAGTGC
>PLIQ01000614.1 GCA_003140115.1 Actinomycetota bacterium | reverse complement strand
GTACCCCCGCCCGGTCACCCCTCTCGCTGCACCCCCCGGGCCACGATCACTAGACCTGGACGAACTCGATGCCGGTCAGCTGGCAGAAGGCCTTCCAGTCGGCGGCGTGGTGGCCCAGGTTCATCACCTCGTGGTGCGGCCCGCCGGCCGTCAGCCACCCGTTGAGGCACTTGCGCAGCCCGGACGCGGGCCGGAACTGCCCGTACGGCATCTCCAGGGCCGGCAGCTCCTGGCTGTCCAGGTTCTGGCCTTCCGCGACCACCAGCCGGAACCGCTCGCCCTCCAGCGAGACCAGCGTGGCCAGCGTGGCCGGGCCGGGCTGGTACTGGAACAGGAACGTCGGCGGGTCGGCCAGCCGCCCGATGCCCAGCGGCCGCTTGATCAGCTTGACCGGCCGGTCGGACCGCGCGATCTTCCAGTTGCCCTCGCCCATGTGGCTCATCAGCACCGAGTCCGACGGGAAGTCCATCGCGTACATCTCGGTGAAGTGCGCGTCGCCGATCAGGATGTGCCCGGCGTAGACCAGGCAGGCGGTGAGCACGTCACCCTCGGCGGCGTACCCGAAGCCCTTGGCCATCAGGGACGAGGCCGCGGCCAGGGGCAGCCGGCTGAACCGGCCGTCTTCCCCGATCGCGTCGAAGTGGGCGGTGTAGGCGCCGAAACCACGGTCGTTCAGTATGTTCTCGATCGCCACCTGCATGCGGGCGTGGTCGGTGCGCTCGGTCGCCGACAGCCGCGGGTCGATCTGGAAGTTCTGGTCCTCGAAGTCGATGACCGTGGCCACCGCCTCGTCGCTCGCCTCCTGCATGCCCCGGTACAGGTCGCCCTGCGCGACCGCGATGATGGCCGGGCCGAGCGTCCGGACCAGCGCCGACTCATCCACCCGGATGTCGCCCATCTCGTTCATCGCGTAGCCGAAGATCGCCACCTTGAGCCGCTTCCACGCGGTGGCGGTGGCCGCGGCCCGCGCCCAGCGGCCCACGTCCTCGCGGAACGTGGCGCTCCTCCAGTCGTCGGTCAGCACGGCGAACTGCTTCCCGGCCCGGACCATCGCGTTGGCCGTGTCCTGCGCGCCGTGCACACCCTGGTTGTAGGTCATGTCCGCCATGTCCCAGGCCGGCGTCACGTTGGGTTCGGGCTGGATGTTGGCCAGGCACACCGGCAGCCTCGACTCGGCCAGTAGCCGCGCCACCCGCATGGCCGGGCCGTAGGTCAGCATCACCACGAGCACGCCGTCCAGGTCCGCGTCCTCGAACTCGCGCATGGCGCGTTCGGCGTCCTCGCGGTACTTGATCGCCTTGCTCGGGGTGAACTCCGCGACGTCAGACAGGTGCGCGGCGAGCTCAGCGGCATAGCCTTCCTGCCGCTGCGCGATGCCGGGGATCATGTCGTCGTACAGATCCTGCATGATCCCGAGGATCCCGATGCGTGGCTTGCGCCCAACCCAAGCAGTCATGTCTTCTCCTTAATTTGCGGTCAACGCTGGCCGTAGTGGTTCTGGTAGCGGGCGTACAGCGCGTCCACCTGGTCCGCGGGCAGGGGCGCCGGCTCGCCGTAGGCGCGGGCCAGGTGCACCGTCCGCGCCGCGTCCTCGCACATCACGGCGGCCTTGACCGCGTCCCGCGCGGTGCCGCCGATGGTGAACACGCCGTGGCTGCGCATCAGCACGGCGGGGGAGCGGTGCCCGGCCAGCGTGGCGACCACCCCGCGGCCGATCTCGTCGCTGCCGATCAGCGCGAACGGGCCGACCGGGATCTCGCCGCCGAACTCGTCGGCCATGGCGGTGATCACGCACGGGATGGCCTCGCCCCGCGCCGCCCACGCGGTCGCGTAGCTGGAGTGGGTGTGCACCACGCCGCCGACCTCGGGCATGTGCTGGTAGATGTAGGCGTGCGTGGCGGCGTCGCTCGACGGGCTCAGCGAGCCCGGCGAGATCGGCTTGCCGTCCAGGTCGCAGACCACCATCGACTCCGGGGTCAGGTCGTCGTAGGAGACGCCGCTCGGCTTGATCACCATGAGGTCGGCGGCTCCTGGAACGCGGGCCGACGCGTTGCCCGACGTCCAGGCGACCAGGCCGTTGCGGACCAGTTCGGCGTGCAGCGCGCACACCGTCTCCTGCACCGCCCTGATCCCCAGCGGATCCGGCGTCACCGGGGGCCGCCTTCCAGCGCGCGGTCACGGATGGCCCGCAGCCGGTACATGACCTCGTTCGCGCCGCGCCCGAAGTAGTCGTGCAGCCGCACGTACTCGGCGTACAGCTCGTCGTAGACGTCGGCGCGGGCTTCGTCGGGCTGGTAGACGTCCCGGTTGACCCGGCCCATGGCGCTGGCCGCGGCGGGCACGTCCGGGTAGGCGCCCGCGGCCACCGCGGCGTGGATGGCCGAGCCCAGGGCGGGCCCCTGGTCGGATCCGATCACGCTGAGCGGGCGCCGGGTGACGTCCGCGTAGATCTGCATGACCGGGGCGCTCTTGATCAGCCCGCCCGCCACCACGAGCTCGGTCACGGGCACGCCCGAGGCGTCGAACGTCTCAATGATCAGCCGGGTCCCGAACGCCGTGGCCTCCAGCAGCGCGCGGTAGATCTCCGGAGCCGTGGTGGCCAGCGTCAGGCCCACGATGACGCCGGACAGGCCGGCGTCCACCAGCACCGAGCGGTTCCCGTTCTCCCAGTCCAGCGCGATCAGCCCGTTCGCCCCCGGCGGCTCGGCCGCGGCCTTCTCGTCGAGCAGCTGTGGCAGCGACACGCCGCGGCGCCGCGCCTCCTCCGCGAACTCGCCAGGCACCCCGTTCCGGGTGAACCAGGAAAAGATGTCACCGACGCCGCTCTGCCCCGCCTCGTAGCCCCACAGCCCGGCGATGATCCCGCCGTCCACCGCTCCGCACATGCCCGGCACTTCGGCCAGCTCGGTGCCGACCATGCTCTGCCCATTCATAACATGGCAGGTCGAGGTGCCCATGATCGCCACCATGGTGCCCGGCGCGCACGATCCCGCCGCGGGCAGCGTGACGTGCGCGTCCACGTTGCCGACGGCGACCGCGATCCCCTCGGGCAGGCCGGTCAGCGCGGCCGCGGCCGGGGTCAGCCGGCCGGCCAGGCCGCCCAGCGGGGCGATCGGATGGTCCAGCTTGTCCGCGGCGAAGGAGGCGAAGCGCGGGTCGAGCGCGGCCAGGAAGTCCGGGGACGGGTAGTGGCCGTCCTGGAAGATGCCCTTGTACCCGGCGGTGCAGGCGTTGCGGGTCTCGGTCCCGCACAACTGCCAGATGATCCAGTCCGCGGCCTCGATCCAGCGGTCGGCGAGCTGGTAGATCTCAGGGTCTTCGTCGAGGACCTGGAGGGCCTTGGCGAACTGCCACTCCGACGAGATCTTCCCGCCGTACCGGTTGATCCACTTCTCGTGGCGCTCGTGCGCCGCGGCGTTGATCCGGTCCGCCTGCGGCTGGGCGGCGTGGTGCTTCCACAGTTTCGGGTAGGCGTGCGGGCGTGCGGCCAGGCCCGGCAGCTGGCATAGCGGCGTTCCGTCGGCGAGCGCAGGCAGGCAGGTAGACGCGGTGAAGTCGGTGGCGATGCCAATCACCTGGTCGGGCGGCAGCCCCGCGTCGGCGATCGCGGCCCGCACGGCGGCGCCCAGCGCGTCGGTGTAGTCGCCGGGGTCCTGCAGCGCCCAGTCCGGCGGCAGCTCGCCGTATCCGGGCAGCTCATGGTCGATCACGCCGTGGGCGTACTCGCTGACGGCGGTGCCGACCTCGGCGCCGTCGCTGACCCGGACCACCAGGGCGCGCGCCGATAGCGTCCCGAAGTCCACGCCCACCACGAACTGATCACCGCTGACGTCTTTGTTAGCGCTCACATCCATTTATCCGCCTATCGTCCGGTTCCTATCCGCATTCTTGCCCTCCCGCTGGCGGCTAATCGCCGCTTTAGCGGCTAACCGCCCGGTCAGCGATTCCGCGGGCTCGCGGCGCTCGCCCGCACGATCAGCTCGGGGGCGACCCGGATCCGCGGCCCGGGCGGGATCGCGCCGGACATCCGGTCNNCGCCCGTATCACGCCGAGCGCCATCGTGTCGTTGCCGCAGAAGATGGCGGTGAGGTCGGGATCGGTGGCGAGCCGGCAGCCTAGGGCGTAACCGGAGGCCGATGACCAGTCGCCCGCGAGCGCGGGCGGCTCGGGCGCACCGGCCTCGCGCAGCGCCTTGCGCCAGCCGTCGACGCGTTCGACCGCGTCGAGGCAGGTCGACGGGCCGGCCACGTGGTACACGGTCCGGTGCCCCAGGCTGAGCAGGTACTCCGTCGCGGCGCCCGCGCCCGCCTCGTTGTCGATCGCCACCGACGTGACCGCCGCGCGGGTGCCGCAGCCCACCGCGACCAGCGGCACCTCAGCCGGCACGTGCGCCAGCGCGGCCACGGCCGTGTCCTGCGTCGCGATGACGATGATGCCCTCGATCCCCTGGCCGAGGAACCGGTCAACCGCGTCCAGCATCGACCCGCGGTCAAGCGCGGGCAGGCTGGCGATGGACACGAAGTAGGCGTCGTGCGCCGCCCACTCGAAGCCGTACAGCATGGCG
>PLIQ01000585.1 GCA_003140115.1 Actinomycetota bacterium | reverse complement strand
GCCGCGATGAGCCCGGCGTCGTGATCGGGCTCGGCGAACAGCCGGGATCCGCGACCGTTGCAGGTGAACAGCAGCGCCCCGGCCGGGCGGCGCCCACCCAGGGCGGCCAGCTCGCGTTCCAGGGCGCGCCGCAGGTCCGCATCGGCCGACGCGGCGTCCCGGACGTGGAACTGGACCGTCTGGCCCACCTGGATCTCGTCGCCCACCGCGATGGCTCCCGAGTCGGAGTCGGCGCCGACCACGCCGCGGATCAGGAAGTCACCCTGGCCCGGCTCGGTGCGATACTCGTCGATCACCACCCCCAGCTGAAGGCCCTGGACCAGTAGCTCCTGGTCCCGGCTGGGCAGCGCCGCGGCCATCTCACGTAGCCGGACCAGCGGCGGACGGCCGCCGAGCTCGAGGATCACGCTGCCCTCGGCCCGGGTGATGATGTAGGCGTCCCCTACCGGACGGCAGCCCTGCGCGACCAGCGGATGGACCTCGGCGTGCGGCAGGTGCACGCCGACGGCGCCGCGGGAGAGCACCCGGCCGTCGAGGAACATCCGGCTCTGCCGCGGCCGCAGCGCGGCACTGGCCAGCCCGCCCATGACCATCGCGCCGGGTCGCTGTTCGTTCAGGTGGGCCAGCAGGCCATCAGCCGGGAACGTGAACGGGTCGCAGATCATCAGGTGCGCGCCGGCCGCCTCGCGCGGGAACTGGTAGCCGCCGTAGGCGCCACCACTGGTCGTTCGAATGAATTCCATGGCGAAGGTCTCGACCGGGCCGAGGCCGGCCCCGAGCCACAGCGAGACCGCGGGTTCGGACTCGACCTCCCGCGCCCCACCTGCCACCGCCTCCCCCACGCAGCCGATGAGCGGGAGCGGGCCGACCTGCTCGGCGATCGCGGCCACGAGCTCCTCGGCCACGGCGAGGAAATGGGCCGAGGCGAACAGTACCGCCAACGACGGGGGCTGGTCCCCCAGCGCCGACCGCGCCTGCGCGACGGCCCGGGTCGCCGCCACGCCGGGATCCGCGGTCAGGACGAGCGCTCCTCCAGCCTTCACCAGCCCAGGCTATCTGGCGGATCATGCGCGCCCGGTCTGGATCGAACCGGGCCAGGCACCAGGAGAACCTATGACGTACCCGTGTTCTGGATCGTCTCGAACCCGGTGAAGTGGCCGCGGGGCTGTGGTCGCCGCGGTTCTCCGGCTGTGGCATGATGACTCTAGGTAATTGGGCGACCACGCATTGGGGTGGTAGCCGTGAAGCATCATGAACATCACCGGTTCGCCGGGCTGCTTGAGGTGGCGCCGGACGCGATGGTGTGCGTCGACGCCGACGGCCGGATCGTGCTGGTCAACGCTCGGACCGAGCGGTTGTTCGGCTACCGCCGCGACGAACTGATCGGCCTGCCGATGGACATGCTCGTCCCGGACGCGGTCCGCGACGTCCACCCCGGCCACCGAGGGGGGTACATCGCCGACCCGCAGCCCCGCCTGATGGGAGCGGGGATGGAACCGGCCGGCCGCCGCCACGACGGCACCACTTTCCCCGCCGAGATCTCCCTGTCCGCCCTCGACACCGAGCAGGGGATCCTGGTCTTCGCCGCGGTCCGGGACGTGACCCAGCGACGGTTGGCGGCGCAGAGCGCCGCGCAGCTGGCCGCGATCATCCAGTCCTCCCACGACGCGGTGATCGGCAAGACCCTCGACCAGGTCATCACCAGCTGGAACCCGGGCGCCGAACGGCTGTACGGGTACACCGCCGCCGAGGTCACCGGCCGTCACATCGAGGTGCTCATCCCGGCCGGGGACCGGGAGCGGGAAGCGGCGGTGGTGGCCGCCGTCGCGCGGGGCGAGCGGGTGGACCAGTACCAGGCCCGCAGGCTGCGCAAGGACGGGACGACGGTCGAGGTGTCGCTGAACCTGTCGCCGATCGCCGACCGGACCGGGACGATCATCGGGGTGGCGAGCGTGGCGCGGGACGTGACCGAGCGGCAGCGCGCGGGGGCCAGGTTCCGCGGGCTGATGGATGCGGGCCCGGACGCGATGGTCTGCGTGGACCGCGACGGGCACATCGTGCTGGTCAACGGGCAGACCGAGCGGTTGTTCGGCTACCACAGGGACGAGCTGGTCGGCCAGCCGGTGGAGATCCTGGTCCCGGATCAGGTCCGCGGCCTGCATCCGGCCCACCGGGCCGGGTACGCCGCTGATCCCCGGCCCCGCGCAATGGGCGCCGACCTGCAGCCGGCCGGGCGCCGCCGCGACGGCAGCACCTTCCCGGCCGAGGTGTCCCTGGCCGCGATGGGTACCGGTGAAGGCCTTCTGGTCACCGCCGTGATCCGCGACGTAACCGAGCGGCTGGAGATCGCCGCCGAGCGGGAGCGGCTGGGCATCCAGGCCGAACGGGACGAGCTGGAGCGGCACCTGCACCAGTCCCAGCGGCTGGAAAGCCTGGGCCAGCTGGCCGGCGGGGTGGCTCATGACTTCAACAACCTGCTCGGCGTCATCTCCAACTACGCCGCCTTCGTCGGCGAGGAAGTCGCCCGGCAACCAGTGGACGAGCGCTGGCAGGCCGTCCGCAACGACATCGGGCAGGTCCAGCGGGCGGCCGAACAGGCGGCCGGGCTGACCCACCAGCTGCTGGCGTTCGCCCGCCAGGAGATGATCCAGCCGCGCGTGCTCAACCTCAACGACGTGGTGCAAAGCGTCGAGCAGCTGCTGATCCGCACGCTCGGCGAGCACATCGAGCTGATCGCCGACCTGACCGCTGACCTGCCCTCGGTGCTAGCCGACCCCGGCCAGGTCGAGCAGGTCCTGGTCAACCTGGCCGTCAACGCCCGCGACGCGATGCCGCAGGGCGGCAAGCTCATCATCCAGACCGCCAGCACCAGCATCGACGTCCCCGCGCACCAGGAAGACGGGGCCTACCAGGGCGAGATGCCTCCCGGCCGGTACGTGGCTCTGAAGGTCAGCGATACCGGCACCGGGATACCCAAAGACGTCCTGGACCGGGTCTTCGAGCC
>PLIQ01000382.1 GCA_003140115.1 Actinomycetota bacterium | reverse complement strand
GGCTGTCGTGGTGGCCGCAGCCGCCCCCGGGGCCGATGCCACCACCGAGCCGCACCCGGACACCGCCGCGAACAGCAGCCCGGTCCCGAGGATCCCGAACAGCCCGAAGAACCCGGCGCGCCCGCGCCAAGAACGTTGATCCATCATGCGGGTTTGACGCGCCGGGCGCGCCATCCGTTCCATCTCCTCTCCGCGGAGATCGCGGAGATCGCGGNNAGATCGCGGAGATCGCGGAGATCTCAGCACACGCCCGCCGCCCCAGCGGGCCCGACCGAGGAGCCATAACCAGAGCGTGACCGGACCCGCGCCCTCCAGGCGGAGCAGCAGTTCCTTGCGGTCCAGGCCGCCCCCGTAACCGGTGAGGCTGCCGTCGCTGCCGATCACCCGGTGGCACGGCACGATGACCGAGATCGGGTTGGCCCCGTTGGCCAGGCCCACCGCGCGCGAGGCGACCGGCCGTTTGCCCAGCGCGCGGGCGATGTCGCCGTAGCTGACCGTGCTCCCGTACGGGATCATGGTCAGCTGGGTCCACACCGCGAGCTGGAACGCGGTCCCGTTCGGTGCCAGCGGCACGGTGAACTCCTTGCGGTCGCCGGCAAAGTACTCCTCGAGCTGCGCGGCCACCTCGGTGAAGGTCTCCGGGCTCAGCGTCAGCCCTTCCTCGACCCGGGCCAGGTGCCGGTCGGCGTCCACCATCCACAGCCCGGTCAGGGCGGATCCGTCGCCGGTCAGCAGTAGCCGGCCGATGGGGGAGCTGACGATATGGGAAAGGCGCGGGGCATTCAGGTCCGGCGCCACGAACGGACTGGTCACGACTGATTCTCTTTCTCTTGTGTCGACGGTGTCGACGGTGTCGAGTCCTCTGGTGCCGGCTCGATCGACGCCCATAGATGCTGCACTGCGTAGGAACGCCACGGCCGCCAGCCTTCGGCCAGCTCCGTCGCGGCCTTGGCCGCCCGCGTCCGCGCCGCGGCCGCCGGGCCGTGCACCCCGCAGGCTCCGGCGCCCAGCCGTCCGAGCGCCTCGAGCACCCCGACGTCAGCGGGCAGGAACGCGTCGGGGTCGGACAGCGCCCGCATCCGGATGTAGCCGACGGTCCAGGGTCCGATGCCGGGCAGGGCCAGCAGTTGCGCCTCGGCGCGGTCCCGGTCGGCACCGGGGTCCAGGGACAGGTCGCCGGAGGCCAGCGCGGTGGCCAGCCCGGTCAGCGCGNNGGCCGCTCGAGCGGCTTGCCGTAGGCGGCCACCAGCCGCGCTCCGAGGCGCCGGGCCGCGGCCACCGACACCTGCTGGCCGAGCACGGCCCGCAGCGCGAGCTCGTTTCCGTCCACGTGACCGGGCACCCGGCGCCCCGGGCTGGCCAGGGCCAGCGGCGCCAGCACCGACTCCGAGGCGGCCAGCGACGCGGTGACCGCCTCGGGGTCAGCGTCCAGGTCGAGCAGCCGGCGGCAGCGCTGGACCGCGGCGGTCAGGTCGCGCAGGTCCTCGAGCTGCAGCTCGCAGTCGACGTAACCGAGCGTGCCCGAGCCGACCGACAAGATGCCCGTGCCGTTGGGCAGCAGCATCGTCCGCCGGTAACGGCGGTCCGCCACCGCCTCCACGCCGGGGATGGCCCGGGCGGCCAGGAAGCCGATCATCCGGTCCATGTCGATCGGCGGCCGGTACGGCAGCCGTAGCCGGATCAGCCCGGGCGCCGCGGGATCCGACCGCCCCGAGGCCGGGCCCAAGGTGATCCGCCGGGCTCGCGGCGCCTGTCCCCGTCGCCCGCGCGCCTCGCGCAGCTGGGTAGGCGTCACCGCGAACACCTCGAGGATCGTCGCGTTGAACTGCCTGATGCTGGTGAAGCCGGCCGCGAACGCGATTTCCGACAGCGGCAGCGCCGTGGTCTCGGTCAGCACCCGGGCCGTCTGGGCGCGCTGCGCACGGGCGATGGCCAGCGGCCCCGCGCCCAGTTCGGCGGTGATCAGCCGGCGCACCTGGCGCTGCTCGTAGCCGAGCCGGCTGGCCAGCCCGGCCACGCCGTCGCGGTCGACCGCGCCGTCGGCGATCAGCCGCATCGCGCGCCCGACCACGTCGGCCCGGATGTTCCATTCCGGTGAGCCGGGGGAGGCGTCCGGACGGCACCGCTTGCAGGCCCGGAAGCCGGCCTCCTGAGCCGCGGCGGCGGTGCGGTAGTACCGCATGTGCTCGCGCTTGGGCGTGATCGCCGGGCACGACGGGCGGCAGTAGATCCCCGTCGAGCTCACGCCGATAAAGAACACCCCGTCAAAGCGCGCGTCCTTACTGATCGCCGCCTGGTACTGCCGCTCGTCGTCGAGCCCAGAAGGGCCGGACGGACCGGATGGCCTGGTCAGTTTCGTACTCACGTCGTCCACAATGCCAGCCCGCGACCCCTGGTACTGGCGGAAATCGGACAGCCACCCCGCCGCCGCCCCGCCCAGATGAGCCCGGAACGGCCCGGTAGGCTCGTGCGGGTAACAGCGTCGGCCCGACAGGAGCGGTCATGCAAGCCGAGATCAAGGGCACCACGATGCCGGTCCTCGAGGTCACCCTGCAGCAGGGCGAGCAGGTGGTCTCCACCCACGGCGAGCTCTCCTGGATGACCCCGAACATCCAGCTCACTCAGCACATGGGCTCCGGCGGACAAGGCGGCGGCGGCTTCATGGGCGGCCTCAAGCGCGTCCTGGGCGGCGGCGGCCTGTTCCTCACCCACTACGAGGCGGTCTCCGGCGCCGGCATGATCACGTTCGCGGCCAAGCTGCCCGGCCACATCGTGCCGGTCGACATCGCCCCCGGCCAGCCGTTCTTCGTGCACCGCCACGGATGGCTGTGCGGCACGCCCGACATCACGCCCAGCGTCGGGCTGCAGCAGACCTTCCGCGGCGGCGTGTTTGGCGGCGACGGGTTCGTCCTGGAGAAGCTTGAAGGCCAGGGCCGGGCCTGGATCGAGCTGTCCGGCGAACTGGTGCACTACACCCTCGCCCCGGGCCAGACGCTGATGGTGCACCCGGGGCACGTGGGGATGTTCGAGGGCAGCGTCCAGTTCACCATCACCCGGCTGCCCGGCATCGCGAACCTCGCCTTCGGCGCCGATGGCTTCCACCTGGTCGCGCTGACCGGTCCGGGCCAGATCTGGCTGCAGTCGATGCCGCTGCCCATACTCGCGCACGGGCTCGAGCCCTACCTGAACCGGCAGGGCGCCCCGCAGACCGCCGAAGCGGGCGCCGTCGGCGGCATCATCGGCGACCTCATGCGCGGACAGTAACCAAGAACGTCATTAATCTTTAGACGGAACGGCCGTGGTATCCGTCAGTCCGCACTCCTCGTGTTCACGTGGGTCTCTGTCGCCGCAAAGCTACCCCGGACCTCAAGTTGACTACTCTGCGTAGACTCTTACCTTGGAGATAGCTAACTATTACCTCGTAACCCATTGCATTTGATGCAGCACGTTCGGTTACACTACAAATGGTAGCGAAACAACTTCGCACCGTGTTTGACACAGACGTTGCCCCGCCCGCGGGCCGTGTTGCGGGCGGGGCAACCTCGCAAATCGCAGTGGTATTCGAGGTGTGGGTCGTGGCTAGCATGTACGAGGACGACGGTCAGTCACCGGACGATGGAACCGGCTTCTCCGACCGACTTCCCTACCGAGAGACCGGCGCCGACCGCCAGGCCCCCATCGAGGCCCGCGCCGAAGTCCGTGACCGCGAGACCTACTACGCAGAGCTACGCTTCGCGGTCCACTGCCAAAGCCGGTCGATCCCTGCACCCCGGGCCGCCCTGGATAACCAGGAGACGGACACACCGAAGCGCCGCCCCGACGATGAAAGCTGGGACGACATGACCGCCCGCTTCGACGACACCTGGACCTAAGAGCTGTCGGCGGCGGCGCGGACCCCTCCTCCGGCGCTCGGGCGTCCGCGCCGCCGTCGACTGTGTTCTCTCGGGGGAGCGATCCCCATCAGAGCCGCCAGAAGTCGAAGCGGTCCCGGCCCGCCCGGAAGCCGGCCGCCTCGACCACGTCGACCGCCAGCTTGAACCGGTCGCCGACCCGCCAGGGCTGGTGTGCGTCACTCCCGAACGAGACCGCGGTTCCCCCGGCCTCCCGCCACCACCTCAGCAGCTCGGCCGACGCCATCGGGCTCTTCGTGTTTACCTCGAGGATCCGCCCGCCGGCGGCCAGGGCGCGCAGCACGGCCCGGATCTCCGGCTCGAAGACCCGCTCGTCGTAGGGTGCCGCGCCCCGCGGCCACATCCGCCGCGGGAAATCCAGGTGCGCCAGCACCTGGAAGATGTCGCTACCTTCGACCAACCGCAGCAGTTCCGCGAAGTACAGTCGCATCACCTCGTCGGCGGGCATCCGCCGGAACAGCTCGTCGGCCGCGGTCAGCCTGCCGCCGAACGGAATCGCGTGCAGCGAGCCGAGGATCCGGTCGAACCCGGCTCGCGCCACCACGGCCCGCGCGCTCGCGGCCCACATGTGGGCCTCTCCGATCTCGGCCCCGGTCAGGATGCGCAGGTCCGGGTAGCGCTGGCGGCACTCTTGCACGCTCGCCAGGTAGCCGGGAACATCCAGCACATGCATTCGGGCGTACGGCCGCGGATCAATGTGCTCCGCGGCGATCTCGTCTCCGTCGGTCGAGGCCGTGAAGTCCAGGTGATCGGTGAAGGCCACCGCGGGCACCCCGACGGCCAGCGCCTGCTCGCAGCTGCGCGCCATCGATGCCTCGGCCGGTGCGTCCCACGACCATTGGGTGTGCACGTGGTTGTCGGGCGGCAGCACGCTGCCCATTGTCTCAGACCCCATTCAGCCCAGCCGCACTAGCCAGTTCACCAGCCTGGCTGACGGGGCTTGGCGGAGGTGATGACGTAGACCTCCCCGGATTCGGCCGGGGGCTCCTGCGCCGCGGGCGGGGCGGGCGGCTCGGGGAGGGCCAGCTGGTCGGCTGGTTCGGGGGGAGCCTGAACTTCCTCGCCGTCGCCGCGCCGCTTCTTCGCCGCGTCGGCGGTGAACTTGGTGGCCAGTTTCTGCCAGCGTTCTTCCCATTCGGCGACGTTCCCGCCGCAGGCGCGTACGTACGCGACGGCCACCGGCAACGTGGGCAGCCGCATCCCGCCCGCCGCCGAAACGAGCGTCTTCATCGTGTAGTGCGAGGTCTCGGCCATCTCGGGGTAGTCGAGCTCGGCCTTGGACCGCAGCGCTCGCAGGTCCCGCGCGAACGAGTCGAGCCCGTCCGGCGCGATACTGACCGCTGACTGCGCCGCAGACGCGGGCCGCTCGTCGGGAACAGCACTCTCCCGCTGGCGGATCACCTGGCCCGCTACGCCGGCCGCCTCCCCGGGCAGAGGACCGCCGCGCCCCCCGCGCGGCACCTGGTCCCCGAGCCGCCCCCAGCCGTCCTGGCCCTCCGGTCGCAGACCCTCCGGCCGCAGACCCGCCGGACCCGGCCCCGCCGGNNCCCGAACCCGCGGGACCTCCCGCGAACCCCGAGCCACCCGGAAACCGAGAACCATCCGAAACCCGGGAAGCCCCCGGCATCCCGGAAGCCCCCGGCATTCCAGGAGCCCCTGGCATCCCGTGAGTCCCGGGGGCGTGGCCGTGGATCGATGGGTCTCCATCGGTGCCCGGAGGTGGCCCGGCGGGCGCCTGCGGTCGGGGCGGTTGCCGCCAGCTGCTTCCGAGCGGATCCTGGCCCGGGGGCTGCCCCGGACCGGGCTGATCCCATGGTCCCCGCATTCCGTTCCCGGGGCCTGGCGCCTGCGGGCGGTACGGACGGTCGGCGCGCGACGGCACCCGGCGCCCGTTCGGCAGCCGGTACTGGCGCCCGGGCATCGGCCCGCCGTTCGCCGCGCCCCCGGGCATCGGCCCGCCGTTCGCCGTCCCCCCGTTCATCAGGCCGCCGTTCGCAGGGCCCGTGGTCATGGGAGCGCCGTTGCCCGGCGCGCGGTTGGGTGCGAAGCCGTCGGCCGGGTCTGCGGGAGGCGGCGAGAAGCGGCCCGGCGGCGGCCGCATGCGCGAACGGCCCGGCTGGAGCGGCCTTTCCCCGGGGCGTCGCAGCAGCTGGCCGTACTCGTCGTCGTCGTCGTCCGGCGCGTCCGGACCCGCGTCGTCGTCCGGCCGGTAGGCGCGGCGATCACCCAGGCGTCTTCGCCTGGGCAGGCCATAGGCATCGCGGCCCAGGCCGGTGTCGCCACGTTCCACCAGGTACCTCCTGGGCTGGTTACCCAGCCACGCCGCAGGACATGCCTTACCTCACGAGTGTAGGTCGGGAGAAATCCCCCGTAGGACCGAGACGGTCAATTGTCATCAATTGCACATAATCGGGCGGTATTGAACCGATAACTCCCGGTATCGAGGTGCGGCAAGTGACGCAGCCGGGTTGCGATACGAACCCATCGCGAGGGGGGATACTCTCAAGGCAGAAGCATTCAGCGGAGCGGCCATGGTGTCTTGGATCGTGTGGCTGATCGTGGCAGCGGTACTTGGCGTCGCCGAGCTGCTGACCATGACGTTCGCCTTCGGCCTGATCGCGGTCGCGGCGCTGGTCGCAGCCGCGGTCGGCGCGTTCCACCTCGACTTGGGGGTCCAGCTGGCCGCGTTCGTCGTCGCGGCCGGAGCCGGGCTCGGCGTCGTCCGCCCGGTCGCGATCCGGCACCTCAAGCAGGCGCCGATGCTGCGCACGGGAGTCGCCGCCCTGGTCGGCCGTTCGGCGATTGTCCTGGAAGAAGTGAACGAGCACAGCGGGCGGGTTCGCATCGAAGGCGAGGAATGGTCCTCGCGCCCCTACCTGGACGAATCGCTCGTGATCCCGGTCGGCACCAAGGTCGACGTCATGCAGATCAAGGGCGCTACCGCGCTTGTCTATCCCCGGGAGTAGCCATGGTCCTGGCTGAATCCATCATCGCGGCCATCGTCGCGATCTTCGTGGTCATCACGGTGGTGCGGTCGATACGGATCGTGCCGCAGGCCCGCGCACGCAACGTCGAGCGGCTCGGCCGCTACCGCAAGACGCTGGAACCCGGGATGAATTTCGTCATCCCGATGATCGACCGGGTGAAGCCCATCATCGACCTGCGTGAGCAGGTCGTCTCGTTCAATGGCGCGCCGGTGATCACCGAGGACAACCTGGTGGTGCTCATCGACACGGTGCTGTTCTTCCAGGTCACCGATCCGCGCGCGGCGGACTACGAGATCGTCAACTACATCCAGGCGATCGAGCAGATCACCGCGACGATGCTGCGCAGCGTGATCGGGTCCATGGATCTTGAGCAGACGCTGACCTCGCGCGACAAGATCAACGCCTTGCTGCGCGGCGTCCTGGACGACGCATCGGGGAAGTGGGGTATCCGGGTCACCCGGGTGGAGATCAAGGCCATCGACCCGCCGAAGTCGGTCAAGGACGCGATGGAGAAGCAGATGCGCGCCGAGCGAGAGAAGCGCGCCGCCATCTTGACCGCCGAGGGTGTCCGGCAGTCCAAGATCCTTACCGCGGAGGGCGAGAAGCAGAGCGCCATCTTGACCGCCGAGGGGGCCAAGCAGGGCGCGATCCTGCGCGCCGAGGGCCAGGCGCAGGCCATCGCCGCCGTCTTCCAGGCCGTGCACGAGAACGACCCCGATCCCAAGCTGCTGGCTTACCAGTACCTGCAGACGCTGCCGCAGCTCGCCCAGGGGGCCGGCAACACGTTCTGGGTCATCCCGAGCGAGGTGACCACCGCGCTGAGGTCGGTCGCCAGCGCCTTCGGCGGCGGGGACTCACCCGGCGCGGGTGCCGAGGCTAGCCCCCGGGCCAGGGATAAGGACCGGCGCCAACCGCCGGCCGTACCCGCCGCCGACGGGCGCCCCGCGATCAGCGCCTCGCCGGCCCCCGGCACCACCCCGGAGCCCGCGCCCGGCACCACCCCGGACCGGGCGGCCGAGCTGTCCGTCGAAGCCACGCCACCGGCCGCCGCCGCGACCGGCCTTGACCCTGCCGCGACGGCCGCCGCCCTGACGTCCATGCTCGCCGCCACCGTGCCCGGCGTGAACCTCGGCGATCCGCTCGGTTCCGCCGACCCGCTGGCCGCCTGGGACCGTACCCCGGCCGATGTGCCCGCGGTACCGCAGGACCCGCCGCCGGCCAACGGCAGCGAGCCCGTGAGCTAGTGAGCTGGTGGCGCACCAGGTTGGGTTAGCGCGGTCGTCTGAGGGCCGGGTTCAACCGCTGCCCGGCAGCCGCCTGCGTTCCGGAGGCTTGCGGTGATCCTGGGGCCAGCGGTACCGCGGTGGCGGCGAATATGGCCGCTGCCGCGACGGCGCCTAGGCGATCGGCCGGGATGACCGTGGACCGGTACCTCGCTCACGTGAGCATCCCGAAATAAGGCGAGTTTGCGGCGTGCCGTGAGCCGATGTCCGTTAGATCTCATATCGTCCTATTTGTCCAGCAAGCCCGACCTGGTCGATGACGCAACGTACCTGCAAGAACAGGTACAAAGTGACATCGACCAGGCAACCGAGACACCCAGCCCAGCCGCGAAAGCCGCAAAACCGGCAGATCTTCACCGACAGCAGGCCAGGCGGAACCGCTGCAAGTCACTGAACCACATCACGAGTACAGACACGCCGCAACGGCACCTTACTCGGGATGCTCACACAACGAGATAGCAGTCCACGATCGTTCGAGCGCCCCACGTGAGACGAGCGACAGGCAATTGGTGAGGCGTATGAGGCGGACGTTTCCGGGTCGGCAGTAACTACCGCAGCAGCAGGACCAGGATGCTGCCGATCAGGGCAGCTACCACGATGACCGCCAGCAGTCGCGCCGGATGGAGCCGGTCCGCGCGCCGTTCCGTCGGCGGCACGACCGGCCCAGGCGGCACCGTGGGTCCGGCTATCGTCCGCGCCATGGTGTGTCCCTCGGCCTGCGCCGGATCAGGTCGGCGGACCTCGGCCTGCGCCGGATCCGGCCGGCGGACCTCGGCCTGCGCCGGTGCCGCGGTTGAAGGCGTCCAGAACCCGGTCACCGGGGCCGCGGACTCCGCCGGCGGTGCCATGTCACGCTCCGGCGGCAGCCCGTTATCGGACCGCTCGCGCGACGCGAACCACGTGTCGGCGACAGCGGGCGACGGCTGGGTGTCCGCTGACGACCAGGTCTCCTCGCGGTCCTGCGTCTCGTCCGGCAGAAACCAGTTCTCCGGGGCGGCCGGCGCAGACCCGGCCTCGGCTTGGCCCTGCCACCCGGCCTCGAGGCCGGGGGGCGACGTCAGCTCGCTGTCTTGCAACCACGCGGCAGAGAAGGGATCGCGCCGGATCGCATCGGCCTGGGCCACGTCCGGCGTCTCGATGACCGCGTTGTCGGACGGCCAATCGACGGGCTCGCTCACGTGATGCTTCCCGTTGGCCGGAGCACCGCTCGGGTCAGCCGCGGCACTATCCCAGCCCGGACCCGCGTCCGGCTGGAACCCGTCCCAGCTCGTACTCATGCCTAGCGTCGTGCCCGGATCCCGCCGGAACCCCGCATCCCGCTGGAACCCGCTATCCCGCTGGAACCCCATGTCCTGCTGGAACCCGGTATCCCGGTCCGCGTCCCAGCGCGTGGTCGTCCGCGGGTCCCAGTTCGCCGGGCTTTCCGGTACCCGCTGCTCCGCGGTGGCCGTCCCCGAGCCATCCCGGTCGCCCGCGGCGCCCCACGGGGGTGCGGACGCGATTCCGCGGCTGGCCGTGCCGCGCGCACCCCGGTCCGAACTCCCGTGGGCACTCCGCAGTACCGCCCTGATCCGCTCCGCGTCGTACGACTCGGGCGGGGCCACTCCGACCCCCGCGCGGGCCCCGGCCACCGCGGCCGGGCTGGCTCCGGCGGGCCTGACCGGCAGGCCGGGATCGGCGCGGGACTCGAAGCCCAGGCGCCGCCACCGCTCTTCCCACTCCGGCACGTCTGCGTCGCAGGCCCGGACGTAAGCGGCCAGGATCGGCAGGCTGGGCAGAGAGGGCCCGCCCTCGGCTTCCTTCAAGACGTCGCTCGGGTAGTGGGCCCGGGCCGCCAGTTCGTCGAATTCAAGGGCGGCCCTGTCGCGTAGCGCGCGCAGGTCGGCAAGGAATCGTCGGTTATCGTCGCCGTCCCCGGCCGACCACATTCCCTGCGCTTGCAACTGGACACCTTCCCGTTGGACACGCACGCGCTGAGGCAACGTTCCGCGCCCGTACCTCACAACCTGGGATTACGGGGAGGGTACAACGCCAACCGCCGCGATGTCGCTGATACCGCGCATTTCGTATTAAGTGTCTCTCGTCCGGCCCCGGACCATGCGCAGAATCTCCGATCTTGCTACCGTCCTGAAGGCCGGGGAGGATGTCAAGGGGTCCGGTTGAGCGGGGTACCCTCGGCCGCGCCGGCTTCCTGGGCCCGGGCCGGCCCGCGCAGCACCCGCGCGACCCCGACCGCGATCACCGCGCCGGCCACAGGGCCGATCAGGTACACCCACCAGGTGGACAGGTTCGCGATGGCCAGGTCGGGTCCGAAGCTGCGGGCGGGGTTCATCGAGGCGCCCTCGTACGGGCCGCCCATGGTGCCCCAGGCCATGATGTACGCGCCGACGGCCAGCGGGATGAAGGGCCCGTTGAGCTTGGGCCCGTTGGCCAGGTTCAAGATCATGAGCACCAGGCCGAAGGTGATGATCGTCTCGAACCCGGCCGCCTGCCAGGACTGGCCGGGCTTGGGCATGGTGGCGGCCAGGTGCCCGGCCGGGCCGAAGAACCCGCGGGCCAGCAGCGACCCGCAGATGGCGGCCGCGAACTGGACCACCCAGTAGGCGCCCACCATCACCCAGTCCATGTCCCGGCGCAGCGCGAAGGCCAAGGTGGTGACCGGGTTGAAGTGGGCCGAGATATCGCCGAGGAAGTAGACCGCCACCACCAGCCACAGCGCCGAGACCGCCGAGAGCACGAGCACCGTTTGCCAGGGCTGCAGCCCGTGTCCGCCGTACCGGGCCAAGATGGCCGCGCCGCCGGACAAGATGAAGGTCAGCCCGGACATACCGATGAACTCGGCCAGCAGTCGCCGCAGCCGGTGGTCCGGGTTGGTCCAGTCGGCGTAGCCCCGGGTGCCGCCGACCGAGGCGATCAAGGCCGCCTTGCCGACTGGCTCCATCATGTGCGCCCGCTGCGCCGCCGAGGTATCCGGAGCGCTCATTTCAGGACGGCAGGTCGGCCGAGCCGCCGCGGGTCAGCGCGAGCGGGTTGACGACCCGGTCGAACAGGTCCTCGCTGACGCCCTTGGCCAGCGCGGCCTGCTTGAGGGTGAGGTCCTGATCGATCGCGTAGTAGGAGATCTCGGCGGCCTTGTCGTAGCCGATCGCCGGCGACAGCGCGGTGACCATCATCACCGACCGGTCGATGTTGTCCTTGAGCTTGGCCTCGTTCAGGCGGGTCCCGGAGACCATGTACTCCCGGAAGTGGTCGCACATGTCGGCCATGATCAGCGCCGAGTGCAGGTAATTGGCGATCAGGATCGGCCGGAACGCGTTGAGCTCGAAGTTCCCTTCCGCCCCGCCCATCGAGACCGCCACGTCCGAGGCGATGACCTCGATGGCGACCATCAGCATCGCCTCGGCCTGGGTCGGGTTCACCTTCCCCGGCATGATCGAGGACCCCGGCTCGTTCTCCGGGAACAACAGCTCACCCAGTCCGGTCCGCGGCCCGGACCCGAGCCAGCGCAGGTCGTTGGCGATCTTGAACAGCGTGACCGCCGCCGCCCGCAGCCCGCCGTGCGCGCGGACCATCCGGTCCAGCGTGGCCTGCGCGGTGAACTTGTTCTTCGCCGTCACGAACGGCGTGCCGGTCATCGCCGCGATCTGCGCCGCGACCTCCTCGCCGAACCCGGCCGGAGCGTTCAGTCCGGTACCCACCGCCGTCCCGCCCATGGCCACTTCTAGCAGCCCGTCCGTGACCCGGATGACCTCGGCGATCGCGTCGTCCAGCGCGCCGACGTACCCGGACCACTCCTGCCCGACGGTCAGCGGCACCGCGTCCTCGAGGTGCGTCCGGCCGATCTTCACCACGTCGGCCCACTGCCGCGAGTGCCGCTCGCACACGTCCCGGAGCCGGCGCAGCGCCGGAATCGTCCGCTCCGTCGCCATCTTGTGCGCGGCGATGTGCATCGCGGTCGGGAACGTGTCGTTGGAGGACTGGCCCATGTTCACGTGGTCGTTGGGATGCACCGGCGTCTGGGAGCCCAGCGTCCCGCCCACGAGCTGGATGCACCGGTTGGAGATGACCTCGTTCACGTTCATGTTCGACTGGGTCCCCGACCCGGTCTGGAACACGTACAGCGGGAACTCCGCATCCAGCGCTCCGGAGATCACCTCGTCGCAGACCCGCTCGATCAGCTGCCCCTTCCAGGCCGGCAGCCGCCCGGCCGCCGTGTTCACCACGGCCGCGGCTTTCTTCACGTACCCGTAGGCGTGGTAGACCTCCTTGGGCATCCGGTCATGGCCGATGTTGAAGTGCTGCAGGCTGCGCTGGGTCTGCGCCCCCCAGTACCGGTCGGCGGGCACCTCCACGTCGCCCAGGCTGTCGAACTCCTTGCGCATCCCGGTGGCGTTCAGCCCGATCGGCAGGTCCAGGATCTTGGGTGCTTCGTCATCGGCGGTGGTCATGATCGAGCGGCCCTCCGAAGAATCGCCAAAAGCCAAAACGCAAAAGCCCAATTAAGCCTAACGGCCGTGGTTTAGACGTGGATGGCCAGGCCGATCGCGAACGCGATGCCGAACGCCAGCTGCAGCCGTCCCGTCTGCCCCAGCGCCTTGACCAGCGCCGGACCCGACGCGCCGGCCCGCACCGACCGCAGCGGGATCCACGCCAGCGGCACGGTGATCGCGGTGATCAGCGTGAGCGGCCGGTCGATGGCGATCAGCGCGGCGCCGCAGAACGCCAGCACCAGCGTCAGCAGGTACGCCGTGCGGCTGCGCGCGTCCCCGAGCCGGACCGCGAGGGTCCGCTTGGCCGCCACCGTGTCGCCCTGGATGTCCCGCAGGTTGTTGACGATGAGCAAGGCGCAGGCCAGCAGCCCGGCCGGCACCGAGGCGGCCAGGCCGAGCCAGCTGAACCGGTCCATCTGCACGTACGCCGTGCCCGCCACCGCGACCACGCCGAAGAACGTGAACACGAAGACCTCGCCCAGCCCGTGGTACCCGTACGGTCGCGGCCCGCCGGTATAGAACCAGGCCGCGGCCACGCACGCGGCGCCCACCGCCACCAGCCACCACGCGGTCACCGCGGCCAGGGCCAGCCCGGCCGCGCCCGCCACCAGGAAGCACCCGAACGCCGCGGCCAGCACGTGCCGAGGCGTGGCCAGCCCCGCGGCGACCAGCCTGACCGGTCCCACCCGCTTGGCGTCCGAGCCGCGCACGCCGTCGCTGTAGTCGTTGGCGAAGTTGACCCCGATCTGGAGCGCGAGCGCCACGACCAGCGCCAGCAGCGCCCGCCACCAGGAAAACCGGTCGTAACCCAGCGCCACGCCCGAGCCGATCAGCACCGGGACGACGGCCGCCGGCAGGGTCCTGGGCCGCGTTCCCGCCAGCCATTGCCGCGCATCAGCCACGCACAGATCCTAGGTGCACGCGATCACTCGCTGATCGCCGTGTGCAGCCGCGCGACCGGGACACTGAGGCCCACGTCGAGTTCGGCCCGGGCCCCGTCGGCGGCCCAGCCGGCCGCCTCAAGAAACCGCCGCAGCGAAGCATCCGCCTCGAGCACCCAGATGGACACGGTGTGGAACCCGTCGCCAGCCAGCGTGTCCGCGGCCGCGTGCATCAGCCTGCCGCCGTGCCCTTGCCCGGTCCGGTCCGGCGCGACCCGGAACTCGTAGATCTCCGCGTCGGTGGCGGGCCAGCGGTCGGCGTCGGTGGCGGGCCCGGCCGAGACGAACCCGACCAGCTCCCGCGGCGGGGCCTCGGTCACCGCCGCCAGCACGCGGTGCCTGCTCGTCGGCGGGTTGGTGATCGCTTCCCGCCACCGGTCCCGCCACACCCCCTCGGCCTGCTCGCTGGTCAGCTCGCCCAGCAAATCCGGCGGCACGATCCCCGCGAAACCAGCACGCCACGAGGCGACCTGGACGCGGGCCAGCTGTTCGGCGTCGCTCGCCCGGGCCGGGCGTACGAAGCCCGCGGTCAGCTCCGGCGGCGAAGCCGGGCTCACTTGTCGGAGTGGGCGATGAGCGTGACGTCGCGGGCCGCGCCGGTCGAGGCCGAGGTGGCCATCGCCGCGTAGACCTGCAGCGCCGCGCTGACCGGCCGCTGCCGGTCCGCGGGCCGCCAGGATCCGAGAGACGACAGGACCTGTTCGCGACGAAGAGCCAGTGACGCATCGGGCACGTCCAGCCGCAGTTCCCGGCGCGGGATGTCGATCACCACCGTGTCGCCGGTCTCGACGACCGCGATGAGGCCGCCCGCCGCCGCCTCCGGCGCGACGTGGCAGATCGACAGCCCCGAGGTCCCGCCGGAGAACCGTCCGTCGGTGATCAGCGCGCAGTCCCGGCCCAGCCCCTTGCCCTTCAGGAAGCTGGTCGGGTACAGCATCTCCTGCATGCCAGGCCCGCCGCGCGGACCCTCGTACCTGATCACGACCACGTCACCGGCGCGGACCGAGCCGCCCAGGATGCCCGCGACCGCGTCCTCCTGGCTTTCGAACACCACGGCCGGGCCGGAGAACGTCCACAGTTCCTCCGGGACGCCCGCGGTCTTGACGATCGCGCCGTCCGGAGCCAGGTTCCCGTACAGCACGGCCAGCCCGCCGTCCGCCGTGTACGCGTGCGCCGCGTCCCGGATGCACCCAGAAACCCGGTCGACATCCAAAGAATCCCAGCGGGCAGACTGCGAGTACGGCCGGATGGTCCGAACCCCGCCCGGTGCCGCGTGCCACAATTCCACCGCCGCGTCGCTCACCGACGCCGACCCCAGATCCCAGACATCAAGGAACTCCCGCAGCGACGCGCTGTGCACCGTGCGCACCCCGCGGTTGAGTAGCCCGGCGCGGTCGAGCTCGCCCAGGATCGACGGGATGCCGCCCGCCCGGTGCACGTCCTCCAGGTGGTAGGCACTGCTCGGCGCGACCTTGCACAGGCACGGCACCCGGCGGGACAGCTCGTCGATCTCCTTGAGCCCGAAGTCGACTCCGGCCTCGTGCGCCGCGGCGAGCAGGTGCAAGATCGTGTTCGTCGACCCGCCCATGGCCACGTCCAGCGCCATCGCGTTCTCGAACGCGTCCCGGCTGGCGATCGACCTGGGCAGCACCGAGGAGTCGTCGTCCGCGTAGTACTGGCGGGTGATCTCCGCGATCTGCCGGCCCGCCCGCTCGAACAGCCCGCGCCGCGCCGCGTGCGTGGCCAGCGTGCTGCCGTTGCCCGGCAGGGCCAGGCCGATCGCCTCGGCCAGGCAGTTCATCGAGTTGGCCGTGAACATGCCCGAGCAGGAACCGCACGTCGGGCAGGCGGCTTCCTCCATGGCCAGCAGGCGGTCGTCGGACACCGAAGGATCCGCGGCGGCGACCATCGGGTCGATCAGGTCGAGCTTGCGCGCCGGAGCGCCCGGCGCGAGGCCCGCGGGCGCGCCCGCCTCCATGGGGCCGCCGGACACGAAGACGGTCGGGATGTTCAGCCGCATGGTGGCGATCAGCATGCCCGGGGTGATCTTGTCGCAGTTCGAGATGCAGATCATCGCGTCCG
Source organism: Actinomycetota bacterium (assembly GCA_003140115.1). Next base: position 7,222 of record PLIQ01000382.1, on the reverse strand, counting down.
CGCAGTGCGCGTTCACCATGTACTCGACCGAGTCGGCGATCAGCTCCCGGCTCGGCAGCGAGTACAGCATGCCGCCGTGCCCCATGGCGATGCCGTCGTCCACCGCGATCGTGTTGAACTCGCGCGGGATCGCCCCCGCGGCCCGGATCGCGTCGGCCACCACCTGGCCGACCTCGCGCAGGTGGACATGCCCGGGAACGAACTCGGTGAAGCTGTTCGCGACGGCGATGATGGGCTTGCCGATGTCTTCCCGGGCCACCCCGGTGGCGCGCAGCAGGGCGCGCGCGCCTGCCATGTTCCTGCCGTGCGTGACCGTACGGGACCGAAGCGGAGGCATAGTGATCTCCCTCAAAAGTCAGGATCCCCAGCCTACCGGCACGCCGGGTCAGCTGGCCGGGTCCCGCCGGAACGCCACGTGGGCCGCCTTGTCGATGCTCTCGATCTCGCTCTTGCTGAGCGGATGCGCGTTGCGCTGCCGGGCCCGCCGGCGCAGGTAGACCCGTAGCCGCGGGCCGCTGAACACGTCGACGTCCCTGATCTCGGCCACGTCCCAGGGGATCTTCGGCCCGTACACGGCCATCGCCGCGCGGACCGTAACCGGGCTGCCCATCGCGCTCGACAGCAACGCGGCGGCCTGGTCGGCCTCCCAGTGGGCGTGCTCGAGCCGGTCTTGCATGCTCTGCGGCCCGTGCCACAGCTGCCGGTGGTTGCTCGTCCGCACCGGCAGCCGCTTGTCCCAGGCCTCGGAGTCGATCGCGAACACGCCCGCCGGGCCGATCACCAGGTGGTCGATCTGCTCCTCGCTGTCCGGGATGGGCAGGATGTGCATGGCTCGGTAGCCCCTGCGCTCCAGGCTGGACAGCTGCCGCAGCGTGCGCTTCTGGGCCCCGGTCAGGCGGACGCCCGCCGGGCCGTTGAACACGGTCCGCGACCCGATGATGGTGTCCGCGATGGCGGCGACCACGGCGATGGTCAGCCCCCACCGCCAGTCGTGCAGCAAGATGCCGAAGACCACCCCGGCGATGACCGCGATGATGACCCGCCGCTGCCAGGCCCGCATCCGCGGGTTCGCCCGCAGGTGCGCCAGGCTGCCCAGGTGCTCGCCGATGCCTTCGGCCTTCGGCTGTTCGCGGGTCTCACCGACGGCGGCGACCACCGGCTCCCAGGACCGCCGGGGCCGCGGGTCCACGTCCGTGACGGCGTCGTCCGCGGCCCCGCCGTCGGTGAAACCGTCGCCGGCATCGTCCAGCTCGGCCGGGTCGTCGACCTGCCCCCAGCTCTCCCAGAACGGCCGGTCGCCCGGATCGGTCTCCTGAGCCTCGCCGTCGTCCGCGAGGCTCAGCTCATCTTCGGCGTCTTCCACCGGGCTCAGCTCGGCTTGGTCGGGGCTCGGCGCGACGGTGGCGTGGGCGCTGGGCCAGTGCTCCGCATCAGGCCACGACGGCCTGGCCGACTGACCCGGTGCCACGGCATGCGGCCGTGCCCCGTTCGGTGCGCCCCCGCCATCGTTCAACGTCTCCATAGGTACTGACCTGCGGTTTCTCGGCTTCGGCCACGCCATCGGTTTCTCACCTACTACCTGAGCGTAACTGCCTTAGGACTCAGCGCACAGCACCGTGCTACCACGATTGTGCCCGCTCCGGCTCTTTTAAAGCAGGCCATTCGTCCCGGTAACACGCCGAACGTCCCGGCCTGCTCGTGGTCTAGCATCACCTACCATGACCCAGATTCACGAGCTCACCGCGATCGAGCTGGCTGCGGCGATCCGCACGAAGGACCTGTCGCCGGTCGCCGTCACCGATCATTATCTCCGCCGCACGCAGGAGCTCAACGAGCAGGTCGGCGCCTTCTACACCGTCACCGCCGACCTAGCCGCCGAGCAGGCCGCCGCCGCCGAGAAGGCCGTCACCCAAGCCGCCGATCCCGCCGAACTCCCGCCGCTGACCGGCGTCCCGATCCCGATCAAGGACCTCAACATGGTCGCGGGCGTGCGTCAGACGCTCGGCTCACTAGCTTACGAGAACTACGTCCCGGACACCGACGATTACGTCGTGACCCGGCTCAAGGACGCCGGCGTGGTCATCACCGGCAAGACCTCCACCCCCGAGTTCGGGCTGCCGTGCTACACCGAGACCAGGATCGGCCCGCCGGCCCGGACCCCGTGGGACCTGTCCCGGTCCGCGGGCGGGTCGAGCGGCGGCGCAGCCGCCGCGGTGTCGGCGGGCTTGGCTCCCGCCGCCCAGGGCAGCGACGGCGCCGGGTCCATCCGCATCCCCTCCAGCGTCTGCGGGCTGTTCGGGATCAAGGCGTCCCGCGGCCGGATCTCCGGCGGCCCGCTCGTCCCCGACCTGCTCGGCTTCGGGATCGAGGGCCCCATCACCAGGACCGTGGCCGACGCCGCGCTGCTGCTGGACGTGATGGCGGGCAACTACCACGGCGACATGTACACCCAGCCGCCGCTGCCACCCGGCCAGACCTTCCTCGGCTACGCGAGCCGCCCGCCGGGCCGGCTGCGGATCGGCCGTACCCTGCAGAACCCGGTGCCCGGCGCGGACCCGCACCCGGACTGCGTCGCGGCCTACGAGGACGCCAGCCGCCTGCTGGCCGACCTGGGCCACGAGGTCGAGGACATCGCCATGCCGCTGGGCCAGGACCTGGTCCCGTTCTTCGAGACCATCTACCACGGCTACGCCACGCTGACCCCGGTCGACCCGGCGCAGGAGCAGGTGCTGCTGCCGCTGACCCAGTACCTGCGCGAGCTCGGCCGGGCCACCGGCGCGGCCGACTTCCTGTTCGCCCAGGCCTACCTGCAGTTCGTCACCCGCCCGGCGATCGCCGCGTTCGCCGCCTACGACGCCGTCCTCACCCCGACCCTGGCCCTGCCGCCGGTGCCGGTCGGCTACTTCGACGAGGTCGACCCGGCGGAGAACTTCGAGCGGCAGAAGCGGTTCACCCCGTGGACCGCGATCTACAACATCTCGGGCCTGCCCGCGGTCAGCGTCCCGCTGCACTGGAACGCCGAAGGCCTGCCGATCGGCGTGATGCTGGGCGGCCGGATGGGCGACGAGGGCCCCCTGATCTCCCTGTCCGCCCAGCTCGAGGAGGCCCGCCCCTGGAAGGACCGGCACCCCCCGATCTGGGGTCCGCCCGGACCGTAGCGGCCCGGACCGCCCTGGGGGGCTCATGACTGCTAATGCCGTGCCGAGACAAGACCCGGCGCCGGAGAGTCCGCCGTGGTCACCGGGAAAGTATCTCTCCGATCTGAACAAGACCGCGATTTACGCGGTGAGTAGGGGCATGGTGCCCTTGCTGGTCACGCACATCCGCTTCTTGATGAAGTTCACCAACGCGTGGCTCGAGAAGGAAAAGAAGAAGGAGCAGGACAGCGCCGGAAGGGCGACCGAAGCCCTGATGGGCGAGTGGCCCCGATGGACCCGTTGGAGCCAGCGCCCCATCGCGAAATGGCTCGGTTCGCGCGCGCTGCCGAACGGTGCCGCGCTGGTGCTGGTGCTCCTTCCCTACATCGTGTCGCTGGCCGTTGTCGTACCCTCGCAGATCGGCTGGTCGGTGCTCAAGAGTTCCTGGGACGTGCTCCGGAGAGGCGTCCGCGGCGTACCGCCCCTTATCACGGCGGTGGTGGTGGTGTTCGTGACCAATGATGCCTGGCGGATCCTCGGCACCGGCTTCACGGTCAGATTCACGGTCCTCGTCGCCGTATTCCTGCTGTCCAGCCTGCTTTTCCTGGTCCGCTGGACCTGCTGGGACGATATTGATCTGAGCGAATCCCAAGCGAAAGACCTGCTGGCGGGAGTCAGGCGCAAGAACCTGGAGAGGTTCACCAGGTTCATGGACCACGGCGCCCGGCCGGTGCCGATCGTCCGGCCGCTCATACCCGGCACGATCTGGGTTTACGCGGGCTACTGGCTGCTCTGCGCCTTCGCGCTCGTCACTACCGCGCTGTTCGTCTCCGCCATGCTGATCATCATCGGGGTCATCTTGATCAGCAAAAGCGAAACCATGACGCTAGCCAATTCGGTTCACGTCTACCAGACGCTTCCCGACGGAGCCGTCATCACGAAACAGCTCCTGTCGCTTTCTTTCAGCCTGGGCGCGTTCGCGGCGTTTTTCCTAGTCGCGGCCCAGAGACCGAGCGACAGGAAAGTATTCATGAAGAATACGCTCCGCCGCTTTCGCCGCGACCTCGTGGTGTATTCCATCTACTGCCGCGCGCACGATCAGGCCGAGCCCTGGACGCGGGTGCCTGTCCACGCCAGGCTGCTCGACCACCCGCCACGACCCAAAGGCTTGCTCAGCGCGGTCATCGGCCAGGCCTGGCGGCGGCGCGGCCGGACGGGCGGGTCAGCCGGTTAACTGACCGCGACGTATCAACCCGGCCTGGCCGCTCTCCGGCCTGATGAAGGAACGCTCATCACGGGGAGGCCGAACATGCCCGGATCATGGCAGCCACTTGCCAATCAGCCCGCATTCAACGCCAGCACCATGCTCCTGCTCACCGACGGCACGGTGATGGGCCAGGAGTCGAACGGCACCGCCTGGTGGCGCCTGACGCCCGACGAGTGGGGTGACTACGCGAACGGCACATGGTCGCCCCTGGCTCCGATGATCGACGCGCGCCTGTACTACGCCTCCGCGGTGCTCGCCGATGGGCGCGTCTTCGTCGCCGGCGGCGAGTACAACGGCGGCTCAGTCGGCGTCGACTGGAACCGGGTCGAGATCTATGACCCGGTCGCCAACGCCTGGCACCCGGCCAGCACGCCCGGCTGGACGCACATCGGCGACGCGCCCTGCTGCGTGCTGCCGGACGGCCGGGTCCTGCTGGGCTCGATCGATGACACCCGGACCGCCATCTACGACCCGAACACCGGCACCTGGTCGCCGGGCGCCGACAAGGCCGACTCGAGCTCCGAGGAAGGCTTCACCCTCATGCCCGACGACACGGTGCTGGCCCCGGAGAACTCCAACCCGCCGTACGCCGAGAAGTACCTGATCTCCGCGGGCACCTGGGTGAGCGCCGGGCAGACCCCGGTGTCGCTGATCGAGAGCAACTTCTCGATCGAGATCGGTCCCTGCCTGCTCCGGCCGGACGGCACGGCGTTCCAGGTCGGAGCCGACGGCCACACCGCGGTCTACCGGCCGGATCCCGATCCCGCCACGCCCGGGACCTGGACCGCGGGCCCCGACTTCCCCGACAGCTCGCCGGGCACGCCGCTGAAGGCCAACGACGCGCCGGGCTGCGTGCTCCCCAACGGCCACGTCCTGTGCGTCGCGGGCACCGCGCCGAACACCGGCGGCTACGCCCAGAACGGCCAGTTCTTCGAGTTCGACGGCAAGCTGCTCGATCCCGCGCCCGCCCCCGCCAACGCGGGCAGCAACGTCTACGACGGGCGGATGCTGGTCCTGCCCACCGGCCAGGTCCTATTCAGCGCCGGGAGCCCGGCCATCGAGATCTACACCCCCGTCGGCGAGGCCGACGACGAATGGCGCCCGCATATCACCGAACACCCGCGAGACCTGCGGCCCGGCCACTCCTACGTCATCCACGGCGAGCGGTTCAACGGCATGACGCAGGCCGTGGCCTACGGCGACGACGCGACCATGGCCACGAACTATCCGATCATCCGGTTGATCAGCGAGGACGCGCGGGTGCACTACTGCCGGACGTTCGACCACAGCACCATGGCCGTGGCCACCGGTCACCGCCCCGTGCACACCCGGTTCACGGTCCCGGCCGGCCTGGCCCACGGCCGCTACGACCTGCGCGTCGTGGCCAACGGCATCGCCTCCCGCGAGGTCGAAGTCCGGGTGTCCTGACCGCCAGACAGTCCACCCGGGCCAGCTCCCTGGACACCGTATCCCGGCGTCCAGGGAGCTTCCTTGCCCCGTCGCCTGGGCCAGCGGGTTAGCGGGGATCGTCTCCCATGCGGTACTGATGCGTGAGCTCGTCGAGCTGCCGCTTCAGGTCGCCGTCGAGGACGAGATCCGCGGCCGCCAGGCTCGCCTGCAGCTGATCGGGCCTGCTGGCGCCGATGATCGGCGCGGTGACGGCCGGATTGGCCAGCACCCAGGCGACCGCGAGGGTGACCAGGTTGATCCCGGCCTTCTCGGCCAGCTGCCCGAGCTCGTCGACCGTGCCGAACTCCCGTTCGTGCCAGTACCGGTCCTGGTACATCCCGCCCGCGGTGCCGAGCGTGAAGCGGGTCCCTTCGGCAGGCGGGGCGGACCGCGAGTGCTTGCCCGACAGCAAGCCGCCCGCGATCGGGTTGTAGGGGATGACGCCCACGCCTTCCTCGAGGCAGAACGGGAGCATTTCCCGTTCGATCTGGCGGAAGAGCAGGTTGTAGCGGGGCTGCACGCTGTCCAGCCGCGTCAGCCCGAGCGTCTCGGTGCGGCCGACCGCCCGTACCAGCTGGTAGGTCAGGAAGTTCGAGCAGCCGGTGTACCGGACCTTGCCGGCGTGGACCAGATCATCCAGCGCGCCCAGGGTCTCGTCGATCGGCGTCGCCCGGTCATATCCGTGCAGTTGGTACAGGTCGATGTAGTCGGTCTGCAGCCGCCTCAGCGAGGCGTCGACGGCGGCCATGATGTGCTTGCGGGAGTTGCCGCCGTCAAACGGCGCCGGCCCGGTCGGGGCGAAACACTTGGTGGCCACGATGAACCGGTCCCGCTTGCCTCGCAGCCAGCGGCCGAGGATCTCCTCGGTGATGCCCCGCGTACTCAGGTCCCCGCCCAGCGGGTACGCATCGGAGCTATCGAGAAAGTCGATGCCCCCCTCGGCGGCCCGGTCGAGGATCGCGACCGCCGTACTCTCGTCGCTTTGCAGTCCGAAGGTCATCGTCCCCAGGCAGAGCCTAGAAACCTGCAGCCCAGTCCGGCCGAGTCTGGCGTGCTCCATGCCAGCACGCTATACGCCACCACGCGATCCCCCCAGCCCGCCCCGCCCTCCAAGTCTCCCCGCCTCCGTCTCTCCCCTACCAACGCTGGTCGCCGACAAATCACACCACTCCGGGTGGCAGGGAACCGCGCCGATCACCTACCCGACGTCCTAGCCGGGCGTGCCGGATTCCTCGTCGCTCGGCGTCTGGTCGGCATCGAGGCTGACTAGCAGTAGGTCGGTCTGGCTGAAGTCGTTTCCCCGGCACAGCAGCGGTTCGTCGGCCACGGAGGCGACCGCGTAGGTGCAGCAGTCGCCAAAGTTCAAGGC
>PLIQ01000495.1 GCA_003140115.1 Actinomycetota bacterium | reverse complement strand
CCGGTGGCGAAGAACGGGCCGTCGGCCAGCATGGTTTTCCCGTCCCGGACGCGGAGCGTGGTGACGGTGTCAGCTCCCTCGAGGGTCCCGCCCAGGATGTGCAGGCCGCGGGCGGCTACGTCTTGCCGCCAGGCGTCTGCCTCGGCCAGGACCGCCTGGTCAACCGATGGCGGAGTCTGCGTTCCGCCCGCCCAGACCGCTAGTGCAAAGGGGCGGGCGGCGCCGTCTTCGAAGCGGCCGAACGCGGCCGCCTTCTCGTCCAGCCGCGGCTCGCCGGCGAACGGCCGGATCTCGATTGTCATGAACCATCCCACCGGGGCGGTCGCCGCCACCGCGATGCACTCGTCCAGGTCGGCGCACTCGAGCAGGTCGAAGCCGGCGATGAACTCCTTGGCCTCCACGAACGGGCCGTCGGTGACCAGCGGCTGGCTGTCGCGGACACGCACCGTTCTGGCCGTGTGCGGCAGGTCGAGGGCCCGGCCGAGCAGCCGGACCCCTTGCGTTTCCTTCTCCCAGCCGGGGATTTCGCGCTGCATGACCACCACGTCCTCCCGGGCGGGCCGGCCGCTGGCGGCAACGAAGTTCAGGTACTTCATCTCAGTCCTCCTAGAAGGCCTGGGCGGCGCGGCGCAGCGCCGCCGGGGACAGGCGGAGGCGCAGGCCCGTGAGCCGTGCGATGCCGCGCCGGGTGCCGTTACGACGGGCAGCATACGCCTGGGCGGACAGCCGGTGGTGTTCCGCGGCGCGGCGCTTGTCATCGCAGCTCGCCTTGGCCAGTTCGGACAGCTGGTACATAACCGTTTCCCTTCGTCATTGCGGTCTGTCTCTGACCGCCTCTCATCCCGGCGACGAACGGCCTGCGGCTGGATCGACACATCCGGCAGCTGTATTTTGACCGGAAGGCGAGGAGGACTCACGGTGCCAGCAGCAAGCGAGGCCGAGGCGGCGGTCGAGGCCGTGTTTCGCGAGGAATGGGGCCGGATCACCGCCTCGCTGATCGCGATGACGGGCGACTGGGACCTGGCCGAGGAATGCGCTCAGGACGCCTTCACCCGCGCCCTGAGCGCCTGGGACCGCGACGGTGTTCCCGAGCGCCCGGGCGCCTGGCTCACCACCGCCGCCCGCAACCGGGCCATCGACGTGCTGCGCCGCCGGGCCAACGAGGCCGCCAAACTGCAGCAGGCACTGCTGCTGGCGCCGGAACCCGGCCTCCCCGCGGCATCAGACGGTGGCATCTCCGATGACCGGCTCCGGCTGATTTTCACCTGCTGCCACCCGGCCCTGCCGCCGGAGGCGCGGGTCGCCCTCACGCTCCGCACCCTGACCGGGCTGACCACGCCCGAGATCGCCCGGGCGTTCCTGGTCCCGGAGCCGACCATGGCCCAGCGCCTGGTCCGCGCCAAGAAGAAGATCCAGGCCGCCGGCATCCCCTACCGGGTGCCGCCGGCCAGTCTGCTGCCGGAACGGCTGAGCGGCGTCCTGGCGGTGCTGTACCTGCTGTTCAACGAGGGCTACCGCGCATCCTCCGGCGCCGACCTGGTCCGCCCGGAACTCATCGCCGAGGCCATCAGGCTCACCCGGCTGCTGCTCACGCTGCAGCCGGGCGAACCGGAGACAGCCGGCCTGCTGGCGCTGATGCTGCTGAACGACTCACGCCGNNTACCTCCTGCAGGCCGAGATCGCCGCCTGCCACGCCAGCGCCGCCCGCCCCGAGGACACCGACTGGGCCGCCATCGCCCGGCTGTACGCGCAGCTCGCCATTCTGCTGCCCTCCCCGGTGGTGGAACTCAACCGCGCCGTCGCCGTGGGCATGGCCGACGGTCCCGCCGCGGGCCTCGCCATCGCCGACGACCTGGCCGCCCGCGGCGAACTGACCGGCTACCACCTTCTCCCAGCGGTTCGCGCGGACTTCCTGCGCCGCCTAGGGCGCCCAGCCGAGGCAGCGGACGCCTACCGCACGGCCATCGAGCTGGCCGGCACCGATTCCGAGCGCCGCTACCTGGAAAGCCGCCTTACCGAAGTCTCGGACGGGTGATCACGTGACGACCCGATAAGTCCTGAACCTTCTACTCACCCCACTGCCACTGGTCACCCCGACACCCAGCGTTCATAAGTGCAGTTGCAGGCCACATCGCGCGCTCTCAGCCGACGTTCGCGAACACCAAAATCGTGCCTTGTCGTCGCGAATGGTTCTCTGGGTTCCGGATGGTGTAAGACTTTGGGTCGTGACAGGTGCAGACAGGACGGGGCCCGGACGCACCATTGAGAGCACTGCGCCCCTGGCCGTTGAGCTGAGGAACGTCAGGAAGCATTTCGGGCCGGTGCAGGCGGTCAGGGATGTCGACGTGAGCATCGCGTCGGGAGAAATCGTGGCGATGCTCGGTCCCAACGGCGCGGGCAAGACGTCCACCATCGACATCATTCTCGGCTTGTCCCGGCAGACGTCCGGGCAGGCGCTCGTTTTCGGCATGCACCCCCGGCAGGCAGTCACCCGCGGCCTGGTCTCGGCGGTGATGCAGACGGGCGGGCTGCTGAAGGACCTGACCGTCATGGAGACCGTGCAGTACACCGCCAGCCTGTTCGCACAGAGCAAGCCGACCGCCGAGGTACTGGACCGGGCGGGAATCACCCAGATCGCGGACCGCCGGGTGGGAAAGTGCTCAGGCGGCGAGCAGCAGCGGCTCAGGTTTGCCATGGCACTGGTCTCCGACCCCGAACTGCTTGTCCTGGACGAGCCGACCACCGGGATGGACGTCGAGGGCCGGCGCAGCTTCTGGGCGTCGATCCGCAAGGACGCCGAACAGGGCAGGACGGTACTGTTCGCCACGCACTACCTGGAGGAAGCGGACGCCTATGCCTCCCGGATCATCCTGCTGCGGCACGGGCAGAAGATCGCCGACGGCACCGCGTCCGAGATCAAGGCGATGTCGGCGGGCCGCACTGTGCGGGCCACCTTGGCCGAGGCCAGCGAGGCTGAGCTCCGCGCCATTCCCGGCGCGGACAGCGTGGAGATCCGCGGCGAGACCGTCCTGATCCATGCGAACGACAGCGACGCGGTGGCCAGGTACCTGTTGACGCGCACCTCAGCCAGGGACCTGGAAATCACCGCTCGCGGCATCGAGGAGGCGTTCCTCGCACTGACCGGCGACGACGCCGAGCCAGGCAGCGTGAACACTGGAGCTATCGGATGACCACGACGTCAGTGCCAGATCTGAGCGGCCGGCGGGCTCCGCGCTTCGGCGGCTTCAACCTGACCGCGCTGAGTCTGGAGATCCGTCGGCTGCGGCGGAACCCGCGCGCCGTCATCATCACGGTCATCGTCCCGGTCATCTTCTTCTTCGCCTTCGGGCTGAATAAAACTAACACCACAGGCAACTACGGCCACGGGAACTACGCGGCATGGGTTCTGATCAGCCTCGCGCTTTATGGCGCCATATTCTCGACCACCTACACGGGCGCGGGGGTGTCCATCGAGCGCGCCCAGGGCTGGAGCAGGCAGCTCCGGCTGACGCCGCTATCACCTGCCGCCTACATCGGCATGAAGGTGGCGACCGCGCTGGTCCTGGGGCTCGTCCCGATTACGGTCGTGAACGTGGTCGGCGGCCTCCTGACCCACAAGGCCTCGATGCCCGTCTACCTGTGGATCGTCAGCGCCGTGTGCGTCTGGATCGGCTCGCTGCT
>PLIQ01000431.1 GCA_003140115.1 Actinomycetota bacterium | reverse complement strand
CCAACGTCGTGGATGCGGCACCCTGATGGATCTTCGGGGTTGGATGCCGTATCTGTCGACGTCTGCCGTGCCCGTCATGCCCGTCACGGGCGGTGCGGTCCGGGGCCTGGCCCGGACGCGGGCGATCAGGCCTGGATCGTCGCCTCGATGGTCAACTGGCGGGCTGAATGGTGCGGACATGCAGTGCCGCAGGTGACGTGGTCCCCTCCGCTGCCCAGACTGTTGTCGGCCGGTACAGAGCGGGCGCTGGCGGGCCTGATACGACCTGCCGGAGTCCGGACAGCAGGTGGGCAAACGCCGACACAAGGCGACGGCTATGATCCGGTTCATGGTCGCGACTACGGTACGCGAGGCGGTTGCCGAGGCGCTGCGCGCCGAAGGTGTCGAGGTCCTGTTCGCGTTGATGGGCGACGGCAATCTCGAGCTGATCTGCGCTGCGGCCGACCTCGGCCTGGAGGTTGTCTTTGGCCGACACGAGCAGGGCGTGGTCGCGATGGCCGACGGCTACGCGCGGTTTTCGGGACGCCGGGCAGTGGCCACCGTCACGCAGGGGCCGGGGGTGACGAACACCGCCACGAGTCTGGCGGTCGCCGGGCGCCGCCCGTCCCCGGTGCTGCTGCTGGCGGGCGACGTGCCGCTCGGCGATCTGCACAACCCTCAAGGCTTCCAGCAGGCGGCGTTCGCCGTGCTCACCGCGGGGGCAGGCACCCGGCTGGAGTCGCCGCGTTCGCTGCGCGAGACTCTCGCGCTCGCGTTCGCCGCCACTGACGCCGGCCGGCCGTTCGTGCTCAGCCTTCCGACCGACGTCCAATCGGCTCCCGTCAGCGACGGCTGGTCTTACCAGCCGGCGAGGACCACGGGGTTTCGCTCGCGGCCGGACTCCGACGACATCGATGCGGCCGCGGCGCTGCTGCTCGACGCCGTCCAGCCGGCCGTGCTAGCCGGCCGCGGAGCCGTGGCCAGCGACGCCGGCGGCGAACTCGCCGAGCTGGGCCGGCTGCTCGGCGCACCGCTGCTGACCACGCTGCTCGCCAACGGCTTGTTCGCCGGGGATCCGCTGGACGCGAGCGTGCTGGGCGGACTCGGGGACGGGCGAGCCCTGCGGCTGATGGAAGGCGTGGATGTCCTGCTGGCCGCGGGCGCCAGCCTCAACCAGTGGACCACGCATTTCGGCTCGGCGATCGAAGGCAAGATGATCATCCGGATCGACTCGGACCCAGAGGTCCTGGCCACGCAGACCGACGCTGGCTGCATCGCGCTGCGCGGAGACGTGCGAGCGACCGCCCGCGCCCTGATCGAGGCGATCAGGCCACGCCGGGACGAGCCGCGCCAGCTCTCACAAGGGGTGGCCGCCACGATTGCCGCGCCGCGACGGCGGGACCCGTCGCCCTACCTCGACACCGGTACCGCCGTCGACCCGCGGCACGTGCTCGACGACCTCGACCGGCTCCTGCCCGGCGACGACCGGCGGATCGTCATCGGCGGCGGCCACAGCGCCCAAGTCGCGTGCTTCACGATCGCGGCCAGCTCGCCGCGGGACTGGAGCTGTACGAGCATCGATTTCGGCGCGCTCGGCCAGGGACTCGCCGTAGCGATCGGCGCCTGCTTTGCTCGGCCCGGCCGGCGCGTCGTGCACGTGACCGGGGACGGCGACTTCATGATGGGCATCGCCGAGCTGGACACCGCGATCCGCTACTCGCTGCCGCTGACGATCCTGGTCCTCAACGACCAGGGGATGGGCCAGGAACGGCACAACCTGTCACGCGACGGGCTCCCGGCCCGCTTCGCCGACTACGCATCGCCTGATCTCTCGGCCCTGGCCGGTGCCTATGGCGCCACCGGCTACCAGATCACGAACGCCGAACAGCTCGGAACGCTGTCGGCGGCCGTCGACGACACCACCACCGGCGTGGTGATCGTCGATGTGCGGATCAACGGTGAATACCTCAACCCGGTCTCACGCGACATCGCCGAACACCTGCGTTAACCAGGCGGCGGCGTCTGCCACGGCCTGGGCGATCACACGACGCCGCCGGGTGGTCGAACCCGATAGCACCCGCAGGCCGAAACTTCTTATGCGCTACCTCCTACGCAACCGCAGAACCGAGGCATCAGATCTGGTAGGTAGCGTCAATCGTCAGTCGGCGGGCCGGGTTGGCTGAACGGATGTGTGACTTGGGCAAGACCCCTCTTCCCATCACGCTGCGGCATCCACGCTGTTCCGCCCGCGCCACCAACGGGACTCTCCGGGCCAGGGATGGTGCGGATGGGAAGCACGGGACGCGGGAGGCCCCGTTTCAGCGCGTCCCTGATTCTGCGGCCACCGCAGCGCTGTTCAGATGCCGGAGATAGACCGCGCGTATCCAAGCCGGGTCGCCGCCAGGTCGAGGCGTGGACAGCCAACGAGGCGCGCCGACTTCCGGAGTCCGCCGAACGAGACCGTGGCCCTCCGCGCTCGCGGACAACCTGACCTCTTGCTCGTCAGCTACCGGCACGGTGTCAGTTACCGTCGTTCAGCTGNNCGATGCTGTGCAGGGCCTCGGCGCCCCGGGCTGGATCGTCTTCGGCCAGTCTGAGCGCTGCCTCAAAGCGGTCGTCGTTGTCTTCGTACATGGCGGTGTCGGCTTTCTTTGAGAGGGTCATCTCTTATCGCTTTCCATTGATGGACGAAGCGCCGTTTGCCGTGCCCGTGCCATGTGGCCTGCGCAGGGAGCATAGCCACGTGCCCGGTCCGGCCTGCTATTGTCCAGTTCCCGTTCCGGGGTAGGACATCCCCTGGGATGAAGCTGAAGCTCACGCTACCCGCGCGCATGCACCGCAGGAATGAGGCATCCCTCCCCCGTCAAGCGGGGGTTTCCCCCCGGTGGCCAGGCATCAAGAACTGACCGGCAAGCGTTTGCGCAGGCAGGCAGGTCAAGTTGGCGGCCGTTGTCGCGAGGGTAGTCACTCACCTATAAAAGAGGCGATACCCGAGAGCCGGATATCGCCTTTGACCTGGTCGGGGTGGGGAGATTTGAACTCCCGGCCTCTTCGTCCCGAACGAAGCGCGCTGCCAAGCTGCGCTACACCCCGCCGCCCTGCATTCAACCTCGGTGCCAGGCGAACCTTGGACAGTCTAGCGGAAACAGGGACCCGCTCGGGCACGGCTGCGAACGGGGATCCGCCGGGACGCAGCGAGCCCGGCCGGGTCAGCCCGGATCGCGGGAGACCAGGGTGAGCAGGCTCGCTTCGGGGCGGCAGGCGAACCGGGCCGGAGCCCAGGGCGAGGTGCCCAGCCCGGCGGACACGTGCAGCCAGGCCTGCCCGTCGGTGGGGTACCGGTGCAGTCCGCGGGCCCGCTTCCGGTCGATCCCGCAGTTGGTGACCAGGGTGCCGTACCACGGCAGGCACAGCTGGCCGCCGTGCGTGTGCCCGGCCAGCAGCAGCTCGTAGCCGTCGGCCGCGAACTGGTCGAGCACCCGCGGCTCGGGTGAGTGCATGACGCCGAGGCGCAGGTCCGCCGCCGCGTCCGCGGGCCCCGCCACCTGCGCGTAACGATCGCGTTTGATGTGCGAGTCATGGACCCCGGCCAGCGCGATGCTGAGACCGCCGACGGTCAGCTGGCCCCGCTGGTTGTCCAGGTCCAGCCAGCCGGCTGCGGTCATGCTGTCCCGGAGCTTTTCCCAGGGCAAGTCGATTTCATGCTTCTTTTGCCGTGTCGAACTCGGCCCCAGCAGGTAGCGCGCCGGGTTGAACGGCTCGGGCGCGTACAGGTCGTTGGAGCCCAAGACGAACACCCCGGGCCGGTCGAGCAGCGGACCCAGCGCGTCCAGGAAGGGCCGGACCGACTCCGGGTGCGCGATCGAGTCGCCGGTGTTGACGACCAGGTCCGGCTCGAGGTCGTCCAGATCCCGGATCCAGGACCGCAGGCGTGTCCGGCCTGGGGTGAGATGGGCATCGGAGATGTGCAGGATGCGCAGCGGCCCGGTGCCCGGGGGCAGCAGGGGAATCTCGTACCTGCGCAGGGCGAACCAGTTCCGCTCGATGATCCCGGCGTAACCGAGGGCAGCCGCAGCGCCGACCGCCACGGTGACCGGAATGAGAGTTGGCAGTCGCACGGACCTATGGTGCCATAACCGAGGGTATGCACGGACCGCGGCCGATCCGTCTCCGCTCCTAGGATAGGTCTCGTGGCTGAACTCAAGGAACGACTCCGCGCGGACCTGAACGCCGCGATGCGGGCCCGTGACCAGGTGCGGTTGCGCACCCTGCGGCTGGCGCTCACCTCCATCACGAACGAAGAGGTGGCTGGCGCGTCGGCCCGCGAGCTCACCGACGACGAGGTCGTCAAGGTGCTGACCCGCGAGGCCAGGAAGCGGCGCGAAGCCGCCGAGGCGTTCAGTGCCGCCGGGCGCGGCGACCAGGCGGCCGCCGAGCGCGCGGAGGGAGAAGTCCTGGCCGGCTATCTCCCGGCACAGCTCAGTGACGACGAACTCGCTGCCCTGGTGGACGCGGCAATCGCCGCGACCGGCGCCAGCGGCATGTCGGGCCTGGGCCAGGTCATGAAGACGGTGACCCCCCGGGTCGCGGGCCGGGCCGACGGGGCCCGCGTCGCCGCCGAGGTGCGTCGCCGCCTATCCGGCTAGCCGGCCCGAGCCGCGGCGCGGGTCAGAAGAGCGGTACGGGTCAGAAGAGCGGGATGGGGTTCCCGTTGCCGCCTCCGCCGTTGCCGCCTCCGCCATTACCGTTGCCGCCCTTCCCGCCCTTGCCGCCCTTCGCGGGCGGCTTCGGCTGGACGACGACCTGGCCGTTGCCCTTGCTGTTGAACGGGCTGTCGGCGGGGACGGGCACGAAGTAGCTGACCGGCCCGAGGTTGGCGTGGTCGAACGTCATGTGCCAGGTTGACGCGGGCGCATTGGTCCCGAACATCTCACCCGGGCAGTCCAGGCCGCCGAACTCCAGCCGGTAGCAGCTGTTCGGCCCGCCCATCGTGTCATGGACGGTCGGGGAGACCGGGTTGAACACCGAGACGTAGCCGACCAGGCTGGGCGTGTAGCCGGCGAAGGCGGCATACGGGGTGCCGTAGCCGTTCGCCACGTTGGACGTGCCGGTCTTGCCGGCCGCCTCGCGGCCGTTCAGGCCGCCGACGGTCGCCGCGGTACCGGTGGTCAGGACGCCCTGCAGGATGTAGTTGACCGCGTCGGCCACGTCGGGGGAGAGCACCTGGTGGCAGTTTGCCGACGGGACAGGCATGGAGGCGCCGGTGTCCGTGACGGCCTTGGTGATGGCCACGGGCGCACAGTAGGTGCCCTGGGCCGCGACCGTGGCGTAGGCCGCGGCCATCGACAGCGGCGAGACCCCGACCGAGCCGAGAGTGAAGGAGGGGATGTTGTCCGCGGAGCTCAGCGTGCCGTACGGGGTTTTGTCACTGCTCAGCAGGGAAGTGCCGTCCACCCTGGTCACGCCCATGGAGGCGGCCGTCTTCACCACGTTGCACAGACCCACCTTCTTCTCCAGCTCGGCGTAGAAGACGTTGACCGACTGGGTGGTCCCGGTGTACAGCGACTGGGTGGAGGCCGACTGCGGCCCCTCGGCATTGGTCACGTTGTAGGCGCCGTTGATGCCGTTGTACTGGCCGGCCAGCCCGCCTTGGCAGTTGGTGTAGCCGTTGATCGTCGTGCTGCCGGGCACGTGCAGCTGGAAGCCGAACGGGTAATTCTGCTTCAGCGCGGTGATCAGGGTGAACAGCTTGGACGAGGAACCGGTCTGGACACCCTGGGAACTACCCCCGTAAGCGGTGTTCACCGCGTAGTCGATCTCGGTCTGACCCCCGCCGGTACCGTACTGGGCGTTCTCGGCGATGGCCCGGATCGCCCCCGTGCCCGGCTGGACCAGGACCTCGGTGTCGGCGTTGTGGCCCGGGTTGTAGTACTTGTCGTGCCCAGGCTCGACGTAGTTCACCGCGCGGTTAGCCGCCTGCTGGTCCTGCGGGTCCAGGGTGGTGTAGATCCGCAGCCCGCCAGTGGACAGCAGCTTGGCCCGGTCCAGGGGCGTCGCACCGTAGGCCGGGTCGTGCAGGAGCACCTCTTCCACGTACTCGCAGAAGAAGCCGGCCGTGCCGACCGACGCGGCCTCGCAGCCGCTCTGGGGCACCGAGACGTTCAGCCCGAGCGGCTTGGCCTCGTCCACCTTGGCCTGCGCCGCGGTAAGCCCGCTGTTGGTCTGCGCCATCCGGGCCAGCACGGTGTTGCGCCGGGTCACCGCCATCGTGGGGTCCTGGATCGGGTCGTACTTGGACGGGTTCTCCACGATGCCGGCCAGCGTGGCCGCCTGGGTCACGGTCAGCTTGTCCGCCGTGGTGCCGAAGTAGGTCTCGGCCGCGGCCTCGATCCCGTAGGCGTTGTTGCCGAAGTACGCGTCGTTCAGGTACCCGGCCAGGATCTGCTGCTTGGTGAACTCGTGCTCGACGCCCACCGCCAGGCGCAACTCGTTCAGCTTGCGGCTGAGCGTCTCGGCGTACGCGGCCTGCTCGGCCTTGGTGTTCTTGGCCTCCTCCGCGGACAGCAGGAGGACGTTCTTCACGTACTGCTGGGCGATGGTGGAGCCGCCCTGGACCGGCTTGTGCTCGATGTCGTTCACTGCGGCGCGGATGGTCCCCCGCAGGTCGATCGCCCCGTGTACCCAGTACCGGTAGTCCTCGATGGCCACGATGGCGTTGACCATGTACTGGTCGATCTGGCTGTAGGTCACCGGTTGCCGGTCCCAGCCGTAGTAGTCGAGCGCGGAGGCGTTGCCGGAACTGGTGGAATACGGCACGTCCACGCCGTACACGTAGGCGAGCAGGTGCCCGTTCCGGTCCAGGATCTCGGACCGCTGCGGCAGGGCCTCGGCCGTCAGCGACAGCGTGGTGAACTTGTCGGCTTCGTTCCTGACCAGGACCCCCGTGGCGGCGACGATCGGAATGACCATGGCCGCGGCGAGCACCCCGCCCACGGCGGCGAGGGCGATGAGCCGCCCTAGTACGCTCGTCCGGGTGAAAAAAGTCTCTCCGCGCTCCACGCGACTTAGGGTACGCCGCGTTTGGCACTAACGGGTGCCGTCGGATCGGACATACCGGACCTAAAGTTGCCTAGGCCTGTATAGTCATGCAAACCACGTACAAATTAGGAATTCGTGCAGCATGGGCACACAACGTGCGAAGTGCAGCGAAGCCGTAAAGTTACTATCAGAACGTGACCGCACCCGGAGTGTGACTCAGCCCGGTTGCATATAGCCCGACAGAACTATTTGGGAAATGGCCATGCCGGGGTCTTGGCATCTCGCCCGGACTTCCGTAAGTTGCTGGATCACGAACAGATAACCGTGGCCGCGCGGCCGCACACGCGAGCCCGGGATCGCAACCCATCGACACGACCGTCTGGTACTCGTGCTCGACGATCAAGAGGAGTGGGCACATGTGGATCACTGACTGGACCACACGCGCCGCATGCAAGGGAACCGACCCTGACGAGCTGTTCGTCCAGGGCGCAGCGCAGAATCGCGCCAAGCTGATCTGCCGGGGCTGCCCGGTTCGCACGGAGTGCCTTGCGGACGCGCTCGACAACGGCATCGAGTTCGGTGTCTGGGGTGGGATGACCGAGCGGGAGCGGCGTGCGCTTCTGCGCCGGCGGCCGGACGTGACCTCGTGGCGCGAGTTGCTCGAGCGGGCGCGTGACGAGTACGAGCGGCAGTCCATCGACGAGCTCGTGGCCAGCTGATCAGCGCTGCTGGCCTGCGGTCCCGGCCTGCCCCCAGGCTCAGGGACTCTGCTGGGACAGGATTGTCCCGATCACCCGAAGTCCGTCGAGGTCGTGGACGTCTTCTGGCTGCGCGACGACCTCGGCGACGGGGATGGCCGGATGGGCCGAGGTGAAGTGCTCGGCCAGCCGTCGTTCCCGCTTACCGAGGTTCATCCGCTCGGCGTGCATCCGCAGCACCGCTGCCGCCAGGTCGTAGCGCGGCCCGGAGCCGTCCGGCCCGTCGCGCAGGTCCGGTGTCTCGGCGGCGGCCATGTCCAGCGTCTCGGCGGCGGCCAGGCTCCGGGCGGCGCTCAGCCGGGCCGCGGGCGAGACGTGCACCCGGTTCAGGATGAGCCCGGCCAGCGGCATGCGCTCGGCGTCGAGGCGCTCGACGAAGTACGAGGCCTCGCGCAGCGCGTCCGGTTCCGGCGCGGCCACCACCAGGAACGCCGTGCCGGGCGCCTGCAGCAGCCGGTAGGTCCATTCGGCGCGCTCGCGGAAGCCGCCGAACATGGTGTCAAACGCGCTGACGAACGTCTGCGCGTCCTTGAGCACCTGCGCGCCCAGGATCTTGGTCAGCGCGCTGGTCATCATGGAGAATCCGGCGTTCAGCACCTTCATGTACGACATCCCGGCCCGGGCCGGGACGGTCAGCAGCCGGATCAGCCGGCCATCGAGGAACCGGCCGAGCCGCTCTGGCGCGTCGAGGAAGTCCAGCGCCGACCGGCTGGGCGGGGTATCCACCACGATGAGGTCCCACTCGTCGGCGTGCCGGAGCTGGCCGAGCTTCTCCATGGCCATGTACTCCTGCGTCCCGGCGAAGCTCGAGGACAGCGACTGGTAGAACGGATTGGCCAGGATCTGCGCGGCACGGTCCGGGTCGGCGTGCGCCTCGACGATCTCATCGAACGTCCGCTTCATGTCCAGCATCATCGCGTGCAGGCTGCCGCCGCCGGAGATGTCGACGCCGTCCACCGGCCGCGGGGTGTTGTCCAGGGAGGTCAGGCCCATCGACTGGGCCAGCCGCCGGGCTGGGTCGACGGTCAGCACGCAGGCCTGCCGGCCGCGTTCGGCGGCGCGCAGGCCGATCGCGGCCGCGGCCGTGGTCTTACCGACGCCGCCAGATCCGCAGCAGACGATGATCCGGGTCCGCCGGTCATCGATGATCCGGTCCATGTCCAGCTTCACCGCGCTCATGCTGCCCCCTGCTCCCTGAGCTTGGCGGCCAGCTGGTAAAGGCCGGCCAGGTCGATCCCGTCGGGGATCATCGGCAGCTCGTAGTGCGGGAGCCCCGCGGTCAGCACCTCGTCCCGCTCCCGGTTCTGCTGGGCCACCTGCAAGGCGTGCTCCCTCAGCTCGGTCATGAGTTCGGCGGCCAGGCCGTGATTGTCGCTGATCCCGGCGGCCTTCAGGCCGACGACGAGCTCGGCCACGTCCAGCGTTCCGCTGGCCGCGGCGGCCAGATCGGCGGCGTCGAGCACGGCCGGGCGGGCCATGTTGATGATGATGCCGCCGGGCCGGATCGCGCCCTGCGTCAGCTCGTGCAGCTCCGCGATGCCGTCCAGGGTTTCCTGGACCGGCATCTCCTCCAGCGTGGTGACGAAGTGCACCACGGTCTGCGGCGACCGGATCACCTTGGCCACGGTGTCCGCGTGCGTCTTGACCGGGCCGACCTTGGCCAGGCCGGAGATCTCCGTGCTCACGTCCAGGAACCGGCTGATCCGGCCGGTCGGCGGGGCGTCCATCACCACGGCGTGATACAGGTGGCCGCTGGTCCGGCCGCCGACCCGCCGCCGGGTCGCCTCGGTGGCCTTCCCGGTGACCAGCACGTCGGCCAGGCCGGGGGCGATCGTGGTCGCGAAGTCGACCACGCCGAGCCGGGACAGGGTCCGCCCGGCGCGGCGCATGTTGTAGAACATCTCCATGTAGTCCAGCAGGGCGCCTTCCGGATCCACCGCGAGCGCGTACACGTCCCCGCCCTCGCCCCCATGGGCGCCCAGGCCGAGCGCGACCTTGCGTTCCTCGTACGGCAGCGGCGGGCAGTCGAACAGCCGGGCGATGCCCTGCCTGCCCTCGACCTCGATGAGCAGGACGCGGCGCCCGGCCCTGGCCAGGGCGAGCGCCAAGGCCGCCGACACCGTGGTCTTGCCCGTGCCGCCCTTGCCCGTGACCACGTGCAGCCGCACGCCGTCCCAGTCGGTATCCCTGGTGGTCATCCTTCGCTGCCTCCGGTAGTTTTCTCCCATCGGAGGCTATCTCCGCGCGGATACCTTATGGTTCGGTGTCGCTCGCTGGTTTTGCATGCCGCGAACTGGCGCGTGTCTACTTAGTCACTACCCTGGGGTCTAGGAAGAGAGGTGATCCCGGTGGGTGCAGTAGTGGCTGTCATCGTGATCGTCGCCCTGATCGGGCTGATTGCTGCGGCACGCTCGTTCAAGGTGGTTCAGCAGTACGAGAAAGGCATCATCTACCGGTTCGGGCGCGTCCTGCCGGAGATCCGCGGCCCCGGCCTGGCCTTGATCCGGCCGGTCGGGGACCGGATGCAGAAGGTCAACATGCAGATCGTGGCCATGGCGGTGCCCGCTCAGGAGGGCATCACCCGGGACAACGTGAGCGTCCGGGTCGACGCGGTGGTGTACTTCCGCGTGGTGGACCCGATCAAGGCCACCGTGAACGTGCAGAACTACATGTTCGCCATCTCCCAGCAGGCGCAGACCTCGCTGCGGTCGATCATCGGCCAGTCGGAGATGGACCAGCTCCTGGCCGAGCGGGAGTCGGTGAACCGGGAGCTGCGCCGGATCATCGACGAGCCGACCGAAGGCCCGTGGGGCATCAGGGTCGAGCGGGTCGAGATCAAGGACGTGTCGCTGCCGGAGGGCATGAAGCGGTCCATGTCGCGGCAGGCCGAAGCCGAACGGGAACGCCGGGCCCGGATCATCACCGCCGACGGTGAGTACCAGGCCTCCAAGCGGCTGGCCGCGGCGGCCAACGTGATGTCGCGCGACCCGGCCGCGCTGCAGCTGCGCCTGCTGCAGACCGTGGTCGAGGTGGCCGGCGAGCGGAACAGCACGCTGGTCATGCCCATTCCGGTCGAGCTGCTCCGGTTCTTCGAGAAGATGGCCCCCGGGCCGGCCGCGCCCCCGGCCGAGCCGGTCGCGGACCTGGACGACCTCGGCGACGCCGAGGTGGCGGCGGCCGAAGCGGCCATCTCCAACGTCCACGTACCCGAGCTCCCGGAGTCGTCGATCCCGCCGGTGCCCGAGGTGACCGAGGCGGTGACGCCCGAGATCGGGTCGGTTACCGCCCCCGATCTGGCCGCTCAGGAGCAGGTGTAAGGGCCGCTTGGGAGCAGGCGTAAGGTCGGTCCATGCCAAAGTGGGAGTACGCGACGGTGCCGTTGCTCGTGCACGCGACCAAGCAGATCCTCGACAACTGGGGTGACGACGGATGGGAGCTGGTCGCGGTGATACCCGGGCCCAACTCCGAGCAGCTGGTCGCCTACATGAAGCGGGCGAAATCGTGAGTCCGGCCGAGCAACTGGCCGCACTCGGGCTGACGCTGCCGCCGGTAACGGCCCCGGTGGCGGCTTACATACCCGCCGTGCGGACCGGTTCCTACGTATACGTCTCGGGTCAGCTGCCGGTGGTGGACGGGAAACTGCCCGCCACCGGCAAGGTGGGCGACGCGGTCAGCGCCCAGGACGCGGCGAGCATGGCCCGCACCTGCGCCCTGAACGCCCTGGCCGCCGCCGCCGATGCGGCCGGCGGCCTGGACGCCATCGTCCGCATCGTGAAGGTCCTCGGGTTCGTGGCCAGCGCGCCGGGCTTCAACGGCCAGCCGCAGGTCGTGAACGGAGCCAGCGAGCTATTCATCGAGGTGTTCGGCGAGGCCGGGCGGCACGCCCGCAGCGCGGTCGGGGTGGCCGAGCTGCCGCTGGACGCGCCGGTGGAGGTCGAGCTGATCGCCGAAGTCCGCGGCTGACCGGTGCCGGTGGACGAAGGCCGGGCGCGCTCCCGGGTCCGCGTGGCGCGCGGCATGGCCGACCAGGCGCGTAAGTTCACTGCGGCCGGGCTGCAGCCTGCCGTCCCGCGCGACGCCGCGACGGTGATNNGGGAACGGACCGAGCCGCGGGAACGAACCGAGCCGCAGGGGTCGAGGTGTACCTGCTGCAGCGGACCGATGCGCTGGAGTTCGCCCCCGGGGCCTGCGTGTTTCCCGGCGGTTCGGTGGACGAGCGCGACGCCGATCCGGGCATCGCCGAAACCGGCTGGGCCGGGCCGGCCCCGGCCGATTTCGGCCACCTGCTCGGCGTCCCGGCCGAACATGCCCTCGCCCTGGTCTGCGCGGCGGTCAGAGAGACGTTCGAGGAGTCCGGGGTGCTGCTGGCCGGGCCTTCGCCGGCCGAGCTGGTGCCCGACAGCGCGGATCTGGCCCGGGACCGGCGCGCGCTGCTCGCCGGGTCGCTGTCGCTGGGCGAACTGCTCGACCGCCGGGGCCTGCTGCTGCGGGCCGACCTGCTGACGCCTTGGGCCCGCTGGATCACGCCCGAGTTCTCGCCCCGCCGCTTCGACACCTGGTTCTTCGCCGCCGCGCTGCCCGCCGGGCAGCTGGCCGGGCTGGCGGCCGCCGAATCCGGGGCGTCGGAATCGGGGGCGTCGGAATCGGGAGAGGCGGAATCCGGGGAGTCGGGATCCGGGGCGCCGGGATCCGGCGAGTCGGACTCGGGCACCTGGTGGCGGCCGTCCGCGGCGCTGGAGGCGGCCCGGGCCGGCCAGATCACGTTGCTGCCGCCGACGGCCGTGACGCTGGCCGAGCTCGCGGCCTATCAGGACGTCGAGGGCATCCTGGCCGAGCGCCGGATGATCACCCCGCTGCTGCCCACGGTGGTCGTCGAGGACGAGCGGGCATGGCTGGCCATGCCCGAGTCCATCGAGTACCCGTTGTGATAAACGACACTGTGAGCATCGACGGCTTCCGAACCCCCAGGGCGACGTGCCTGCTCGCGCCCAATCCCTCGCCGATGACTCTGGACGGCACCAACACCTGGGTCATCGCCGAGCCGGGCTCGCCGTCGGTGGTGGTGGTCGACCCCGGGCCGCAGGACGAGGGTCATCTGCGCCGGGTGCTCGCGGAGGCGGTGGCCGGCGATCGGCGGATAGCGCGCATCCTGCTGACGCACGGGCACCTCGATCACTCCGCCGGGGCCGCCCGCCTCGCCGAGCTGAGCGGGGCGCCGGTCCAGGCCGCCGACCCGGCACGCCGCCTCGGTGCCGAGGGCCTGGCCGACGGCGACGTGATCACGGCGGCCGGCTGTGAGCTGCGGGTCGTGGCTACCCCCGGCCACACCGCGGATTCGGTGAGCCTGCTGCTGCCTGCGGACGGCGCGCTGTTCACCGGCGACACCGTACTGGGGCGCGGGACCACGGTCATCGCCGAGGACGGCAACCTGGGCGACTACCTGCGCTCGCTGGACCAGATGCGGGCGCTGGCCGAGGCCGCGGAGCTGCGGCTGCTGCTGCCCGGGCACGGGCCGATGCTGCCGGACCCGATCGGGATCCTGGACTACTACCTCACGCACCGGGCGGAACGGCTGGACCAGGTACGGTCGGCCCTGGCCGTCGGGGCCAAGACGCCCGCGGAGATCGTGGCCATGATCTACACCGACGTGGATCGCAGCCTCTGGCCCGCGGCCGAGTGGTCGGTCCGGGCCCAGCTGGACTACCTGGCCGAAGCCGAAAGGGACGGCTAGCGGGCGCGCCGGCGCAGTCGCTCGATGTCCAGGATGAGCACCGAGCGCGCGGAGATCTGCAGCCAGCCGCGGGCCGCGAAGTCGGCCAGCGCCTTGTTGACCGTCTCCCGGGACGCCCCGACCAGCTGGGCCAGCTCCTCCTGGGTCAGGTCGTGATGCACGTGCAGGCCGTCGCGGTCCTGCTCGCCGAACCGGTCGGCCAGGTCCAGCAGGTTCTTCGCCACCCGGCCGGGAACGTCGGTGAAAACGAGGTCGGCGGTCACGTCGTTGGCCCGGCGCAGCCGCCGGGCCAGGGCCCGCAGCATGTGCATGGAGACTTCGGGCCGTTCCAGTAGCCAGGGGCGGAGCGCGTCGTGGCCGAGCGCGGCCACCGTGGCGTCGGTCACGGCACTGGCCGATGATGTCCGCGGCCGCGGGTCGAACAGCGACAGCTCGCCGAACATCTCACCAGGTCCGAGCACGGTCAGCAGGTTCTCCCGGCCGTCGGTCGCGGCCCGGGTGAGCTTGAGCTTGCCGTCGAGCACGACGTACAGCCGGTCTCCGTCCTGCCCTTCAAGGAAGAGGTGCTCGCCGCGGGACAGCTTGACGTCCGCCATCTGCCGCCGGAGCGCCCGTGCGCTTTCTTCGTCGAGCCCATCGAAAAGCGGTGCCCGCCTGAGCACAACTTCGGCGTCCTCCACCAATCCTCCTTGCTGGCCGCGCGCCCCGGTCACCTCGGCCGGCGGCCTGGCCAGCGATAGTTTCTAATCTTTGCTCTTTCAAGTGTGGATCACCAGCCAGGGTGCAATGTGCTCGGGATCACACTACGCCACCACGGCGCGGCACTGTGACTAACACCACACTCACGTATTACGGTAACCCCGTCACGGAACTGGCTGCTCATCAGGACACGAAAGGCGCGGGGGCGCGGGGGGTGCTGGAGCTTTGAGGAATTCGCGCGGGTCGCCCAGGCTGAGGGATAAACTCCTCGGCCGGCCGCGGCTGCGAATAGTCATCGCCTGCGGCGTCCTGGTGGTTTTGAGTATTCCGGTGGCGGTACCGCGCTTTGCGGCGGACGGCAAGCCCAGCCCGCCGACCCAGGCGCAGATCAATGCGGCCGAGAANNACCCAGGCGCAGATCAATGCGGCGGAAAACAAGGTCAAGCAGCAGCAGGCGGCCCTCGGCGCGCAGCAGGGGCAGCTGTCCTCGGCCGACGCGGAGCTGAACTCCCTCCAGGTCCAGGCCGAGGTGCTGACCCAGC
>PLIQ01000418.1 GCA_003140115.1 Actinomycetota bacterium | reverse complement strand
GCGGGCTGGCCGCGGCGGGCGGGGCCGGTTACGCGTGGCCGCGGCCCGCGGCGGCGGCCACCACGAGCGGGCGTGCCCCGGCGGCCACGCCCGACGACACGCGCGGGGTCCTGCGCTTTGTGAGCCGGCCGGACCTGACCCCGCCCGCGCTGACCATCGCCCATCACGGCCGAACTGCGACCGCGGCCTCGGACCCTCCCTACTTCATCCTGACGCCGTCCGGGTATCCCCTCATCGGGCCCGGCACGCCGGGGCTGATGATCCTGGACCGGCACGGCGGCATCGTCTGGTACGCCCCGAACACCGGGTTCCCGGCCAGCAAGGGCATGGGCCGGGTCGACCTCAAGGTCCAGAACTACCGGGGCCACCCCGTGCTCACCTGGTGGCAGGGGCAGGTCATCAAGGGCACCGGCGAGGGCCGGGCGATCATCGCCGACACCTCCTACCGCACCATCGCCACGATCAACGCGGGTGACGGGCTACAGGTCGACCTGCATGAGTTCGTGATCAGCCCGCAGGACACCGCGCTGCTCACCGCCGTCCGGCCGGTGAGCACCGACCTGTCCGCAGTGGGCGGCGCGGCACAGGGGGTGGCCCTGGCCGGCGTGGTCCAGGAGATCGACATCCCGTCCGGCCGGGTGCTGTTCGAGTGGAGCAGCATCGACCACGTGCCGGTGACCGACACCTACGTCCCGTTCTCCGGCGGGACCACGGCTGCGCCGTTCGACTACTTCCACGTCAACTCGATCTCGATCGCACCGGACGGCAACCTGCTGGTCTCGGCCCGGAACACCAGCACGATCTACAAGGTGTCCCGGACCACCGGACAGGTCGCCTGGCAACTCGGCGGGAAGCGGTCCGATTTCGCGATGGGTCCGGGCGCGACGTTCTGGTTCCAGCACCATGTCAACCCGCAGGGCCAGGACACGCTGAGCATCTTCGACGACGGGGGCGCCCCGCCGGTCAAGGAGCCGCAGTCCCGGGCCATCTTGCTGAACCTGGATACCGGCACCATGCGGGCCACACTGCAGCGCAGCTACGTCCACCCGGCGGGCCTGGCAGCCGCCAACCAGGGCAGCATGCAGGTGCTGGCCGACGGCGAGGTGCTCGTCGGCTGGGGCAACCTGCCGTACTTCTCGCAGTTCACCAAGAACGGGGCGCTGATCCTGGACGGCCAGTTCCCGGTCGGCGACCAGTCCTACCGGGTGTTCACCGCGGCCTGGACCGGGCAGCCGACGGACAAGCCCGCCGCCGCGGCGCGGGTGAACCCGGCCGGGGGTTCGGTCGTGTACGCGAGCTGGAACGGAGCGACCGAGGTGAACACCTGGACGGTGCTGGCCGGGACGACGGCGGGCGCGCTGGCCAAGGTCGGCTCCCAGCCGCGCAGCGGCTTCGAGACGATGATCACGGTCAACTCGACCGGACCGTACTTCGCGGTGACCGCGCGGGATGCCCACGATCACGTGCTCGGGCAGTCACCCACCGTGCGGCTCGCGGGCGCCTAGGGTTGATTGCGCTGGTCGCGCTCGAGCCGCCGCTGCTCGTCCTCGACCAGCTTGAACAGGGTGGCCTGGACGTCAGCCACGTGCGGGATGTCTCGCAGCCGGATCTGGCCGTGCTCGCCGGCCGACTCCACCACCAGCCGCCCGGCCCCGAGCAGCCGGTCGAGCGGGCCCTTCTCGAACGACACGTCGTTGATTCTGGTCAGCGGGATGTCACGGCCGTTCCGGGTGATGATGCCGTACCTGGTCCGCAGCCGCTTGGTCGTGAGCTCGTAGGTCGTGGTCCGCCAGCGCAGCACGGGCACGATCAGCCAGACCATCAGGACCAGCACCGCGACCACGCCGACCGCCCCGCGGGCCGCCGCCGCACCCGAACCGGACGGGATCAGCGACACGGCGATCAGGGCGGCGGCCACCACGAGCACCGCGATCAGGATCGGGCGGATCAGCGTTTTCCAGTGCGGATGCAGCAGCAGGACGGGCTGCTCGCCACCGGAGAGCGAAGACTCACGGGCCATACCGCACATAGTGGCACGGGTCGGCCACTACTCAGCGCAGGTGCACGATGTCGCCCGCGGCCACCGGCAGGTCGGCCTCGGGCGGCACGCTGACCAGCAGCCGGCCGTCCGCGTCGACGCCCGCGGCCAGGCCGTCCAGAGCCCGGCCGCCGGGCAGTTCGACCCGGACGCGGCGGCCGAGGGTCGCGCACAAACGGGTGTATTCGGCGCGCAGGCCGGACCGTTCGGGGTCTCCGAGAAACTGGGACCACGTCAGGTAGCTGCGTTCCAGGCCAGCCAGGATCCCGGCCAGCAACCGTTCCCGGTCCAGGCTCGGCGAGCCTTGCATAAGCAGCGAGGTGGCGGGCAGCGCGCCGGGACCGGGCGGCGGGAACTCGGCCGACTCGGTGGACACGTTGACGCCGATGCCGACCACCACCGCGTCGCCGGCCGCCTCGGCCAGGATGCCGGCCAGCTTCCCTGGGCCGGCCAGCACGTCGTTCGGCCACTTGAGCTGCGCGTCCACCTCGGCCACGTCGCGCACCGCGGTGGCCACGGCCACCCCGGCCAGCAGCGGGAGCCAGCCCAGGCGGGCCCGCGGCACCAACGTCGGCCGCAGCAGCACGGAGAAGGTCAGGGCCGCCCGCGGCGGCGACACCCAGGCGCGGCTCAGCCGGCCGCGCCCGGCGTTCTGCTGCTCGGCGACGAGCACCGCGCCCTCCGGCTCACCGCCGGCCGCGCGGGCCAGCAGGTCGGCGTTGGTCGAGCCGGTGACGGGGGTCACCTCGACCGACCGCCACAGGCCCCCGGGCCGGATCACGGCGGCGCGCAGCGCGGCGGGGTCGAGGCCGGCCCGCTCCGGGGTCTCGGTCGGCATGGCTGCTGCCGGCTAGTCGCCGATCTGGATGCGCAGGCGGCGGAAGCCCTTGCCCTTGCTCTCGATCTTGACCACCTCGATGCGGCCGACCTGGCTGGTCGAGGCGACGTGGGTGCCGCCGTCCGCCTGCTGGTCCAGACCCACGATGTCGACCACGCGGACCTCCTTGACCTCCGGCGGGACCAGGTTGGTGGCGGTGCGGATGATGTCGGGCAGGGCGAAGGCCTCGTCCCGGGGCAGCACCCGCACGTCGATGCGCCGGCCGGCCCGGACCTCGGTGTTGCAGGCCTCCTGTACCGCGTCCCGGAAGCCCTCGGGCAGGTCCGGCAGGTTGAAGTCCATCCGCGCGGTCAGCGGCTCCATGTTGCCCCCGGTGACCAGCGCCCCGAAGTCGCGGAACACCACGCCGCACAGCACGTGCAGGCCGGTGTGGGTGCGCATCAGCGCGGTGCGCCGGGCGTCCTCGACGGCGCCGCGGACGGCGGTGCCCACGGGCGGCAGCGGGTCACCCTCGGCCGGGATCAGGTACAGGTCGTCGCCCTTGCGCGCNNCCCGGGTAGAACGCGGACCGGTCCAGGACGATGCCCTCGGCGTCGGCCGCGAGCACGGTGCCGTCCCACTCCCGCAGCGTCTGGTCGTCCAGTTCCAGCCGGTGCGTGCGCCACTGCGTGTCACTCATGCCAGGCAGCCTAGCCGGTGTTCCGCGGGCTAGCCGGTGTTCTGCAGCCCGGCCGCGACCCCGTTGACGGTCAGCAGCAGCAGGCGTTCCAGCTGTTCGCGGTCGCCTTGCTCGACCGGCCCGCGCAGCGCGGCCAGGGCCCGCAGCTGCAGGTAGGACAGCGCATCCACGTACGGGTCGCGCAGCGCCACGGCCCGGGACAGCACCGGCCGGTCGGCCAGCAGCCGGTCGTGGCCGGTGACGGCCAGCACCAGCCGCTTGGTCAGGTCGTACTCGGCGAGCACCAGCCCGGTCAGGTCGTCGCGGCCGCCGAGGGCGAGGTAGCGGACCGCGATCGGCCGGTCGGTCTTGGCCAGGCTCATCTCGGCGTTGTCGAGCAGCACGCCGAACAACGGCCAATCGCGGTACGCGCGGCGCAGCACGCCCGTCCCGTCGGGATCGGCCTCGATGGCGGCCAGCCCGCTGCCCAGCCCGAACCAGCCGGGCAGGTTGACCCGGGTCTGCGACCAGGCGAACACCCAGGGAATGGCCCGCAGGTCGTCCAGGTCCATGGCCTTAGGCGCCTGCTGGCCGGCTTTACCGAGCCCGCGCTTGGCCGGGCGCGAGCCGATGCGCAGGCCGCCGATCTCGCCCAGCGGGCTGATCCGGGCGAACCACTCGGCGAACCCGTCCGCCTCGACCAACCCGCGAAAGGTGGCGCACGCCGCCTGGTCGATCCGGTCGGCGATGCCGCGGTAGGTGGCCGCCGCGGCCGCGGTCCGCTCGGCGATCCGCGCGGACGAGGCGAGCAGCACCGCCGAGCTGACCTGCTCCAGGTGCCGCTTGGCGATGGCCTGCTGGCCGTACCGGGCGAAGATCACCTCACCCTGCTCGGTGACCTTGAACGACCCGTTGACCGAGCCGGGCGCCTGGGCCAGCACGGCCCGCCCGGCCGGCCCGCCGCCGCGGCCCAGCGCGCCGCCCCGGCCGTGGAACAAGGTGAGCTTGATACTGTGCGCCGCGGCCCATTCGGCCAGCCGGGCCTGGGTGTCGAACAGCCGCAAGGTGGCACTGGCCGGGCCGAGCTCCTTGGCCGAGTCGGAGTAGCCGAGCATCGCTTCGAGGTGCCCGCCGGTGGCGGCGAGGCGCTCGGCGACCTCTGGCTGGGCGATCATGCCGGTGAGCACGGCGGGGGCGTTGGCCAGGTCGACCGCGCTCTCGAACAGCGGCACCACGTCGAGCACCGGGATCCGGCCGCCGCCCGCCGCGTAGCGAGCTAGCTCGTAGACCGCGGCGAGGTCTTCGGCCGACCGGGTGAAGCTGACCACGTAGCGCCGGCACGCGTCCACCCCGAACCGGTCCTGGATCCAGCCGATGGCCCGGAAGGTGGCCAGTACTTCCTGCGCTTCCGCCGAGTACTGCAGGCCCGCGGCTGCGTCTGGGTCCGCGTCGGGCGGGCCGGCCGCGCGCAGCTCGCGCAGCACCCGGGCGTGCACCTCGCTGTGCTGCCTGACCTCCAGGCCGGCCAGGTGGAACCCGAACGTCTCGGCCTGCCAGATCAGGTTCTGCAGCTCGCCGTAGGCCTGCAGGCCGGCCCCGGCCGTGGCCAGCGACTCCTGCACCACGCGCAGGTCGGCCAGGAAATCGGCCGGGCCCGGGTAGGCCAGGTCGGCGTTGCGCATCCTGGTGGCGCTGATCCGCTGCGCGGCGTACAGCAGGTAGGTCCGGTACGGCTCCTGCGGGGAGCGAGCCGTGATCTCGGCCAGCAGCTCGGGGTGGGCGGCCGCGGCCGCCGCCAGCGCGCGCCGCAGGCCCGCCGACGGGGGGGTGGTCGCCTCGTGCAGGGTCAGGGCCCGGCCGATCCGGACCGTGGCCGTCTCCAGCGCGCGCAGGATGTGGTCGGCCTGGATGGTGGCCGTCTCCCGGGTGACCTGTGCGGTCACGAACGGGTTGCCGTCCCGGTCCGCGCCCACCCAGCTGCCGAAGCGCAGGAACGCGAGCACCGGCGTCGCCGACCCGGCGGCCGGGTAAAGGGCCCGGTCCAGCTCGCGGTACACGGCGGGGACGATCCGGAACAGCGTCTCGTCGAACGCGGTCATGACCGTGCGGACCTCGTCGATCGGGTCCATGGCCGTGACCCGGAGCTGCGAGGTCCGCCACAGCAGGTCGATGTTCTCGCGCAGTACGCGGCGCGCCTCGGCGCGGTCGGCCGCACCCGCCCGCTCGTCGTCGACCACGCCGAGCAGCTCGCTGATCCGGCGCAGCACCGCCACCACGGCCCGGCGGCGGGCCTCGGTGGGATGCGCGGTCAGCACCAGGTGGACGCGCAGCGAGTCCAGCAGGTCGAGCAGGTGCCCCGGTCCGGTGTCGCGGCTCAGCTCGGCCACGGCGGCGGCGAGCGACTCGCGCACCGGCTCGTGCCCGGCGTCACGCTCGCGCAGCATCCGGATGCGCTGATGCTCCTCGGCCAGGTTGGCCAGGTGGAAGTACACGGTGAAGGCGCGCGCCACCTGCTCGGCCCGGTCCAGGTCCCAGGAGGCGACCAGGGTCGCGATCGCCTCCCCGGCCCGCCCGTCGCGCCGTTCCTGCTCGCGGGCCTCGATCACGGCGTGCCGCAGCCGCTCCACGTCGGCCAGCAGGCCCGGGCCGGACGAATCGCGGACGACCTCCCCGAGCAGGTCGCCGAGCAACCGGACGTCGCGTCGCATCGGCTCCGGCAGTTCGGCCCGGTCCCGGTCCCGGCCACCTTCCCGGTCGGTGCTCACTGGGTCGGTGCTCACTCGGTCGGTGCTCACTGGGTCCACACTCACTTGGTCCATGCTCACTTGGTCCATGCTCACGGTGCGAGCGTAATCGGCCGGTGTGACGTGCCGGTTAACCTGATGCCATGACGAACCCCGCCGCCGTTGCTGACCCGGATCCGCACACCACCGCGGGCAAGCTCGCCGACCTGGAGCGCCGCCGGTCCGAGGCGGTACACGCCGGGTCGCAGCAGGCGGTGGCCAAGCAGCACGAGCGGGGCAAGCGGACCGCGCGGGAGCGGATCGACATGCTGCTTGACCCCGGCTCGTTCACCGAGTTCGACGAACTGGCCCGGCACCGCTCCACGGACTTCGGCATCGCGGCCACCCGGCCCTACGGGGACGGCGTGATCACCGGGTACGGCACCGTGGACGGGCGGCCGGTGTGCGTGTTCAGCCAGGACTTCACGGTGTTCGGCGGCTCGCTGGGCGAGGTCTACGGCGAGAAGATCGTCAAGATCATGGACCACGCGCTGAAGACCGGCTGCCCGATCATCGGGATCAACGATGGCGGGGGCGCACGCATCCAGGAGGGCGTGGTAGCCCTGGGCCTGTTCGCCGAGATCTTCTACCGCAACGTGATGGCCTCCGGGGTCGTCCCGCAGGTGTCGCTGATCATGGGTCCGTGCGCGGGCGGCGCGGTCTACTCCCCCGCGATCACCGACTTCACCCTCATGGTCGAGGGCACCAGCCACATGTTCATCACCGGGCCCGACGTGATCAAGACCGTGACCGGCGAGGACGTGACCTTCGAGGACCTGGGCGGCGCCACCGCGCACGGGACCAAGTCCGGCGTGGCTCACTACCAGGCGGTTGACGAGCAGGACTGCATTGACTTCGCCAAGGACCTGCTCTCCTACCTGCCCTCGAACAACCTCGAGGAGCCGCCGGTGCTCGGGCCGGCCGACGGCGCGGCGGCCCCGGCCGTTCTGGAGATCGGGTCGACCGATGAGGAACTCGACACGCTCATCCCCGACTCGTCGAACCAGCCGTACGACATGCACGAAGTGATCACACGGGTCCTGGACGACGGCGAGTTCCTGGAGATCCACGCCGGCTTCGCGCCGAACATCCTGGTCGGCTTCGGCCGCGTCGAGGGCTCGCCGGTCGGAGTGGTAGCCAACCAGCCGATGCACTTCGCCGGGTGCCTGGACATCGACGCGTCGGAGAAGGCGGCGCGGTTCGTCCGGACCTGCGACGCGTTCGGTGTCCCGATCCTGACCTTCGTCGACGTGCCGGGCTTCCTGCCCGGCGTGAGCCAGGAATGGCAGGGCATCATCCGGCGCGGAGCCAAGCTCATCTACGCCTACGCCGAGGCCACCGTGCCCAAGGTCACCGTGATCACCAGGAAGGCCTACGGNNGACGTCAACCTGGCCTGGCCCACCGCGCAGATCGCGGTCATGGGCGCGCAGGGCGCGGTGAACATCTTGTACCGCCGGGAGCTGGCCGCGGCCGCAGACCCGGACGCGCTGCGGGCCCAGCGGATCGCCGAGTACGAGGACACCCTGGCCAACCCGTACAGCGCGGCCGAACGCGGCTACGTCGACGCGGTCATCCGCCCGGCCGAGACCCGGCTCGCGGTGACCCGCGCGCTGCGCACGCTCCGCACCAAGCGCCAGACGCTGCCGCCCAAGAAACACGGCAACATCCCCCTGTAGGGCACTTAAAGTAATCGGTTGGATCCGATCCGTTAACTACTGTGGCTCATGTGGTGCGGGCACGGCCCCGGCTGGCCTAGAGTCAAGCATGATGACCGAATTCGCCGCCCCCCTTCCCATCCTGGCCCGCTACGCGGTCATGGTGGACGTCGGCTATATCTATGCCGCGGCGGGGGAACTGCTGTTCGCGTCTAGCTCGCGCCGGGACTTCCGGGTCGACGCGGTCCCGCTGATCCAGGTCGTCACCAAGCACGCCGACGAGATCATCCGCGGCGAGCTGCTCCGGGTCTACTGGTACGACGCGGCCCGCGACCGGGTGCCGACCATCGACCAGCGCGTCATCGCCCAGATGCCCTGGGTCAAGCTCCGGCTCGGCAACCTGAACGCCCGGGGCCAGCAGAAGGGCGTGGACGCGCAGATCAGGGCGGACATGGAGGCGCTGGCCCGGCACCGCGCGATCACCGACGCGGTCCTGATCGCGGGCGACGAGGACATGGTGCCCGCGGTCGAGGCGGCCCAGGCGTTCGGGGTGCGCGTGCACCTGTGGGGCATCGAACCCCCCTACGGCACCAACCAGGCCGAGCGGCTGGTCTGGGAGTCGGACACGGTCGACGTGCTGGACGCCTCGTTCCTGCGGCCCTACTTCAGCAAGCATCCGTCCACGGTCGAGCAAGGCCGTCCGGACCCGGCGTTCGGGCCCAACGGCCCGTCGGTGACGGTGCCCTCGCCGGCCCAGCTGTTCGGCGAGCGGCACAGCCGATCCCAGGGGCTGCCGCCGGCCCAGCCGATATCCCGGACCGGGCCGCACGCCGCGATGCCGCCGCCCGGCTGGTCCCCGTCCACGACCGGCCCGATGCCGCGCCTCGGGCCCGACCGGACCCGGGTCGAGGAGGCCGGCGAGCACGTCGCGCAGAAGTGGATCCTGACCCGCGGCCGGGACAACATTCGCGACCTGCTGCCCGGGCCGATCCTCCCGCCGGTGATCGACAAGGAGCTCCTGGTCGACGCGGAGAAGGAGCTCGGCCTGTCGCTGCGGCCCTACCAGGAGGCCCGCGAATGGCTGCGGGACGCGTTCTGGGAGCGGGTGCACCGGGAGTTCGGCATCGGCACCGGCAAATCGCGCGGCTGATTTTTATGCTTTTTTTGCGGAACGGACCGTGGTGACAGATTCCGGCCCTGTTCTGCGTGTCATCCGCGGCGACGCCACCCCGGAAGAGATCGCCGCCGTAGTCGCCGTCCTGCTGGCGCGTTCCGCCGCCTCGGATGCGCCGCCGGCCCGGCCTGCCCCCTCCGCCTGGGCCGCCCGCTCCCGCCTGCTGCGCCGCCCGCTGCACCCCGGCCCGGACGCCTGGCGCCGCTCGGGCCTGCCCGGCTAGCTGTCTTGACCTTGGCCCGACTCGGGCCGGCGGCTGGGCGGGCCGGTCCCGCTCGTCACGCATGCCTCACCGGTCTTACCACGTCGCTCCCGCACCGCGTTAAGTGAGATTATCTGGGAGCATTTAGGCTTATGGGAGTCGTTTGTGCATCATAGTGCCTATAACGCTCCCGTA
>PLIQ01000332.1 GCA_003140115.1 Actinomycetota bacterium | reverse complement strand
CCGCTCCGTTCTGCCCCGCTCCGCTCTGCCCCGAGCCGCTCTCAGCCGCCGATCGGCTCACCGTGGCCGCGCCGTGAGCCGCCGAGGTCCCGGCGTCGAAGCGGTACAGGTTGAACTGCCGCATGATCGTGATCAGGTTGGCGCCGTAATTCGGGTCGGTGGCGTAGACGCCGGTCAGGTCGTTGGCGAACGCGTCGGGGGAGCGGCGGTCGGCCATGGCCTGCTGGTACGCCGACCCGGTGGCCAGCAGCAGGCTGTGATCGGTGATGCTCTGCGCCACGTCGGAATAGACCCGGAACGGTGCGTTCACCGTCACCGGCTGGCCGTTCTCGTATTCCTGCGTCGGCCGCTCCACCGAACCCGCCGGGCCCGTCCCCTTGATCCCGAACAGGTTGTGGTCCTGGGCCGCGAGCATGCTCTGGCCCCAGCCCGACTCATCGATCGCCTGCGCGATCGTGACCGCGGCCGGGATGCCGTACTGATGCTGTGCCGCCAGCGCGCCCGGCGCCACCTCCGCGATGAACGCCTGCTGCGCCGACGTGTCAGGCACGGACGCGGTACTCGGCGCGGCCTGGCTCCGGCTGTACCGTGCGCTTGGGATAACCGACGAGTAGCTGATCACGCTGCCCGCGATCGGCGCCGCTCCGGGAATGCTCGCCGTCGCGGTTATCGCCATCCCGGCGGCCGCCGTTCCGGCCGAGGACGTACCAGCGGCGCCCGCGCTGCCGGCGCCCGCGCTGCCAGCGGCGGCCGAGGGCGCCGCCTGCAACTGACCGCCGGACTGCGCCGTGCCGGCCAGGCTGAGAGCGGGCATGGCCGTGCCCGGGATGTCGGCCTGTCCCTGCACCGGCTGGCTCTGCGCGGTAGACGAACCTCCCTGAGCCGCCTCACCAGCCGCCGCGGACCGCCCCTGCGCGCCGCCCGAAGCCTGGCTGACCGCGCTGAGCAGCACGCCGTTATTGACGAATCCGGTCACGCCCTGCTCGGCCAGCGGACCGTCGTATTCGTGCGCGTTGACCGACATGTTCGGCATGGAGTCGCCACCGATGGTGTACAGGACTCCGCCGGCGTACTTCGTGACCACCTCGACGTGCCCGTCGAACAGCACCCAGTCTCCGGGCTGGGGGGTGTAGCCGTCGCCGAGCGGATGCCAGCGGTTATGCGCCTGCGCGTCCTGCAGGATCGAGGTCACGCCCAGCGACTCGGGATTGGGGTCGACCCGGGAGTCAACCCACGAGTGCACCGGCCACGGATACGTCGAACCGCCCGTCACCCAGCTCTGCTGGCCCGTCGCCTGGGCGCCGGCCTCGAGCGTCAGGCTGGCGAACGCCGCACACGATTCACCGTGGTCCACGCCGTCGATGCTGTCGTTCTGCCAGATCAGCTCCTCCATAGCCGCTGGCGAGCGGCTTTGCGCGAGGCCCAGGTACTGCCGTGCCGCCTTGACGATCGCGGCCCGCAGCGCGCTGTCGCTAGCCGCGGGCGACCCGGCCGGCTTGTTCAGCGCCATCAGTTTGACCGGGACGCTGCTGGGTGAGGTGAGATCGGCGACCGTGCCGTGCGCGACGGAGAATCCGGTCATCGCACCGCACGTGCTCAGACTCACCAGCGCGGTGGCCTGCTGCCACCGCCCCTTCCTCGTGGACGGCATCGGATTACCTCCTCTCGCTCTCGATCAGCGCCGGGCAGCGCCTGGCTGGGCCTGGCTGGGCCTGGGAACTTAGGCCGCCGACCCGAACAGGGTCTTGAGGATGGCCTGGACCTGCGGGTTACCCGGGTCGGTGGCGTTCTGGTACAGCACGCTCGCGTCCTGGGCGAACGCCGGCGACGAGCCCACGAACCACTCCTTGTAGACGTCCGCCACCAGGGCCGCCTGCCCGCTCGCGCTGGTTACCGCCGTGGCGCAGATGTCGGGGTACCCGACACGCGTGACGACCGCCGCCGAGCCGGTGTACAGCGCGCAGTTGGCCGGAACGCTCTCCAGCCCGGACTGGACGGTGGGCTTGCCGCTGCTGGCGGTCAGGCTCGCGCCGCCGATGATGTTGTTGATGGCCCGGGCCGCCACCTCCAGGCTGTCGATCGGGTTGTATGGGTTGTACGGGTGATGCAGGTTCAGCGACCAGGCCACCTCGCCGCCCTGCGTCGCGGAAATGGGCTCCAGGCCCTGTCGGCCGGTCTTGGTGTCGCTGAAGTTCGGGTTGTCACCGCTGGTCATCAACGAGAACACCCACAAGATCTGGCTGGTGGACTTCCCGCAGGCGAAGTTGACCTGGTTGGGCTCGGAGACGACGTTGGGGTTCTGGCAGGCCGTGCTGATCTCGTTCTGCACCACCGCCACGCTGGCCGGCCATGAAGCGCCCGGCCGGAACACCACCACGATCAGCACCGTGAGGCCGACCACCGCCGCCGCCACGCACATCGCGATCTTCTGGCCGC
The DNA here is from genome assembly GCA_003140115.1 of Actinomycetota bacterium. The sequence goes on along the minus strand of PLIQ01000332.1, from coordinate 3,672 downwards.
GGCCGAACCTCCCGCGCCGCACGCTGCGCCGGCCATGGTCGATCAGCGCCCTGGTGCGCTCGTCGACCCGGCTCCGGCCCGCGACGCGGGGCTCGCTCCGGCCCGCGACGCGGGGCTCGCTCCGGCCCGCCACCCGCGGCTCACTTCGGCCCGCGACGCGCGGCTCGTACCGTCCCCCGGCCCGGCGGGCCGTGGTGTTGACCGGCTCCCGCGATCCGGCTTGTGCCCCCCGGTCGGGTCGGCCAGCGACCCGGCGGAACGACTCATGCGGCGGGATCGGGACCGGTTCGGCGGCGTACTCGGGCTCGCCGACCGCGCGCTGACGCACCTCGCGCCACACGGAGAGCTCGTTCTCCAGGTCAATCGCTCTAGTTTCCAGATCGGAGAGCCAGAGCTCGTCATCATCGCTAAAGTTTTCGAAGTCGGCGCTCGTCGTAATCACCTCTGCAAGTGTGTCCTGAACTGGGTACTCAGGCCTGAGGGCCGGCGGGCCGCCGGCCGGCGGCTCCCATGCCACTATTAGAACACATGAACGAGCGATTTGGAAGCCCGATTTCGCGACATAAGATTTGTTCGAATGACCGCAGTCCTGGTCAGGCCCCTGCGCGAAGCACCCGTCGCGGGTCAAGGGTAAGGTTCCTCGTGACCTCAGTCAGCGGCGTGGTCGTCGTCGCACACGGCGGCCAGTCGGTCAGCACCGCTCCCACCTCCGCCCTCCAGCTGGCCGTGCTGCGGATGGTCCCGCTCGCCGCCGCCATCCGGCACGCGGTGCGCCGCCATCCGGTCGTGGTACTCCGGCCCCGGTTCGCCGTCCGCGGCTGGAACGACGCCGCGGCGTCCCCGGTGGAAGATCTGACCCGGCTGCTGGACGACGTCCGCGGCCAGTTCGGGCCGGTTCCGGTCGTCCTGGTCGGACACTCGATGGGAGCGCGCGCCGCGATGCGCGCGGCCGGGCACCCTTCCGTGTCGGCAGCGGCGGGTCTCGCGCCCTGGCTGCCGCCGGGCGAGCCCGTCGATCAGCTCGCCGGGCGCCGCATCCTGCTCGCGCACGGGACCGCAGACGCCGTCACCAGCGCTGCGGAGACCTGGGCGTATGCCGAACGGGCCCGGGCGCTGACCAGCGTCACGGAGATCGAGGTGCGGGCCGGCGAGCACTCCATGCTCTGGCGGGCACCCCTGTGGCACGCCCTCGCCGCCGCGTTCGCCTGCCTCTCGCTCGGCCTGCCCGCGCCTTCCGGGCTCGCGGCCAGCGCCCTGGCCACCCCGCCCCAGACGGCGCGCACGGTTCTGTAACGAGCAATTCGGATAATTACCAACTAAATCTGATCTATCCGGAAATACGCCCCCGTCAAAGCCGGGCCCAGACCGCGCTGCCGGCCGGTCCGCCTTTTCGTGATAAATACCAATTTCGCCCATTATTTATTACACGTTGCGACTGGCGTTAATCACTGAAAGCACTCGTTCTGTCGCTCGTTGTGCTATATCTGAGGAATGGTGCCTCGCCCCGGGTGCCGAGAACGGAGAAGGGGTTTAATGGTGGCCAGATTAGTCCGTATTGGACGTGACGACGTCGGTTTGACGCGCGGGGTCCTGCCCCATGACGTCCCGCCGGCCCGCAAGGGCGCACCGGACGGTCCCGGTTTACTCGAAATAAACCTGGACGGAAGACCACCCCGGGCCAAGCACGCCGCCCGTCACGCCCGAACCTCCCGTCCCTCCGCCCCCCAGCACACCGCCCTGTCGATCCGGTCCGCCGAACGACGGCGCTGGTCCGCGGACCTGACCCGCCCGGACGTGACCGCGGTCGTGGTGCACGGCCTGGGCGGAATCGGCAAGTCGACCCTCGCCGCGCAGATCGCGGCGCGAGTGAGCCGGCTGGCCCCCGAGCGGACCGTGACCCTGGTCAGCGGCGAGATCTCCGCGGCCAGCCTGGCCGGCGAGCCAGCCGAGACCGACCTGGTCGTCTTGGACAACTTCGACGACAACCTGACCTGCGAGGCGGGCCTGCGGACCATCCGCGATCCCGCGCTCGCCGCCATGCTGGCCAGCTGGACCGGGAAGCTCCTGATCACCTGCGGCCCCGCCTTCACCATGCCCCCGGCTGACCGCGACCGGTTCGTGTTTCGTCACCTCGGGCCGCTGACTCGCTCCGGGGCGGCCGAGCTCGCGCTGTCCTTGCCCGCGCTCCGGCTCGTCGCCGAACCCCAGCGCGACCTGGCCTGGCGGCTGACCGCTGGCCACCCGCGCGCCCTGGAGTACCTGGACGCGCTCCTCGCGGCGGGCCTGGGCTTCGACGACCTGGCCCAGCGCGTCGCCGCGGCGGTCCAGGCCCGGACCGGCCGGTCTCCGGCCAAGACCGAGCCGACCGAGCTGTCCGAGGCCGCCGCCGAGGTCATCGCCCTGGTCGCGGGGCAGCAGCTGCTTGGCGAGCTGTTCGACCGGCTCAGCGACGGGGCCCAGGACCTGCTCGTCCGCGCGTCCGTGTTCCGCCCGCCGATCGCGCCCAGCGTCCTGTCCGCACGCCCGGCCCACGTCGCCGAATGCGAGGCTGCCGGGCTTCTGACGCCACGCCCCGGCCGTGAACTGACCGTGCCGCGCTGGACGGCCGGCGAACTGCACCGCCGCCTGGCCGAGGCGGGCCAGACCGCGCGGCTGGCCGCCGCCCATCGCCAGGCCGCCGGATACTGGGACGCCCGGACCGCCACCACCCCCCGGCTCGGCCCGCGGGCTCGGCTCGAGGCCGGCTTCCACCTGCGCCAGGCGGGCGACCTGGCCACCGAAGCCGTCGCCACGGCCAGCACGCCTGACCGGACCGCTCGGCCCGACCAGGCTGCCCCCACGAAGACGCCCGCCACCCACGCCCGCTCCGAACGCCGTCGCCTGCGCCGCCTCGGCCTGGCCTCGGCGGCCGGGGTCATGGCGGTCTGCCTGGCCGTCGAGGCCGCCCACGGCTTGGGCGCCTCCCACCTGACCTCCACCGAGCGTGCCGAGCGTGCCGAGCGTCCCGCTCATCCCGCCGCTCCGGCCCCGCTCACCCAGGCCGACGCCGTCCGCGACCAGACCGCGGCGTGGGTGGCCAGCCAGGTCAGCGCCGCTGCCATCGTCGCCTGCGACCCGGCCATGTGCTCGGTGCTGGTCCGCTACGGCTTCCCGGCCGCGAACCTGCTAGTGCTGGGGACTGGCGCGCCCGACCCGCTGGGCTCCGAGGTCGTGGTGGCCACCGCCGCGGTGCGCGCCATGTTCGGCACGCGCCTGGCCACCGTCTACGCGCCGCAGACGGTGGCCAGCTTCGGCACCGGGCCGGCCCGGATCGACGTGCGGGCCGTCGCGCCGGACGGCGCGGCCGCCTACCAGACCGCGCTGGCCGCCGACCTGCGCGCCCGTCAGGCGGCTGGCCTGGAGTTGCTCCGCGACCCGCGGGTCACCGGGTCGACCGCCGCCCGGGCCGACCTCGCCGCCGGCCGCGTGGACGCCCGCCTGCTGATCACCCTGGCCGCCCTGGCCGCGAACGAGCCGGTGCAGATCGTGGCGTTCGGCGGCGGCGGTCCCAGGGCCAGCCCCGGCGCCGCCCTGCGGACGGCCGAGATCGCCGCCCCGGCGGCCACCGCCCAGGCCATGCTCGCCTTCGTCGGCGCCCAGCGCTCGCCTTTCCTGGCCGCCCGTTCCGGCCTG
>PLIQ01000623.1 GCA_003140115.1 Actinomycetota bacterium | reverse complement strand
CTGGTGAACTGCACCAAGGTGACGACCAGCCCGCAGTCGTACGTGTTCGGGATCCCGGTGGCCGTGCTCGGGCTGGCCTTCTACCTGGCTGCGGTGGCGCTGATGAGCCCGTGGGCCTGGCGGTGGGCCCGGCGCGAGATCTACCTGCTCCGGATCGCGTCGCTGGTGGTCGGCATCGGCTTCGTGCTCTACCTGCTGTACGCCGAGCTGTTCATCATCGGGAGCATCTGCCTGTACTGCACCAGCGTGCACGCGATCACCTTCATCCTGTTCGGGCTCACCATGTTCGCCGTCGCAGCCTGGGGCATACCGAAGCGCCAGCGCGCCTAGCCGCCGGCCTGCCCCTCCCCCGTCCTATCCCGTCCTCAGCCGGAGTGGCGGCTGGATGGCGGGTCGATGGGCCTATCGGCCAGTTAGAGCCATCTTGGATAAATCCCCCCACCATCCGCCCGCGTCACCGCGACGACTCGTGATCGAGGGCACGTTCACGGTGTGACACGGCGCTGCGAGCCTGGTCCAGGAGGCATGGCCACCTCGGACTGGTGCCGCCCCGGCCCCGTACCAGGGGATCGGGGTGCTGAAGGGTCGTATGTGCTGTCGCGGCCGCGGTGCCCGCGCGCGCCGTCGTCCCGCAGGCCCCGGTAGTGCGTCAGCGTCCCATTACCGCGGAGGATCCGGCTTATGCGGAGGATCCGGGCAGCTCCAGCTGCCAAAATGCTCCGCATGAGCTACATCCTCCGCATTAATTTCCAGTGCTTCGAATATACTGATGAATTGCGGGACGGGTGAGGTGCCTGCGCCGGGGGTGAGCCGCCCGGGCTGGCCCGCGGGTCTGACCCGTGCCGGCCCGGGGCCGCGCACCCGGGCGGCGCACCCAGACCCTGGCCTCAGCACGGCAGGCCGGCGGGCACGACAGCAGCACGGGCCCCAGCGGTCACAGGGTAAACCACGACCTCGACGGTCAATCGCCGGGCGCAGCTGGCGCGATCCCCTCGACGAGGCCGGGGCCACACGCACCCCAAATAGGGGCGTGCGATCCCCGCAAGAAAACGCCAACCTATCCGGAAAGGACGCACAGTTGCGCGTGACGCAACCAGCGCCCGGGAACGGCCAACGGAACATGGTTGATGGGCCACCGTACAAGCAAGAGCTGGTACAACGGCCCACCGACCTGGTAAGCCGCCGGGAATAAAAGTTGCAACTGGGTACAAAATGGATCGCTTGGCCGCGGGTGCGAGCGGCGAACCGGGGATCGCGGATGGGCCTGGCGGGACAGTGGGGCGGCTGGTGAATCGGCTGGTCATTACATCTTCCTCATGTTCGCGTCCGGCGGGTCCGGCCGCGACTGCGAGCACTACGCTGGAGCCAAACTCGGCCTGGCCGCAGGCGAGAGGAGCGGTTTCCCGTGCCCGGCATGAACTCAGGCCTGAGTCCCGACGACCCGACGCTGGTCGCCGCGTTCAGGTCCGCGTTGCTGCACCAGAGCGCGATCGCACTGCTCATCGTGGCATTCCTGTGGCTGCTGTGGGCGACGATGCGGACGTGGCGGCTGGTGACGCCCGCAGCCAAGGCGGAGGCCGACGGCGTGGACGGCGAGACCGCGGCGACCGCGGACTTGGCGGAGGCCGGCGGCGTGGACGGCGGAGTCCGGGCGAAGGGCGAGGGAGCGCGGGAGGCTCGGGGGCGAGCGGTGCTGCGGGTGGGGTTTGGGTTCATCTGGATCCTGGACGGGATCTTGCAGGCGCAGCCGAAGATGGCGGGGGGGCTGGCCGCGCAGGTTATCGAGCCGAGCGCGAGCGCTTCGCCGGGCTGGGTGCAGCACCTGGTCAACTGGGGCGGGACCATCTGGTCCTACCACCCCATCACCGCCGGGGCGGCCTCGGTGTGGATCCAGATCGGGATCGGGGTCTGGCTGCTGGTCGCGAGGAACGGGCCGTGGTCCAGGCTGGCCGGGCTGGCCAGCGTGGCCTGGGGGCTGGTGGTGTGGGTGTTCGGGGAGTCGTTCGGCGGGATCTTCGCGCCGGGGCTGAGCTGGCTGACCGGGGCNNGGCCGCGGCTACTGGAAGGGCGTCATCCACGGCCAGCCGGGCACCCTGGCCGGCATGGTCCAGTCGATGGCCTCGACCCCCCAGCCGCACTTCCTGTCCGCCCTGCTGGCGGACTTCGGCTCGTTCGCCGCGAGCAACGGCTTCGCGGTGAACCTGGTCGTGGTGCTGGCGCTGGCCGCGATGGGCGCGGTGTTCCTGGCCGGGTTCGTTACCGGCCGGCCGCGGCTGGTCCGGTATGCGGTGTGGTTCGGTGTGGTGTTCTGCTTGGCGGTCTGGGTGCTGGTCCAGGATCTCGGGTTCCTGGGCGGACTCGGCACCGACCCGAACAGCATGATCCCCTTTGTGCTGCTGTTCTCGGCGGGCTACCTGGCCCTGACGCCCGCGGCGCGAGAGGCGCCGGCGGTCGTGACGGCGTCGGCTGGCGCCGAAGGCGCGGCCGGAGCTGAGCAGGGGCGCGGAGGGCGTGAACGGCTGCGGCTGCCGGCGCCGAAGACCGTGCGGACCGCGGTCGCGACGGCCAGCCTGCGGTCGGTCGGGGCGGTGGCGGCGCTGGGAATCATCCTGCTCGGGGCCGCGCCGATGGCCGCGGCAGCGACGAACCGGACCGCGGATCCGATCCTGGCCCTGGCCATCGAGGGCGACAGCAGCGCGATGGACATCCCGGCGTACGGATTCCAGCTCACCGACCAGAGCGGCCACCCGGTCTCGCTGGCCAGCCTGCGCGGCAAGGTCGTGCTGATGACCTTCCTGGACCCGGTGTGCACCAGCGACTGCCCGATCATCGGCGCGGAGTTCAAGGAGGCGGGGGTGCTGCTGGGCCCGGCGGACAAGGACGTCGAGCTGGTCGCCATCGTGGCCAACCCGATCTACCGGTCCGCCGAGTTCACCCAGGCCTTCGACCGCGAGGAGGGGCTCGCCGCGGTGCCCAACTGGCTGTTCCTGACCGGGTCGGTGAGCGAGCTCACCCAGGTCTGGAAGCACTACGGGGTCGCCGTGCTTGACCTGCCCGCGGGGTCGATGGTCGACCACAGCGACGTGGCCATGATCATCGACCGGACCGGGCACATCCGCGAAGTGGTGGGCGCCGACCCCGGACCCGGGACGGCCAGCACCCAGTCCTCGTACTCCGTGCTGCTTACGCAGTACACCCACCAGGTGCTGAGCGACCCGTGATAGGAAGGCTCACGAGCGGGCGGGGCGCGGTCCTGGTGCTGCTGGGCGCGGGCGTGATCGGCCTGACCGGCCTGACCGCGGGCTGCGGGACCCAGACGGCTCCGGTCAGCACCACCCCGAGCCTGCGCGCGGCGACCGCGCCGCTGTCCACCTCGCTGGTCACCCCGCAGGGCACCTGGGCGGTCGCGGTCATGGGCGGCTCGGCCGCGTCGGAGAACAACTTCTGGCAGGTGTTCGTCCGGCCCGCGGGTGCGAGCCGCTGGTCTCTGGTCACCCCGGAGGGCGTGGCCGACAACGGCGGGCTGGTCGCGACGGGCGGCGCGGGCGGCGCGTCGCTGCTGGTCGGGTTCCGGCCCAGCCAGGGGCTGGTCTTCTCGCCGCTCGCGGCCACCAGCGACACGGGCAAGAACTGGACCCCGGGCCTGCTCGACGCCGACCTGGCCGACGTCCCGGACGCGATGGCGGTCGCCCCGTCGGGACGGACCCTGGCCCTGCTGAGCGACGGCAGCATCCAGGCGGCGGCGACGGCGGGCGCGGCGGCCGCCGGGCAGTGGTCGCCGCTGGCCACGCTGTCCGGCCTGGCGGCGTCGGCCCCGGGACGCGAGTGCGGGCTGGTGGCGGTGAACGCCGTTTCGTTCGGCATCAGTAATGTCCCGATGGCGGCGGGGAGCTGTCAGCGACGGGGGGTGGCAGGGGTTTTCGCTGATACCGGCGGTGCGTGGCAGGCGGCGGGGCCGGTGCTGGCTGGGGGGTTCGGCGGGGATCAGGTGCAGGTGCTGGGGCTGACGCGCACCGCGGACGGCAACGCGGCGCTGCTGCTGGCCGGGAGCGACCTGCTGGCCGCCTGGTCGGACGGGGGGCGCTGGACGGTCTCGGCGCCGGTCGCGGCGGCGGGGGGCGTGCGGGCGTCGGGGTTCGGGCCGGGCGGGAGCGTGTGGGTGCTGCTCGGCGGGGACCGCGCGGAGACCATCGGCGGGCCCGGGGGATCCTGGCAGGGGTTGGCGGCCTTGCCGAAGGGCACCGCGACGCTGGCGCCCGGGACCGGGGGGTACGACGCGCTGGCGGTGGCGGGCTCCGAGCTCACCGTCTGGCGGCTCAGCGGCGCGGGCTGGGCGAAGGCCCAGGCGATCAACGTGCCGGTTCAGTACGGCTCCTCGAGCTAGGGCAGTCATGAATTACATCACCGAGCACTGGTCCTTCGACCCGTTCCTCATCTTGGCCGTGGTGGTCGCGGGGTGGCACGAGGTCGGGCTGTGGCGGCTGGCCCGGCGGTCCCGGCCGGAGCGGACCCGGGAGCGGCGGCTGCGGTCACTGTGGTTCTACGGCGGGCTGGTGGTGCTGCTGCTCGCGGTGGAGTCGCCGATCGACTACTGGGCCGACGACTACTTCTTCGTGCACATGATCCAGCACCTGCTGCTGATGTTCGCCGCGCCGTCGCTGATCGTGGCGGGCGCGCCGTGGCAGCCGCTGCTCGATGCACTGCCCGGCCGGTCGGGGCGCAGCGTGACCCGGGGCGTGCTGGCGGACGGCTGGTCGCGGCCGCTACGCGCGGTGGGCGGGTTCTTCTTGCGGCCCTGGGTAGCGGTGGCGCTGTTCAACGTGGTGATGATCTTCTGGCACCTGCCCCGGCCGTTCGACCTGGCCGAGAACAACCCGGCGATCCACATCTGGCTGATGCACGGCAGCTTCTTCGCGGCCGGGGTGCTGTTCTGGCTGCAGTTCATCCCGTCGCCGCCGTTCCGCCAGCGGATGCCGCTGGTGTCGCAGGCGGCCGCGCTGCTGGTGACCAACGCGATCATGATCGGCCTGGCGATGGCGCTGAGCATCTTCGTCAATGGCTCGGTCTACGCGGTCTACGATCACGTGCCGGGAGTCACGCTGCCGCCGTTTGCCGACCAGCAGATCGGCGCGGCGATCCTGTGGGTGTGCGGCGACTTCTGGGCCATGCCGACGATGATTATCACGATCAGGAAGCTGATCGCGGACGAGGGCGGCGTCGGCACCGCCCTGGAGCGGTTCATCGGGCACGGGAGCAGGGAGGCCGTCCCTCGCGGCTGGGCGTCATCGGCCCGCCCCAAATCCCGGCTGCCGCGCTAGCCCCTGCGTGTTCTTGCTGAGACGGCCGGTGCTCGTGTGACGGCAGATGGATCTGGCTGCCCAGAACGTCCGCGTGATCGCGAAGCCTTTTGTCTTGGCGAAGGATAATTATCGTATAGGCGCATAAATGCTTCGTGATCACGGCTGCGGCCCAGGGAGGAGCGGGTTTCACGGCGGATCGGGCGGCTTATTCGAGGCGGGCTAATCCTCGGAGGTCGGAGATGGGGCGGGACGGCCTGCGGAAGCGTCGACGCCCGGGGGCGATGGAGTCCGCGGGCGTGGGCGGCGGGATCTCGCGCTGGGTCGCGTCCTCGGTGGCCAGGCCGTCGGGCGGCTGGCCCCGTCGTCGTCGGCCTTGCTGCCGTGCAGGCCGGGCAGGCTGAGCGGGAGCGTCGGCACGTGCGGCAGCGGCGGCAGTGACGCGATGCCCTCCTCGGCCAGCGCGCGGAGCTGGGAGAGGGCCGGGGCCCGGCCGACCATGATCACGCCGGCCACCAGGGCGGCGAGCCCGCCGGTGTAGATCGCCAGCTCCCCCGGGGTGTCCTGGACCCGGTCGCCGAACACAATCACGCCGAGCAGTATCCCGACCACCGGCTCGCCGGCCGAGATGGCCGGCAGCGAGACGTTCAGCGGGCCCGCGCTGAACGCGCTCTGCATCAGCCAGATGCCGAGCGCGCCCGCGCCGACGAGCGCGTAGGGCGGCCAGTGCAACGGCAGGCCGGCGAACCCGAAGTGATGCAGCGCCTGCAGCGTCTGCCTGGTCAGCGCGTCCTGGATGCCGAAGATGAGCCCGGCCGCGGCGCCGGTCAGCATCGCCCGGGCCCGGCCGGGCCTTCGTCGGCCGACCTGGACGCAGATGAACGCGATGCCCGCGATCACGGCGGCGGCCGGCCAGTGCGAGAACGAGCCGAACGACAGGCCGATCGGCTTGGCCGACCGTGAGACCGACAGCAGCGCCACCCCGGAGCAGAGCACCACCGCGCCGGCGATCTCCCAGAACCTGAGCGACGCCTTGGCGATCGGCACCGCCACCAGCAGCGCGAAGACCAGGTTGGTGGTGAGCAGCGGCTCGACGAAGGCGAGCGGGAGGTTCCCGATCGACCAGGCCGCGAGCGCCTGCCCGGCGACCATGCAGCCGATGCCCAGCAGCCAGCGGGGCTTGTGAAACAGGTCGAGGATCAGCCGCAGCGAGAGGAAACGCGAATCAGGCTCAACCTGGGCGGCGTTCTGCTGCAGCACGAAACCGGTGCCGATGAGAAGCGCGGCGAGCAGGGTGAGCCCATAGTCAAGGCTGAGCTGAATGTCCACGGCACCCTACCTGATACCCCTGTTGCTGCTCTTATGCAGCTCTCAACGATAACGATCCAACGCCCGGGGTGGGTTTCCCGCGGTGCGTGTCGATCTAGAGATCTAGGCGCTGGCCGATCCGGGGATCTAGCTGAGGCGACGAAGCCCGTTCCGGTGGTGGCGCGCGGTCTCGATGTAGCTTTTGACCGCGAACTCGGTCCAGGTCGGGTCCACGTCGCGTCGCTTGATCGCGGCTGGTACGCCGGCCACCAGCGCCCCGGACGGGACGATGAACCCCTCCGGCACCACGGTCCCGGCGGCGACGATCGACCCGGCCCCCACCAGCGCCCGGTTGAGGGTCACCGAGCCGGAGCCGATCAGGCACCCCGACTCGATCACGCACCCCTCGAGGTGCGCGTTGTGCCCGACCACGCAGTCGTCGCCGATCACGGTCGGCCAGCGCTCCGTGCAGTGCACGACCGTGCCGTCCTGGACCGAGGTCCGGGCGCCGATGGTGATCGTCCCGTGGTCGCCCCTGAGCACCGCGCTCGGCCAGACCGAGGCCTGGGGGCCGATCTTGACCCGTCCGATAACAACGGCGTCGGGCGCGATGTAGGCGAGCTCGTCG
>PLIQ01000389.1 GCA_003140115.1 Actinomycetota bacterium | reverse complement strand
TGCACGCTGACGAAGGTCCGCAGTCCGGAATCGCCGGCCTCCAGTTCCAGCGCGGCCAGGCCGTACTCCACCGCGCTGCGGCCGGGGCAGCCGTAGCCAGACAGGTGCGTGCCGAGCAGGCCGAGCTGGCCCATCTCGGCGACGATCCCGGCGGGGAACACCGCCCTCTCGTACCAGTCCTGGATGTTGGGCCTGATGCGGTCGCGGACGAAGGCGCGGACCGTGTCACGCCAGGCGAGCTCATCGGCCGACAACAAGGCGTCCAGGCCGAGATAGTCCATGGCCAGGTCAGTCATGCCGATCTCCGCTCCTCGGGCAGCTTCCGGCGGCGCCGCTGGCCCCGAGCGTATGCCGCACCGCGATCGCCTGCGGACTTCGGACGCCAGCCCGATGCCTGCATCGAAGCGTCGGCCCTCTCTGCCCCGCTCTTGATCGTCTTAAGTAGGAGANNACTCCCGACATCATCACGTACAAGAACCGCCGATCTGTATTTTAGCACTTGTTTGCCGGTGACCATTCGGTCGAACGCAGATTGTGGAATTATGCGCTAGTGCTATATGTCTAATGAGAGTCCGCGACGTTCCGACATGACTGACGCTACATTGTGCTACTGGTTAAACCTCAAAATTATAGTTCGCCCCAGGAAAGAATAAGCGGCAGGCCGTTATACTTGGTCGCTGGATCACGGAAATCGTTGGCAAATGCGGGTTTCCGCAGGTTGACTCTTGGCTGGACCGTGGCTGCCTGCGCTCCGACCGGCGAGCACACTCTCGAAGGTGCCGATTCCGGGACTCAGTTCCCGGGCTCCCGCCCGGCCTGGGAAGCAGCTGCCGGCTGGGCGGGATTAGCCGGATGGAACCTTGTTCGTGGCGGCGTATGCTCGGCGTGGATGGCTTCGTCTGCGGGCGAGGGAGGGACTGTGGCCGAGCCGCCGGTTACCTTCGCCGCTCTACTACGGGANNGACCTGGAGCGGGGCATCGCCACCGCGCCGCGCCGGGAGACGGTCCGGCTGCTGGCCGACGCGCTGGGCTTGACCGGCCCAGCCCGGGCCGAGTTCGAGGCGGCCGCTCGTGGCCGCCCCGTGACGGCCCTGCCGGTCACCGGCGGGGCGGCGGCTCTGCGGACGCTGCCCCGCGACATCGCCTCGTTCACCGGGCGGCAGCAAGAACTGGCCGAACTGGTCGAGGCGGCGGCGGGCGCGGGCGGGGTGGCGGGCATTCACGCGATCGGCGGGATGGCCGGGGTCGGCAAGACGGCGTTCGCCGTGCACGCAGCGCACCGGCTGACCGACCGGTTCCCCGGCGGGCAGATCTTCCTGTCGCTGCACGGGCATACTCCAGGGCAGCAGCCGGTCGACCCGGCCGACGCGCTGGCCAGTCTGCTGTTGACTGCGGGGGTCCCCCCAGCGCAGATCCCGCCGGGACTGGAGGCGCGGATGGCGCTGTGGCGGGACCGGCTGGCCGAACGGCAGCTGCTGCTGATCCTCGACGACGCGGCCAGCAGCGAGCAGGTCCGGCCGCTGCTACCCGGCGCGGGCGGCAGCCTGGTGCTGGTCACCAGCCGCCGGCATCTGTCCGCGCTGGACGACGCGACCGCGGTCAGCCTGGACACCCTGCCGCCCGGCCAGGCCGCGGCGCTGCTGGTCCGGCTGGCGGGCCGGGCTGGGCTGATCCCGGCCGATCCGGCTGTGGCCGAGATCGCCCGGCTGTGCGGGTACCTGCCGCTGGCGATCGGGATGGTGGCCCGCCAGTTGCACCATCACCCGGCCTGGACCGCGGCCAGCCGTGCCGCCGAGCTGGCCGCAGCCGTAGACCGGCTGGATCTGATGGCCACGGAGAACCTCTCGGTGGCCGCCGCGTTCAACCTGTCCTATGCCGACCTGACCGAGGACCAGCGGCGGCTGTTCCGTCGGCTGGGGCTGTACCCCGGCACCGACATCGACGGCTACGCCGCCGCCGCCCTGGACGGCACCGACCTGGCGGCCGCTCGCCGCGGCCTGGAGGCCCTGTACGACCAGTACCTGCTCACCGAGCCGGCCCAGGGCCGGTACCGGATGCACGACCTGATCCGCGAGCACGCCCGCGCCCTGGCCGGGCGCCTGGACCCGGATCATGACCGGGACGATGCCGTCATCCGGCTGCTGGATTACTACCACCACACCGCCGCCCGGGCCGACGCCTTCTTGGCCCGCCAGGCCCGCCCCGCTCTCGCCCCGCCGGACGGCGCGATCCCGGCCGCGATTCCCGCCATGGCCGATGCTGAGCAGGCTTTTGCCTGGGCCCGGGCCGAGCGTGCCAGCCTGCTCGCCTGCCTCGACCACGTCACCCGCACTGACCAGTACGCCCGCATTATCTCCCTCACCGCGGGCCTGGCCGGGCTGCTGCGGCGTGACGGCCCCTGGACAGATGCCATCACCCGCCAGACACTCGCGGTCCAGGCCGCTCGGCATCTCGGCGACCGGCTCGGCCAGGCCAACGCGCTCAGCCACCTGGCGAACGTGCGGGGGCTGGCCGGGGACTATCCAGGTGCGCTCAGGGAGCTAACGGAGGCGCTAGGCCTTCACCATAAGATCGGCGACCGACTCGGCGAGGCTTGCGACCTCCATGACAGGGGGGACTTGCGCGGGACGACCGGGGATTATCCAGGCGCGGCCCGGGACCTGGAGGAGGCGCTGAGCATCTACCGTGAGATCGGCAGCCAGGTCGGCCAGGCCAACACCCTCGCCAACCTGGGGTACATGCGGGGGCTGACCGGGGACTATCCAGGCGCGGTCCAGGCCCTGGAGCAGGCGCTGGGCATTCACCGCGAGATAGGCGACCGGTTCGGCCAGGCCGGCGCCCTCACAGATCTCGGGGAAATGCGGCTGGCGACCGCGGACTATTCGGCCGCGACCCAGGCCCTGGAGCAGGCGCTGGACATTCACCGCGAGATCGGCACCCGGCTCGGCCAGGCCAATACCCTCGACAGCCTGGGCCGCGTACGGTCGGCGACCGGAGACTATACGGGTGCGGCCGAGGTTCTGGAGGAGGCCCTGGCCATCGCTCGCGACATCGGGAACCGGCTCGCCCAGGCCAACGCTCTCGACAGCCTAGGCCACGCGCGGTCGGCGACCGGAGACTACCCAGGCGCGGCCCAGGCCCTGGAGGAGGCGCTGGCACTTAACCGTGAGACCGGTAGCCCGCTCGGTCAGGCCAACGCCCTCGACAACCTAGGGAAAGTACGGCTGGCGACCGGGGACTACCCGGGTGCGGCCCAGGCCCTCGAGCAGGCGCTGGACATTCACCGCGAGCTTGGCGACCGGACCGGGCAGGCCACCGCCCTCGGCTACCTCGGGGACGTTCGGCGGGTGACGGGCGATTACCTGGCCGCGGCCCAAGCCCTGGAGCAGGCGCTGGACATCTTCCGCGACATCGGCAACCGGAATGGTGAGGCCGAGGCACTCAACGGAAGAGGGACACTGCATCGGGTTCGCGGCGAACTCGCTCAGGCTGAGGAGTGTCACCGGCGGGCCCTGGAAACCGCCCGTGCTATCGCCAGCTCCCAGCACGAGGCACACGCGCTGGCCGACCTGGGCCGGTGCGCCATGGCCGCCGGCCGCGCCACGCAGGCCGAGGCCCTCCTGCGGCAAGCACTGGAAGTATTCCAGCGGATCGGGGCGGCCGAGGCCGCCGCAGTTTCCGCCGAACTAGACGCCCTCATCGATCCGCGGCCCGCGGAGTGAACTAATCCGCAGGCCTGCACGGCCGGTCTGGACGGCTGCGGCCATGCAGTCGAGGCGACTATTCATTCGCCGCGCGGGATTGTCGGGCGAATACGTGGCGAACTTCAGCGGACAGCCGCATATCCCGCGGGTAGGCCACCCATGACGCGATCTATAAAACCATCGGCTCAACTCTGCGCAACCGCTGGTCCGCAGGCCAGTTAAACCCCTTCCGAGCTGGGATGGGCTTCGCGCCGGAATGGCTGATATGGCGCCACGTATGACAGTTGCACCCGACAGACCTCCAGCACCGAGTCGGCAGGGAGAGCATTTTTCGCGCGGTAGGTCATCACTTCAGATCCTGTCGGCCGCGACATGGCGTGACCGGCCGACCGGGCCTACGTTTGGGTTCCGCTCAATCGCTGGGGTCCTGTGGCTGGCCCAGCCTCCCGGGTCTCAGCCCGGCCGGGAGCTGCCCGATGACCACTGCCGCCCCATCCACCGCGCTCGTCACGATCCAGCCTGCCTTCACCGATGCCGAACGGCTCGCNNACCGTCACCCGGCGGCTGTGCACCATCGCCGGGTTCTACAGGTATGCCGTCGAAGAGGAGCTCCTGGAGCACTCGCTCGCCGCGCACGTCCGCCGTCCGCGGGTGGACTACGAGTCCCACGTGGTCGCGCTGGACCGCAACGAGCTCGGCGCCCTGCTGGTGGCCGCCGGGCTCGGCCCGCCGCTCGAGAATGCGCTGATCTCCTTGCTGGCTTTGAACGGTCTGCGGGTCTCTGAGGCCA
>PLIQ01000138.1 GCA_003140115.1 Actinomycetota bacterium | reverse complement strand
CGGCCGGCCGTCTCGGCGACTGCGGTGCCGGCCCGCTCGGAGCCGGTCAGCGACACGCCGTGCAGCCGCGGGTCGCCGATCATCGCGGCGACCTGCTCGTGGGTCGCGAAGAGGTTGACGTACACGCCGTCCGGCACGCCCGCGTCCTTCATGATCTGCGCGATCGCCAGGGCCGAGGTAGGGCAGTTTTCCGCGTGCTTGAGTATGACGGCGTTGCCGACGATCAGGTTGGGCGCGGCGAACCTGGCCACCTGGTAATACGGGTAGTTCCACGGCATCACGCCGAGAACCGGGCCGACGGGCCGGTACTCGATGCGAGCGGTGTCATGGCCCGGCAATGGCTTGTCGGCGATGAGCCCGGGGCNNTCGGCGGAGCGCTCGGTGAACAGCTCGGCGATCCGCTTCACGACCGCGGCCCGCTCGGCGACCGGCCGCATCCTCCACGCCGCGAACGCCTCGGTCGCGGCGGCGAGCGCCTCCGCTACCTCAGCATCGGTAGCGAAGGGAAAAGTCTCGGCCACCTCACCGGTCGCCGGGTCGGTCACCTGATAAGGCGGGGTCTGCGTCATACCTGCTCCCAGTGTCACTGCGGTACGGGTCCGATGAGACAACGCTACGGAAGTAAGCTTCCCAGCCCAAGACCTCATCCCCCTCCCCGGGTCGGGAGCCGTTGCCGGCCCACCCGCCGCGGCGCCACGACTGGTTGCCGGCCAGAGCCGTCACAGTGGGCTGAGGCGGGCCTTGAGCAGGCAGAACTCGTTGCCTTCTGGGTCGGCGAGGACGTGCCATGACTCCTCGCCGGTCTGGCCGATGTCGGCCGGGCGTGCCCCGAGCTTCAGGAGGCGTTCGAGTTCGGCGTCCTGATCGCGGTCGGTGGAATTGACGTCGATGTGCAGCCGGGACTTGCCCTTCTCCGGCTCGTCCGTGCGACTGAGGATGATCGTCGGCTGCGGGCCGCCGAACCCTTCGCGCGGCCCGATCTCGATGCAGTCCTCCTCGCGATCGAGCACCACGAAGTCCAGGACCTCGCACCAGAACCGTGCCAGCACCTCAGGGTCGCGGCAACCGAGCACCAGCTCACTGATACGGCATGCCATCAACGACACCTACTCTCATGGCAGGACCTGCCGGGATGGCCGTATACGGATCTCATGGGCTCCCGCAGTCAGAACACTCCCGCGACCATACCGGGCCAGGCGGGCAGCGGCGAAGTGATTTCCGGCCCCTCGGTGCTGGCTACCGTGTCCGGCGCCGGGGAAACGCACGCCACTACCCTTGTCCACATGGCCGGAAAGTCGCGTTCTACCGCAGACCTGATCGTTGAGTGCCTGGAGAACGAGGGCGTCACCCACGTCTTTGGCATCCCTGGCGAGGAGAACATCCGGCTGATCGAGGCGCTGTCGGAGTCGTCGATCCACTACGTGCTCACCAGACACGAGCAGGGTGCCTCCTTCATGGCCGAGGCCTATGGCCGGCTGACTGGAAAAGCCGGCGTCTGCTCGGCCACTCTCGGGCCCGGGGCGATCAACCTGCTGCTGGGTACGGCCGACGCCACGACCAACTCCACGCCGCTGATCGCGCTGTCGGCCCAGGTTGGGATGCAGCGCAGCTTCAAGGAATCGCACCAGGGCGTCGACCTCGTGGCGATGTTCGCCCCGGTGACCAAGTGGTCGGCGCTGATGGCTACCCCCGGCGCGGCGCCGGAGATGATCCGCAAGGCGTTCAAGCTCGCCCAGACCGAACGGCCCGGCGCTGTCTACCTGGCCGTCCCCGAGGACGTCGAGGAAGCGGACGTGCCGGAATCGCTTACCCCGCTGCGCGTGAACGTGCCCCGCGCGGACGAGCCGTCGCCGGAGCAGGTTGAGCGGGCGGCGGCGATCCTGCGCGAAGCCCGTAACCCGATCTTGCTGGCGGGCCACGGCGCCGCCCGGGCCGGCGCCAGCCAGGCGCTGATCGGCTTCGCCGAGGCCCTGAACGTCCCCGTGGCGACCACCTTCCACGGGAAGGGCGTGTTCCCCGACGATCACCCGCTGGCCCTCGGCACGGTCGGGTTCATGCGCCACGACTACGTCAACTTCGGCTTTGACCGAGCCGATGTGATCGTTGCGGTCGGTTATGAGCTGCAGGAGTTCGACCCGGTCCGCATCAACCCGAGCGGTACTACCAAGATCATCCACATCCACCGGTTCCCCGCCGAGGTCGATGCCCACTACGACGTCGCCGTCGGCCTCAACTCCGACATCAGCCGCAGCCTCGACGCCCTCGCCGAAGCCGTCGGGCACAAGCTCCAGGCCGACGGCGGGGAACGGATCCGGGAACTCCTAGCAAGCGAGCTCGCCCGCGGCCGCGAAGACGACCGGTTTCCGCTGGCCCCGGCGCGCATTGTGGCCGACACCCGGGCCGCGCTCGGCCGCGAGGACATCGCCCTGGTGGACACCGGGGCACTGAAGATGTGGATGGCCCGCCTGTACCCGACCTACGCGCCCAACACCTGCCTGGTCTCCAACGGCCTGTCCACGATGGCGTGGACGGTACCCGGCGCCATCGGCGCCAAGATCGCCCGGCCGGACGCGAAGGTGCTGGTGGCGACCGGCGACGGCGCGTTCCTCATGAACTCCCAGGAGATCGAGACCGCGCTGCGGCTGCGGCTGCCAATTGTCATCCTCATCTGGGTCGACGACGCCTACGGCCTGATCAGCTGGAAGATGGACCTGGAAATCGGGCACAACGTCGATACGCGGTTCAGCAACCCGGACTTCGTAGCCTACGCAGAGAGCTTCGGCGCCAAGGGCTACCACATCAATTCCGCCGGCGAGCTGCTGCCCACGCTCAAGACCGCGCTGGCCGACGACAGCGTCTCGGTGATCGCCTGCCCCGTCGACTACACCGCCAACACCGAACTCATCCGCAGCCTCGGCGACCTCGACGAGTCCCTGTCCTAGACGAGCCGACCATGGGAGATCCGCATGCCGCCGCCGACTACCTGGCCGGCACGCTGGGCTGACGATCGGCGGCTGCCGCGGCCGCCGGGAGCACGCTGGCCAAGTGGGCGGAGATCAGAGAGACCGGCTTAGGGGTCAGAAGAGCAACGGCCCGGGCAGGCCCCCGCGGTCGCGCAAGCTCGCGCGAGCCAGAAGTCCCGAGCGAGCTTTGATGCCAGCGGGCGACCGGATGTCCGCGCCGACTGAGAGGCTGCCACCGGGAGGCGGCGGAACCGTGGTGAGCACGTAAGTGTTCAGCGGGGGCGCGAGCATTATCGGCGCGTTGTAGTCGGAGAAGTACTCGGTGATTCCAAGCAGGGTAAGCCTGAGGAACTCGGGTTTGGGGGTATCTGAGACATAAGCGCTCACCCCCTTGTTCCTGTTTATGATCCGCCACGCCAACCGGCCGGAAAGCTTGACGGTCCGGACCAGGGTCCAGCCGGTCACCGGGATCCCTGTGGGCGAGAGCGTGCTGCACGTGCCGCCACTGCTCGGGGGGTTTGATAGCCCGAACAGCTTGAGGAACGCAGCGGCGGTGACCCACTTGCCTTCCAGGTAAGCGAGTACATTGCCGGTATAGCCTAGCGCCGCCCAGAAAGCGTTGCTTGGCTGAACCCACTCCGACGTGCCAATATCCAGGATCTTCTTCGAAATGCCGTCGCCCGTATTGAGCGTGAGCAGGCATCCCTGCACGGTGGCCGTCGCCGAGACGGAAAGGGTAAGGCCGTCGACCGTGGACGAAGAGTAGATGCGGTACGACGACGCCGACTGCAGGTCGGCGTTGGCCCTCTCGGCAATCTGATCGCCAGTCACCTTGGCATGCGGCTTATGCGCCGGTGCGGCTACCGCAGGCGCGGCGGCGGCGAA
>PLIQ01000529.1 GCA_003140115.1 Actinomycetota bacterium | reverse complement strand
TGGTGGTGGTTGTCCCCGACGCGCCTCTCGAACAGGGCCGGGCTCCCGGCCGGCTCGAGGCGCCGGACCAGTCCCGCCGCGGTCAGCGCGTGCAGGGCCTCATACACGGCCTGAAGCGAGACGTGGCCTACTCGCTCCCGCACCCCGGAGGTGATCACCTCGACGCCNNCGGGCGGCCGTCACCCGCAGGCCAGCACCGCGGAGCACCTCGGCGCTGGTCGGAGTCTGGAATTCGGCCACGGGGGCCAACCTATCGTCATAAACACGAACGGCACAAGAAAACGAATGACTCAAGTTGAGAATCGCGGCACGTCGAGGATGATGGGAGTCCAGGACCGGGAAGGGCTGGTTAGCTTGGCGAGTACCGCAGTCAGCTTCGTCGGGCGGCAGAGCGAACTGGGCATCCTGGGTGACCGGCTGGCCGCTGCCGAGCTGGGCCATCCGCAGGTGGTCTACGTGGAGGGCGAGGCCGGGGGCGGCAAGTCGACGCTGCTTTCGGTGTTCCTGGGTTCGCTGTCGAACGCGGTCGTACTCCAGGTGGGCGGCGACGAGGCCGAGACCCTGCTGTCGTACGGGATCGTCGATCAGCTGCAGCCAGGGGCCTTGACTGAGCCGGGGACGGACCCGATGGCGGTCGGCGCCAGGCTGCTTGACCTGTTCGACCGGTTGCAAGCCGGCGGTCAGGTGGTCGTGGTCGTCATCGATGATCTGCAGTGGGCCGACCGGCCGTCGTCGCGTGCGGTGCTGTTCGCCTTGCGCCGGCTGCGGGCGGACAAGGTGCTGGCGGTCGTGTCGGCGCGGGCCGGGGAGCTGACCGATCCCGGCTGGACGCGGTTCGTCAGCGGTGATTCACGCGTCACCCGCCTGCGTCTGGGCGGGCTCAGCCCGGAGGATCTCACCGAGCTGGCGGGCGCGCTGGGGCTGGGCGTGCTGTCGCGGCGCGGGGCGTCCCGGCTCGCGGCCCATACCGAAGGCAACGCGCTGTACTGCCGGGCGTTGCTCGAGGAGATCGGCATCGCCGCGCTGAGCGCGCCGGGGGACCGCGGGCTCCCGGCGCCACGGGAGCTGTCCGCGGTGATCCTGGCCCGGGTCGCCGGGCTCCCGGCCACGACTCAGTCCTTCCTGGCGGCCGCTTCGGTGCTGGGTCAGCACGCGCCGGTCTCGGCGATCATGTCGGCCGCCCGGTTGCCCGATGCGCAGCACGAGGTGGACACGGCGGTCGCCGCCGGACTGCTGACCGAGGGCGCGTCAGCGCTCGAGCTGGCGTTTACCCATCCGCTGTACCGGGCGGCGATCTACGCCGATCTCAGCCCGGCGAGCCGGCGGGACCTACACGCGCGGGCGGCTGAGGTCGCGGTCGGCCGCGCGCGACTTGCGCACCGTGCCGCGGCGGCGCTGGGTCCCGACGAGGCGCTGGCCACTGAACTCGAGGGGTCCGCCCGGGCCCTGGCGGCGGCCGGTGACGCCGGCGCCGCGGCCTGGGCCCTGGAACAGGCGGCGGCCGTTTCCCTCGCGGCGCAGGACCGGGAAGGCCGGCTGCTCGACGCCGCCGTGGTCCTGCTGAACACCGCGGATACCGCGGCGGCGGCCCGGGTCCTGGCCACGTGCCAGGTCTCCAGTGCTCGTCGCGACGCCTTGACCGGGCTGCTGGGGGTGTTCACCGGGTCGCCCAGCGCCGAGGACCGCTTGCTGTCCGCGTGGCAGGCCCACGACCCGCAGACCGAGCGTGAAATCGGAGCGCGGGCCGCGACCTCCCTGGCCAACTTGATGGTCCTGTCCGGTCGCCCCGAGCAGGCGCTGGCCTGGGCGGACCGGGCGGTAGGCGGCACCGCTCCCGGTTCGGCGCTGCGGGGGATGGCCCGTACCGCGCAGGCCTACGCGTTCGCCGCGGCCGGCCGGACCGGCGAAGGACTGGCCGTGCTCGGCTTCCTGCCCGGCTCGGGCAACGAAGTGCCGATTCCGCAGACCGACGCGCTCATCATGCGCGGCATGCTGGAGGTCTACGGTGATGACCTGCCCGGGGCCATCGCCGACCTCGGCGTGGCGGCGGCCCGGCTGCACACGGGGCTGCCGTCGACCTACCCGGGCCCGTGCCTGGCCCATCTGAGCGACGCCCATTTCCGCCGGGGCGACTGGGACGCGGCCCTCACGCACGCCCAGCTGGCGACCGCACTGGCCCAGGACACCGACCGTCCGCTCGACCTCGCGCGGGCGCACGCACGCACCGCCCAGGTCCTGGCCTGCCGCGGTCAGTGGCCTGCCGCGCAGGCGCACGTCGGCGCGGCCCGGGCCGCGGCTGAACGGTTTCCGCTGGTCGTCGCGGTGGCCGCGGCCGCGACGGCGGGTACCTGTCTTGCTTTCGCGCGCGGCGACCTGGCCGGGGTACTGGCCGCGACCGAGCCGGTGCGCGCCACCGGGCTCCTCGGGGTCGGGGGCCGGCCCGGCCTCTTCAACTGGCGCGGCATCGAGGCGGACGCGCTGATCGGGCTGGGACGACTCGATGACGCCGAGACCGCGCTGCGCGAACTCGAGGACGCCATTCCCGCACCCGGGCCGGCGTCGGCCGCCCTGACCCTGGCTCGCTGCCGGGGCAACCTGGCCGTGGCCCGCGGGCACGCGGCCCAGGCCGAAGCCGCGTTCACCCGAGCCCACCTGGTCGCGGCCGAGGTGCCGATGCCGTTTGAACACGCCTTGCTGAGCCTGGACGACGGCCGTCGCTTGCGCGCGGCCGGGAACCGGCCGCAGGCGATCGTACAGCTCGAAACCGCCCACCGCCTGTTCTCCGGCCTGGGAGCCGACCCGTACGTGCAGGCCTGCGCCACGGAACTGGCCGCCCTGCAGGTCACGGCGGCCGCCGAGGGTCCCGCGGCGCTGCTGGGGCTCAGCCGAGCCGAGCTGGCCGTGGCTCGGCTGGTCGCCACCGGATTGACCAACCGGGAGGTGGCCAGCCAGCTGTACGTGTCAGTCAAGACGGTGGAGTACCACCTCCGCAACAGCTACATCAAGCTCGACATCACCTCCCGCCGGGCGCTGGCCGCCCTGCTCCGCTGACTCTTTTAACCTGTTCCGCCGCACCATCCCGGCTGCGTGATCCTGGCCGCGTCATCCCGGCTGCGGCGGCTCGCGGCCGGGATGGCTGGCTGTACTTACCCACGGTCGTTCGGCCATGATGGACAGTTATGTTTTCGAGCATGACAGCTCTGCCTGACATTGGCCTGTGGGCGCGTGGCAGCGGGCTGGAGATCGTGCTGCTGCTGACCGGCGCGATCTTGCTGACCCGGTTCGCGACCTGGCTGGGCGGCCGGATCACGGACCGGATCGACGCCAGCGCCAGGGAGACGGACGCGCTGGTCCGCTCGGAGGCGTCCAAACACCGGCACGCACTGGCCTCGGTGATTACCTGGGTCACGCTGGTGGTCATCTACTGCGCGACCGGCGTGGCGATCCTGGCCCGCCTGAATGTCCCCGTGACCAGCCTGGTCGCCCCGGCCGCGGTGGCGGCCGTGGCGCTGGGGTTCGGGGCCCAGCGGGTGGTCCAGGACATCCTGGCCGGCTTCTTCATCATCACCGAGCGCCAGTACGGTTTCGGGGACCTCATCCGCCTTTCGGTGCCGGGCCTGGGCGACCCCGCGATCGGGACCGTCGAGGACGTCACCCTGCGGGTGACCACGGTGCGCACCGCCGACGGAGAGGTGGTCATCACCCCCAACGGCCAGATCAGCCAGGTGACCAACCTGTCGCGCGACTGGGCTCGGGCCGTGGTGGACGTGCCGGTGCCCGTGGCCGCGGACGTGAACCGGGTCAGTGACCTGCTGCGGCAGATCGGCGAGGAAGCATATAAGGACCCGGGACTGCGCAGTCTGTTGCTGGACCCGCCGGCGGTCATGGGCGTGCAGAGCCTCGACGTGGATCACTTCCAGGTCCGCCTGGTGGCCAGGACCCTGCCCGGCAAGCAGTTCGACGTCGGGCGGCTGCTGCGGATCCGGATCGCGGCCGGGCTCCGGCGCGAGGGCATCAACCTGCCCGTCGCGGTGGAGACCGGGGAACCGGGGGCCACCGATTGATGCGGCGGGTGCGGCGGGTGCGGACCTCCACCTGGATCCTGACCGCGGTCTTCCTGGTCGCGTTGGCGACCTACCTGCTGGTCAGGCCTCCGCACCAGGTAACCGTCTACGTGCCGGTGCAGCCCGCGACCTCGCCCGCCGCGGTGCCCTATACGTCTCCGGCCACGACCGCGCCGACCAGTCCGGCGTCCGAGACTCCGACACCGCACGCGGACAAGACGCCGCACCCGACCACCTCCCCGACCACCTCCCCGACCATCGCTGCGACCCCGTCGCCCTCGTCGGTCGTGACGCCAGCTTCGTCAGCCACCGGCTCCGCGTCCCCGTAGTCCGTTACGCTGGGTGGCATGGATGGCCAGGTGGCCCTGCGGCCGGTGATCGAAGACGATCTGTCTTGGCTCGCCAGCCTGAGAAATGACCCGACCGCTACCGGCCCGCACGAGTGGCATGGCTGGAGCCATCCCGGGTGGGAGCGGCGGCGGTGGGCCGAGGACGGATTCCTCGGCGATAACAGCGGGACTTTGATCGTGCTGCACGGCACCGACCGGGTCGGCGAGATTTCCTGGCGCAAGGTTCAGACCGGGCCGATTGCCGTTAACTGGGCCATCGGCATCGGGCTAGCGCCGCAGTTCCGGGGCCGCGGCTACGGGGCTGAGGCGCAGCGACTGCTGGTTCACTACTTGTTCGCCCATACGCAGGTGAACCGCATAGAGGCCACCACCGAGATCACCAATGTGGCCGAGCAGCGGGCCCTGGAGAAGGCCGGGTTCACTCGCGAGGGCATCCTGCGCGGCACCACCTTCCGCCAGGGCCGGTGGCACGACCAGGTGATTTACAGCGTGCTTCGCGACGAGGTCAAGCTCGAGGATTCCGCCGCCGAAGCTCCCTCCTCGCCAGCCCCAGGCGCCCCATGCTGAGCGCGCTGGTTACCAGGTCGATGGCACCGTCGTACCAGTTCTAGCTGGACCGATGGCACCATCGACCCGCATGCGCCGCCCGGATCCTCCGCGTTAATGGGACCGGTGAGCTAGTTGGTGAGGGAGTGCCGACGGGGCTAGCGCGGGCCCGGGCCAGGCTGATGCCGGGGTCCCGCACGCCCTGCCGCAACACGCCGGCACCAGTTATTTTCGGGATGCTGGGCCCAGGCGATGAAACGGCCGTGGTGCGCGCGTCTTACTCG
>PLIQ01000473.1 GCA_003140115.1 Actinomycetota bacterium | reverse complement strand
GATATCCCATGATAGCGCGATCACCGGACCTGCCCGATCGGGCGCGCTCTCATGCCGCGGGTGATGCGTGCACCGCCGCGAGCAGCAGTCGTCGTACCCTGTGGATCAGCTGACTGGTGAGATGCTGATGATCTCGATTTCGCGAACTCCGATATGGGCTACGAGTTCCGCGTTCCGTCTGATGATCGACCGGACGGTTTCGGCCGCAACCGACGGCTCATGGGCCTCGCATTCGATCGTGACGACCTGCCTCGTTCAGCATGTCCCACCGGGTGGTCGGCCTGTGGGCGGGCAACGTCTGTCATCCGGTAGGCCGCCATCTCCGTGATCGTCGTGGCGTCGGAGTGTTCCTGGCAGGTCAGGTGATCTGCCAGGACGTACTGGCCGTGATCGCCGCGGCCATGGCTTCCAGCACGGCGGCAGCCTGGTCGCTGCTGGCCATGACCGCAGCGGCGTTCCGGACATCAACTGCCCCGACCATGGCGCACTGATAACCATAGTTGCCGCCGCCATGACTGAAGGTCCGGCGATCACCATCGCCGGATACCTGCAGGCCTAGCCCCCAGTTGGCTAGCTGGGGTGTCACCATCTGCCTGGCGAGCTCGGGGGGGAGGATCGCTCCGGGTTCGCCTGCCAGTGCCGACTGGATGGCCTGCGCCAGATGCAGCAGGTCGGTAGGCGTGCACCACAGCCCGGCGGCTGCGTGTTCGGGATAGATCATCCACGCTTCGCGCCGCCCGGCAATGTGCGGTGCGGCGGCATCGGCTAGGCCCGGTTGCGCATAAGTGGCGGTCGTCATGCCTGCGGGTCGCAGAACCAGCTCCGCGGCGAGGTCGGCGAACACTCGCCCGGTGACATCCTCCAGCAGCTGCTGCAACATCTGGTAACCGCCGCCCGAGTAGCGCCACTCCCGGCCCGGCGGGCCCTCTCTACGCACCGCGGGGGTGTTACAGGGCGGCCGGCCGTCGAGCATGTCGGTCAGCCTGGGAAGCGCCTCATCTTGCCGGTAGCCGGGAAACCCATGGACGGACAGCCCACCGCCATGACACAGCAGGTGGCGGACGGTCACGGGCTCAGCCCCCGCGTCGCCGGGCAGCTGCCAGGAAGTAAGTAGACGGTTGACATCGGCATCCAGGTCCAGGCGGCCGTCGGCGACAAGGCGCAGCGCCACCATTGCCGCCACCGGCTTACTGATCGACGCAGCCTGGAACACGGTGCTGGTCTGCACCCCCCAGGCCTCGACGACCTCATGCTGATCTACCACGACCGCGATCGACGCGGCCGGGACAGCCCTCGGATCTGGCCGTGATGCGAACGCATCAGACAGGGAGGCGGCAAGGCTCATGACCCCAAACCCTAGTGACGCGTAGCACGAGGCGCAGTCGATGCCGCACGCGGCACATGCACCGGTGTCCAGTGAGCGCCATAGCGGGCTTGCAGTTCGGGGGGATGCGCCAGTCCTCGCCGGTGATGACTCCCCGGCACAGGGACGAGCCGCAGGCAAAGGTCATGGTGAAGCCGGACGATACCGGTGCTGGCCGCGCAGTCGGCCCGGGCGCCAAGCGGTGCAGAAGCCAAGCCTGCAATCTCAGCGATGACGCTGCACCGCACACCCTGCCGATCTGCGTGGCCTTGGGCATCATCGCCGCCCGCCGTTGAGGTGTGCAGATCAGGTCGGTCTGGCGCGGCACGAGGGACAGTCCCCGGTTCGGGTGCGGGGTTCAGGCGTGGTCGTTCTTGTTCCACAGCTGGTGAGTCAGACCGCTAGGCGAGGTGACCGACTCGATGGTGAAGCGGTCTTCGAGGCCGCTTGATCCCTCCCAGAGGGATACGCCGCGCCCGAGGGTGATCGGCACGATCACCAGGTGCATGAAGTCGACCAGGCCGGCCTTGAGGAACTGACGTACGGTCGAGGGTCCTCCGCCGATGCGGACATCGCGGCCGCCTGCAGCCTCCTGGGCTAGGCGAAGCACCTCGTCCGGCGGCCCGTCTACGAACCGGAAGCTCGTCCCGTTGGGAAAGTCAATCGCGGGGTGCGGGTGGTGGCTCATGACGAACACTGGCGTCTGGAATGGCGGTTCGTCGCCCCACCAGCCCCGCCACCCGTCGTCGGGCCAATCGCCGGCTTGGGGACCGAACTTGCGGCGTCCCATGATCTCGGCGCCGATGCCCTGGCTCCACATGCTGGTCAGGGCACGGTCCAGCGTGACGGGGGCATCCGCCTTATCGACGCCATGGATTACCCGGCCGTCGAACCACTTGAACAGCCGCTCGGCGCCGCCGATCGGGGCGTCGAACGTCACATGCTCGCCGGCGGCGTAGCCGTCGAGGGAGATATTCATGTTGTGGACCCGGGTGCGGGGCATCACGACTCCTTCTGTGATCGGACGCAGCGTTTGACCTATAGGCCGACGAGATGGCCGGGCTCATCGCTGGCGCTGACATCATGTCCGGTGGCCGAACCCCATCCGTATCACACGCGACGCGGCACGGTCAGCCAGCGCCATGACGGCGATCCTCACGGCAAGCCCCCGCGTCGATACCGGGCAGGAACGGTCTCCGCGCTGCCCCAGGGTCCGGGGAAACCGGTTCGCTAAGCGCGCCGCCTCTGCGGCCATGCGGACAGGCACCTGGTCACGCTCAGCGACTAGCGCGGCGCGCCCGCGGCCCAATGCGGAGCCGTCCTGGCAACCCCATGTGGGGCCGGCTGCTCGGGCTGTCGCTTGCCGGTATCGATGATCGCGAGTACAAACAGGACGTGGGCAGGGACCCGCTCGGTGGAGCTGGTGTTAGCGCGCAGCTGGAGTTGCACCTTGCGGGCGTATTCGGCGTGGTCCGCGACGGTGTCCGGCTCGCTGACGGTAGCCTGCGCAGCCGCAAGGCCCGCACCCTGCTGAAGTTGCTTGCGGTCGAGCGGGCCCGGCTGGTGTCTGTGGACCGGATTACCGAGGTGCTCTGGGACGGCGATCCGCCGGCGGCGCCGGCGCAGCATGTGGCGACGCTCGTGAGCCGGCTGCGCCGGATCCTGGGCTCGGAGGTGATCCGGGGCGGGCGTCAGGGCTACCAGCTCGCCGGAAGCCAGGCGATCGTGATCGACCTGGACGAGGCGGCCCGGCTGATCAGCCATGCCGAGCGGGAGCTGGGGATGGCGCCCGCGGTGGCGGGCGCGGCGGCTGAGCGCGCGGTCGAGATCTTGTCGCCGGGAACCGCGCTGTCTGAGGAGCCGGATGCGGCGTGGGCCGAGCCGGCCAGGGGTGAGCTGCGCGGCCTGCTGCGCCGCGCCCGGCACGCCCTGGCGGAGGCTGCGCAGGCGACCGGCGACGCCGACCTGGCGGCCCGGGTCGCCGCGGATGCGATCGCCGATGACCCGTTCGACGAGGGTGCGCACCGCCTTTTCATGTCCGCCTGCGCGGCGGCGGGCGAGCGAGCGAAGGCGCTGGAGTCATACGCGCGCCTCAGCAGCCGGCTAGCCGAGGAGCTTGGGACCGATCCCGCGCCGGAGACCCACGATGTGTATCTGACTATCTTGCGCCAGCGGCGTCCCGGTGATCCTGGCGGCCGCGTGCCCGGCCCGGCACGCGCCCGGTCGGGCACGCGCCTGGCCCGGAGCGGGGACCTCTTCGGGCGGCCTGGCTCAAGCTCGGCATCGCGGGAGCTGGCCGGCCGCGATCGTGAGCTGGCCGAGCTCGCCGGTTCGTGGGCGAGGGCCGTTGCGGGTGAGCCGGGGGTGGTGCTGATCGTGGGCGAAGCCGGAATCGGGAAGACCAGGCTGGCGGAGGCGCTGGCGGCGGAGGCGGCCTCGGCCGGGGCGATGGTGTTGCCTGCTCGCTGCTATGAGACCGAGCGGTCGCTGTTCCTGCAGCCGGTGGTGGAGGCGCTCCTCCCGGCGGTCACCAGGCGGCCCGCCGCGGAGCTGCGGCGGCTGCTGGGCGACGCTGCGCCGTCTTTCGCCGCGCTGGTGCCGGAGGCCGCGGCGGTGCTCGGATCGATGCCGGCCGAACGGGTTCCTGTCGACATGCAACGGCGCCGGACGTTCCTGGCCGTGCTGGGCTTCCTGCGCGGGCTTGCGGCACGTAACCCGGTGCTGGTCGTGCTGGACGATCTTCAGTATGCGGGCCAGTCGACCATCGAATTCGTGCACTACCTTGGCCGGAACGCGGGCGGCAGCCGGCTGCTCGTAGTCGCCACGGTCCGGGCCGAGAACGACGCGGAAACCAGTGCCGCGCTGACCGCCGTGGCCAGCCGCGTCGAGGTCGGGCCACTCGGAGCGGCTGCCGTCGAGCAGCTCGCGGGCCGGGCCGGCCAGGCGGGTCTGGCCGACCGCATCCTGCGGCAGACCCGCGGTCACACGTTGTTCGTGGTCGAGGTGCTCCGCGCGCTGGCCGAAGGCGACAGTGGCCTGCCTGATTCACTGGCCAGTGCCGTGCAAGCGCGGGTCCGCCGTCTAGGCTCCGAGGCCGAGCAGCTGCTGCGCGCCGCCGCGGTTCTCGGCGCGGCGGTCGACCCGGCGATCGTGGCGGGCCTGGCCGGCGTGCCGCCCGCGGCCGCCTTGCGGCACTGTGAACTCGCGCTGCGAGCCGGGCTGCTGGCGGCCGCCGGCCGCGACTTCGAGTTCGCCAACGACCTGATCCGTGAGGCCTTGTATGCCACCACCCCCGTGCCTGCCCGGCTGGCTTACCACCAGCGCGCCGCTGACCTGCTGACTCGCCAGCCGGAATCGCTGGCCCGGCACGCCGCCGCCTGCGGCGACTGGCTGCGGGCGGCGCGGGCGCTGCTGTCGGCCGCCGATGAGGCCTTCCGCCGGTTCGCCGTCACCGATTCGGCCGCCCTGGCCACCCAGGCGCTGGAGGCAGCCGAACGGGCCGGAGACCTTGAGGTCGGCGCCCGCGCCCGGGTCATCCGCGGCCGGGCGCATGAAGGGGCGGCCGCGGTCGCCGCGGCGCTGGCTGATTTCTCCGCCGGAGCCGCCGCGGCCCGCGCGGCGGGGGACGAGCGCCTGGAAATGCTCGCCTTGCGGCAGCTCGGCGGGGACGTGCCGGTGGCCCAGGGCATGCCGACCGGCTACTGCGAGTCCCACCTCGTCCGGGGCCTGCGGCTGGCGGAGCTGCTCGGCGACCAGGCGGCTGCGGCGGATCTGCTCGCGCGCCTGGCCATCATCGCGACCAACACGCTGCGATTCGATCGTGCGCTCGATTACGGGCAGCGTGCCGTGGCTGCGGGCCGGGCGGCCGGCGACGATCAGGCGCTGGCCGCGGGCCTGGACGGGCTCAAGACCGCTCATGCTTACCTCGGTCACGCCGGAGCGCTGGCCGGCGTGCTCGACGAGCTTGAGCCGCTGCTCCGTCGCCAGGGTGACCTGTTCAGGCTCCAGCATGCCGTCTTCGAGTCGGCGTTCGTCCCGCTTGCGGCAGGCGACTGGGATCATGCCATTGCGGCGATCCAGGCGGCCATCCAGATCAACCGGCGCAGCGGCTACCCGCATTGGGCTGCGGCGTACGTCGCCCATCTGGGCTGGCTGGCCCGGCTCCGCGGCCGTGACGGCGAGGCCGCCTCACTCGGGCGCCAGGCGGTGCGCCTGAGCGAGGCGAACGACCATCCCTGGGGCGGCGCCCTAGCCCGGGCCATGCTCGGCACCACGCTACTGGCGGGCGGAGACCGGGCGGAGGCCATCGAGCTGTTCGAGCGCGGCCACGCGATAGCCGGCCAGGACGGCGCGGAGGCCTACCGGCTGCACTGCCTGGCTCCGCTCGCCGAAGCGACCGGCTCACCCGACGTCCTCGCCGAGGCCAGCCGGCTACTGGCCGGCGCCACGCTGCCGGCCGGGGACGCGTGGGTGCTGGGATATGAGGCGTACCTGTCGGTCGCGCGGGCCTGGCTGACGGCGGGCCAGCCGGAACAGGCCCGTGCGGTGTTGGTCCCGCTGCTCGCCGCGGTGGAGCGGGTGCCCTGGGTGGCCGCGCTGGCGGCGGCCCTGGTGGTCGACGGAACCGCGCTCGGCCGCCTCGGTGAACGCGCCCAGGCGCGGGCGGCGGTGGACCGCGGCGCCGCCCTGGCCAGGGAGCACGGCCTGGTTCACGTCCGGCGCGAAGCGCGCGGCGCGGCGAGCCTGCTCAGATGAGCCCGGCCAGGTAGGCGGCGGCCCGCGCGGCTCCGTCGGTTTCCACCGGCAGGTAACTGACGGGACGGCCGATCTCGGCCGCCATCGCCTGGGCCAGCGATTCCGGCTCGGTGTCGGTGTACTCCAGGCAGCGGCCCGCACGGTACCTGTCGAGCCGGTGCCGGACGTGGAAGTTCTGCTCGAAGTGGTGCCGGAGCGGCACGTAGAGGAAGGGTCGCCGGGCCGCGGCGAGTTCCATCGTGGTGGTCAGGCCGCCCTGCACCACGGCCAGGTCGCACGCCGCCAGCTGCCGGTAGAGCTCATGGACGTAGCCATGCAGCTCGAGGCCGTCCTGTGCGGGCAGCGTGGCCGGGTCGATCCGCGGCCCGGTCACCACGATCATCCTCAGCGCGGGCACGAGCCGCTTCGCGGCCGGATAGGCGGCTATGACGCGGCGCAGCAGGTCGGCGCCGACACCGGAACCGCCGACGGTGACGAGGCAGATCTTCTCGTCGGGGCGGTAGCCAAGCTCGGCGCGGGTCGCGGCCCGGTCGGCGACCTCGGCCGGATCGTAGCCGGAGATGTAGCCGGAGAACTGGTAGTGCTGTTCGACCCAGTCCCGGATCGGCGGCAGGTCCGCGCCGAAGGTATCCGGCACCACGTCACCGGGGTTGCCCACGAACACCGCCCGGTCCCGTAGCCGGGGGAACCGCCCGATCTGCTCGATCATCTCGGCGTTGTAATCGGCGGTCAGCGCCGCTTCCGCCTCGCCGCCGTCGGGCATCGGCAGCCAGCCGACGAAGTCCGTCAGCCAGGCGTAGGGCGCCCGCTTGAGCTCGGGGTTCTCGTGCAGGAAATAGTCCACCTCCCACGCCTCGTCCCCAACCCATAGGTCGTAATGCTCGTCAGCCACCAGGTCGGAGAAGACCATGAAGTTGCTGATCATGATCTCGTCCATGCGCCGGGCCGCGGCGAACATGTGCAGATCGTGTTCGGCGCATTCGTCCTCGAGATGCCGTGATTCGCTGACCAGGAACGCCGACGCCGGATGAATGCGCTCGCCGCGCCTGGCCAGCAGTTCGGTCACCGGGTGCTGGGCCAGCCAGTCCACCTGCAGGTCAGGCTGGAGCTTGCGGAGCTCGTCGGCGATGGCCAGATCCCGCCGGGCGTGCCCGAGCCCGATCGGAGACGACAGGTACAGTACGCGGCGGCGGCGGTCCAGTGGCCTGGTCCACCGGCGCGGGAAGGCTGGTCCGGGGCGGAACCGGTCGGCGAAATCGCGGATCGCATGGTTGACGACCACCGGCTCGCGCCCGTTCGGGCAATGCCCCGCCCCCTCCAGCACGAGCAGGCCGGCCCCGGTCAGCTCGGCGATCCGCTCGCTCCACGACAGCGGGATGCAGCGGTCCTGGTCCCCGTGGATCGCGAGCACTGGGCAACGGATGTCACGCAACGTCCGTTCGGTATCATCTGGGCCCGATACGGCCGGCGGCGCACCTGCACGGGCCAGGTTCGTCTCCGGGCTGGTTTCCATGGCCCAGCCGACGGCATCCTCGCGCTGCTTGGTTGAGTGCGGCTCGCAGAACAGTTCGCCGAAGAAGAACTCGTTGAACCCCCGCCAGTCCCGCAGCCAGTAATGCCGGTTCTCCTTCGCCCAGCCCTCCTCGGTGTCGAGCACCTCGTCGAAGTCGTACTCGGTACGCGCGGCCGACAATGACCCGAGCCCCGGTCCCCCCGCGGCGATGGCCACCACCCCGAGGACACGCTCGGGGTGCAAGGCGGCCGTCAGCAGCGATATCCAGCCGCTCGTTGATATCCCGACGATCACGGCGCGGTCGATGCCGCAGGCGTCCATCACCGCGACGGTGTCGGCCACGAACTCGGTGTCGGCGTACGCCGCGGGCGACTGCGGCCGGTCAGAACGTCCGTTGCCGCGGGGATCAATGGTGATGACCCGAGACTGGCGGGCCAGGTAGGGCACCTGGGCCTTCCACGCGCGCGAGTGAACGATCGGGTCAAGGGGCGCGAACACCACTGCTGGCTCGCCCTCGCCGAACACCTCGTAACCGACCTTGACGCCGCCGCGATCAACGAAACCCTCGGCGTCCGGATACCTGGCCCGCATAGTCCCTCCCCGGTCCTGGCTGATGCACCAGTTCTAGCGGCCCCCATTGCAACGCCGTTGCCACGCCATGGCAACAGCCCAGCCGACCATGGCCTGAGCACACCAGAACCAGGAGGACACGACATGGCCATCGACACGAGGCGAGAGAAATGGATGAGATCGGCCAGGACCCGAAGCT
>PLIQ01000599.1 GCA_003140115.1 Actinomycetota bacterium | reverse complement strand
CCGCCGCCGTCCCGCTGCTGCCCGGCGCCCAGGACCTGGTGACGGGACCGATGCGCGCGGTGTTGGCGCGGGTGCCGCCGGAGACGAAGCCCGCGGCGGCCAGGTCCTGGGCGCCGGGCAGCAGCGGGACGGCGGCGGACGTCAAGGTGGCGGCGGCGGCGCTGGCGGCCAGCATCCGGTGCAGGTGGCCGAGCAGGCCGAAGCCGGTGACGTCGGTGGCCGCCTGCACGCCCGCGGCCAGCGCGGCCTCGCTGGCGGAGGCGTTGAGCTGGGTCATCGACGCGACGGCGGCATCGACGACGCCGGGCGGCGGGTCGCCGCGCTTGAGGGCGGTGGCGATCACGCCGGTGCCGACCGGCTTGGTCAAGATCAGCCGATCGCCGGGGGCGGCGCGGTCGATGGTCATCAGCCGGCCCGGGTCGGCCAGGCCGACCACGGCCAGGCCGTACTTGGGCACCGGGTCGTCGATGGTGTGCCCGCCCGCGATCGCGCAGCCGGCCTCGGCGGCCACCTCGGCGCCGCCGCGGAGCACCTGGCCGAGGATCGCGAGGTCCAGGCCGTCGCCCGGCCAGGCGGCCAGGTTGACCGCGAACAGCGGCCGGCCGCCCATGGCGTACACGTCGGACAGCGCGTTGGCGGCCGCGATCCGGCCCCAGTCGCCCGGGTCGTCGACGATCGGGGTGAAGAAGTCCGTGGTCAGCACCAGCGCGCGCTCGTCGTCCAGGCGCAGGACGGCCGCGTCGTCGCCTTCGGCCGCGCCGATGAGCAGGTCGCCCGCGGCCGGGACGGCCGGGCCCATGGTCGCGAACAGCGCCTCGAGCTTGGCCAGCGGCAGCTTGCAGGCACAGCCCGCGCCGGGCGACAGGGAGGTCAGCCGGGGGCTCTGGTCAGCCATCATCTTGGCCACGGTACGCGACCGGAGGCGGTGACGCGGATGGGCCTAGGCCCTTGCGCCTTTGTGGCGGCCCGGGCCGTGGCTATGCGACTATGTTCAGCTTGGGGTGGATTTTATGCAGACTGGCCTTGAGCTCGGCGGACGCTACGCCTTGGAAGCCTTGCTGGGTGCTGGCGGCATGGGCGAGGTGTGGCGCGCCGTCGATCGCCAACTCGACCGGCCGGTGGCGGTCAAGGTGCTGCGGGACCGGTTCGCCGATCCGCGGGTCGCCCAGCGATTCCAGCAGGAGGCCAGGATCGCCGCCCGGCTGCAGCATTCCGGGATCGCCGTCGTGCACGATGTCGGCTCGCATGACGGCCAGTTGTTTATCGTCATGGAGTTGCTGCGCGGCCAGGACCTGGCCGCGATGCTGCAACGGGCACCGGCGGGCCTGCCGCTCGCGACCGTCGTTTCGGTGGCGACCCAGGCGGCCGAGGCCCTGGCCGCCGCGCACGCCAGCGGCGTCATCCACCGTGATCTCAAGCCCGCCAACCTGTTCCTGCTGCCCGACGGCCAGCTCAAGATCTGCGATTTCGGGATTGCCCGGACGGCTGAGTCCGCCACCGGGCTGACCGGTACTGGTAATTTCGTCGGCACCCCGGCCTACATGTCTCCCGAACAATGGGTGGACGGAAAGAGCGTTGACCAACGCAGCGACCTGTACGCGCTGGGGTGCGTGCTGTATACGCTGCTGGCCGGCCTGCCGCCCTTCCCGTCCGGTGAGCTGCCCACGCTTATCTACAACCATCTGAACACCACGCCCGCGAGGGTGCGCGAGATCCGCGCGGACGTTCCTGTGCGCCTGGACCGGCTCATTGGCGACCTGCTGGCCAAGAAGCCCGGGGACCGGCCGCCGGATGCGGGCCAAGTCGCGGCGGTGCTTCGGTCGATCGGCGCTGAGTTGTCTTCCCGGGAGGCGGAGCGGCCGGATCTGCCGACCGTTACCGGAGAGCGCGGCACGCAAAACACCGAGGGCGCCGGGCGGGGGCGCCCGGACTCGGGCCGTGGCCGGCGTCCGCGACGGGCCGCGCTGCTTGCCATCTCGGGCGGGGGCATCCTGGCCGTAGCCGGCGCCATTACCGGAATCATCCTGGCCACCTCCTCGCCCGCCCACCACCCGGCTGCGGGCCTGCCCCGCGCGCCGAGCTACGGTCTGCTCCGCAGCCTGGCCGACCCCGGAAACGGGAAATACAGCGTCAGGTTCGTGGCGTTCAGCCCGGACGGGCAGACGCTGGCCGCCCCCGGTAGTGACGGCCACACCTACCTGTGGGATCCGGCGACCGGGCACCGCAAGGCGATGCTCACCGACACCGGAACGGGCAGCAACGGCATCGCGGCGGTGGCGTTCAGCCCGGATAGCCGGACGCTGGCGACCGCCGACAGCAACGGGCGCACCTACCTGTGGGACGTGGCGACCGGACACCCCATCACCACCCTGACCGACCCCGGAACCGGGAGCTTCGGCGTGCGAACCGTGGTGTTCAGCCCGGATGGTGAGTTGCTGGCGACCGCCGACAGTAACGGCCGCACCTACCTGTGGGACGTGGCCACCTGGCATCAGATCGCCACCCTGACCGACACCGGAACCGGGGCCACGGGCGCGACGGTGGCGCTGAGCCCGGACAGCGCGATGGCGGCGACCGCCGACAGCAACGGCCACGCCTACCTGTGGGAGGTGGCGACCCGGGACCAGATAACGACCCTGACCAGCAATGACACCGGGAAGTACGGCCTGTGGGCGGCGGCGTTCAGCCCGGACGGCAAGACGCTGGCGACCGCCGACGGGAGCGGCCACCTGCACCTGTGGGATGTAACGACCCGGCGCGAGACGGCCACCCTCACCGATGCCCACACCGGGACGTACGGAATCTGGGCGGTTGCGTTCAGCCGGGACGGCGAGAAGCTGGCTTCTGGTGACAGCAATGGCCGCGCCTACCTGTGGGATGTGCAGACCAGGCACCAGCTGACCGTCCTCAAGGACCCCGGCGGAGTCTCGGTTCTCGGGGTGGCGTTCAGCCCGGACGGCAAGACGCTGGCGACCGCCGACAGTGACGGCCGCACCTACCTCTGGAAAGTCGGCTAGGAGTTTCTAAGCTGGGATCGGAGGCCAG
>PLIQ01000574.1:4480-5791 GCA_003140115.1 Actinomycetota bacterium | reverse complement strand
CCCGCAGGCTGCAGGCCAGCTCGGTCACCGCCAATGCGCTGCACCCCGGCGTGGTGCGCACATCTTTCGGAGCCGAGGACCCCAGCGGCGTCCAGCGGCTGTTCACCCCGTTTATGCGGCCCTTCATGAAGGCCCCAGGCCAGGGCGCCGCCACGTCCATCCACCTGGTCTCCGCTCCCGATCTAGAGCAGGTGACAGGCCGCTACTTCGCCAGCAGCAAACCCAGGAAATCCTCCAGGCGCAGCTACGACCAGGCCGCTGCGACACGACTCTGGCAGGTGAGCGCCGACCTGGCCGGCCTGACCGCGGTCGGGGCCGCGACCAGCGCACGGCCAGCGGGGAAGGACGCCTCACCTGAATAGCCGGCCCGGACCGCGACCATGCCCGCCTGGCCCGGCAGCTCCAGGCCAGCCGCCGCAGCAGCGCCGCCAGCAGAGGAAACCAACCCGGGGGCGCGAGACTGGCCGGGCAGCGAAGCTCCCTGGCCCGCCGGGATACCCCGAGGCAGCGGTCAGATGGTCCAGTCGATCGGGTAGTTGACGATGGGGATGAAGGTGACGCCGGCCTTCTCGGCGTCCTGCCGGGCATCCACGATCATCTCCTTGAGCCGGCTCATCTGCTGTGCGTGCTCGCCGGACTCCCAGATGCTGACATGGACCACGGAACCATCGGGCGAGGCGCCCGCGTGGTAGCTGATCAGGCCGGGCAGTTTCTTGATCGCCGGAATCAGGTAGCGGCCGGTCGCGACGGTCATCTCATGGACCTCCGGGAACCGGGCTGGGTCGAAGTTGCCGCGTGAGACGCGGACGACTGCGGTCGGGGGGATCGGGTCGGCGGTCACGGGAAGCCTCCCAGGATATTTACGTTCCGATATGACACCAGAATATAATGTTCGCCAGGAGGATGTGGAGTGAGACCTGCCGCAGCGCGTCCGCCGGGGCGGCCTAGAAACCCGGAGCTGGACCGGGCGATCCTGGCAGCGGCCGAGCAGCAGCTTCGCGAGGCCGGCTACGCCGGGATGTCCCTGGAGTCAGTAGCAGCCGCCGCCGGCACGACAGTCCCTGCCGTGCGCCGCAGGTTCCGCAGCAAGACCAGCGTGGCCGTCGCGGTCATCGACTCGCTGCGGGTCGAGAGCATGCCCCCCGAGTCAGGGCCGCCCCGCAGCCGTGCCCTCGCGGTCCTGCGGAACTTCCGCGCCAACCTGCTGCGCCCGAACTCCATGGCGGTGGCCGGCACGCTGCTGGCCGAAGAGCACCGTCATCCGGAATTGCTCGCCGCCTTCCGCCACCGCTTGGTCGAGCCGCGCCGGGC
>PLIQ01000574.1:2312-4460 GCA_003140115.1 Actinomycetota bacterium | reverse complement strand
GGTCCACCCTGGGTAAAGGCATAAGTCCCCCGGGGCTGCGGCGTGGCCATGGGAGTGGCTCCTAAAAAGAGGATCCTTACGATCGGGCGGGGTTCTGCGCGGGCCAGGGCTGCCTGAAAAACGTGTGGAGAAGCCGGAGTGTAGGGCTACGGGCAGAATCATGTGCTATATGGTATAGTTATTATACCGGAGGGAGCCGGATCGGGTGGAATTCGAGTTTGACCCGGCTAAAAGCGCGTCGAACCTGGAGAAGCATGGCATTGACTTCGACGCCATCCAGGCGATCTGGCAGGACGTCATGCGGGCGGAGATTCCCGCACGGACCGCAGATGAGCCACGGTGGCTGGTGGTCGGCCAGATCGATGGTAAGCACTGGTCGGTGGTGGTGACCTACCGCGAGCAGCGGGTCAGGATCATCTCTGCGCGCCGGTCCCGCAAGGAGGAGGTGGCACTGTATGAAGGCTGAAGAGTTCGACCGCAAGTTTGACGAAGACGAAGACGTGACAGGCGACCTGGACCTCACTGGGATCCGCCGTCCCGGACTGGAACAGCGCCGGGTGAACGTCGACTTCCCGTCATGGATGATCGAATCGCTTGACCGGGAAGCCCGCCGACTAGGGGTTACCCGGCAGTCCATCATCAAGCTCTGGATCGCCGAGCGACTTGAGCGTGGCCGCACCGCCGCCTGAGACGGCGACCTGGGACTGGGCGGGGTAAGGCGGTGGCCGGTAGCGAACTCGTAGGCGGTGCCCAGGATCGCTTTCAGCGGATAGCGGCGCTGATCCCAGGCCAGCTCATAAGGGGTGGCGTAGCTAAAACCATGCTCGCCGAAGAAGGATTCCGGCCCCAGCCTGTCGTAATCCTGTATCGCGTGCATACCTCCGGCCCCGGGATGCTTCCAGGGCCGGAGCAGGAGATAGCGGTGACAGGTGCTCAGTCGGCGTTCAGCGCGTTGTCATCCTCGAAGAAGCTGGTGTCGTAACCGTCGCCGAGGGTCTCGGTACCGGTGAACTTGATGGTGATCGTCTGGCCGATGAAGGAGGACACTGAGTACGAGTGCTCTACGTACCCGGTGCCCTCGTTCTGGTTGGACAAGGTGCCCAGCGTGGCGAGCACCGTGCCGCTGGAGTTCAGGACCTGCGTCGTGAACGTGTCGTAGGCCTTGCTGGTCGGGTCGTCGGAATCGATATAGAGCCAGAACGACAGGGTTGCCGTCGTGCAGCTGGCCGGGATCATGACGGTCTGGGAGAGCGTGTCGGTGTGCTTGCCGCTGTAACCGTCTATCCACGCGAGGTACGGATCAGTCGATGGATAGGAGGGGTGACTCGACGAGGCGGCAGTCAGCACGCCCGACGAGGCAGTCCATGGCGTGAGGCTGCCGGTTGCGAACCCTCCGTTCTGGATCAGCTGCTGCGCACCGCAGCCGCTGGCCGCGCTGATGGTCCAGCTGAAGGTGGCGCTGCCGCTGGCGCCTGTGGTGTCGGTTGCGGTCACGGTCACGCTGGACGTGGCCGCGGTAGTCGGGGTGCCAGAGATCAGGCCGGTGGTGGAGCTGATCGACAGGCCTGCGGGCAGGTCGGTGGCACTGTAAGTGAGTGTCTGGCCGGATGCCGAATCGGTCGCCGCTATCTGCAGGCTGGCAGCGGTCCCGACAGTGCCGGTCTCGCTGCCCGGATTGGTCACCGTCACCGTGTCGGTTGCCTTCGGGTTGATGGTCCAGGTGAAGGACGCCGATCCGGAAGCACCAGTAGTGTCCTTCGCGGTGACCGTCACGCTGCTCGAGCCGGCGGTGGTGGGCGTGCCGGAGATCAGGCCGGTGGTGGAGCTGATCGACAGGCCTGCGGGCAGGCCGGTGGCACTGTAAGTGAGTGTCTGGCCGGATGCCGAGTCGGTCGCCGCTATCTGCAGGCTGGCAGCGGTCCCGACAGTGCCGGCCTGGCTGCCCGGATTGGTCACCGTCACCGTGTTGCTTGTCGTGCCGATGTTCCAGGTGAAGGTCGCCGACCCGCTCGGCCCGGTGGAGTCGGTGCCGGTCACAGTCACGCTGGAGGTACCGGCGGTCTTCGTGGTGCCCGAGATCACGCCGGTCGTGGAGTTGATCGACAGGCCCGCAGGCAGGCCACTAGCCTTATACGACAGGGAACCGGT
>PLIQ01000574.1:0-2262 GCA_003140115.1 Actinomycetota bacterium | reverse complement strand
CCATAGTCAGCGATGACTGTCTTGGCGTGGATGTAGAACCCTGTCGAGGACGAGTACCCGGTCACCTTGCCGCCGGCCGCGGTGATCTCGTTTAGCTCCGAGCTGTACTCCGACGGGTCCTCGATGACGACACGCACGGTCACGCCGCGGTTCTCGTCGGCGACAATCGCATTGACCACCGTGGTGTCGCTGAACTCCTCTTGCTCGATGTCGAGGCTGTGCTGTGCTCCATCGATCAAGGCCAGCAGATGGCTCTGCGAGTCGGTGGGCGACCACACCAGGTCGTCGCCGTCCGATGGGGTAATCGAGGTATGCGTGTAGTCAGCGTTGAAGACCGCCACTATCGCGGCTACATCATTGGCATCGGTGTCGAATACTCCGTAGTCGCGGGATGTAGCGTAGTACGTGTTGTCGAAATTGCCTGTGCTGATGTAGGACTCGTCGTTGTTGACGGTGATGGTCTTCTGATGGGTGTAGGTGAAGGCCGTGGACGACCAGACCACGCCGACCCCGCCGGCCGTCAGGAGGTTGTAGGCCGCGGTGTTGTACGACTTCTGCGCCTGGTCCAGGATCACGCGGACATCGACACCCGCCTTCTCCCGGCTGACTAGGTCGTTCTCCAAAGTGACGTCATTCAGCTCATAAATAGTCATGTCGATCGAACTGGTCGCCGAGTTGACGAAGTTGTAGATCGCGTTTTCACCCTGGTCCGGGAGTATGAGCAGGGAGAAGTCGCTGGCGGCGTTTGCAGAGCTGACGCCTGAGAGCCCGCTCATGGTGACGAGCGCGGCTGTGGCGACGGCAAGTGAGACGCGGCGCATGCCGGTCCGGGGCATACCGACCTCCTAGCGCTGGAGCAGATGACCTAGATGCTGGCCAACTGAACCTATAGCGGACTGGCTAATCGTGACTGGCTAATCGTGATAGACCCTGCTGCCCGGGCTGCGGGCGGAAGAGGCGCAGGGCGATGCGATGGGACCATGTGGTGGCCTGGGTTTCCGGGCAGTGGATGCCAATCGCTGAGGCCGGGCTCGATCACGGGCAGGTGGCAGTGTTCGTGTGGCGGGCTGAGCGTGCCGGGAGTGACACCAAGGCGCCGGAGTCGCGGCGGACGCTGGCGTTGCCGCGTAAGTGCGTGGAGGCGCGGAAAGGGATCAGATAATCGAGGCCGGTCCAGCTGTAAGGCTTACGAGCACGGCACGGCAACGTCAGTCTGAGTTTTGATTCGATGCCGGATGGTTCCGGACGTGCCTGAAACTAAAATAGTTTTACTATCCTCAATCTCACCAATTGTTCGTGATATCTCGATCACCACCTTGGCGACCTATCTACGGAATTCCGGTGAGGCTTTCTGGGTGTGCTTCGACATTTTGCCCCGTCCTTTCGACCGGAGATAAAGATCCACAGTCCGGAGGACGCAAGGCACCTCAGTTCGTCGGCATCGACTCGGTACTTACTTTGGCTCTTGGTTTGGCTCTTGGGATCCTGCTGTCAGATACGATCGCCCGTTGGTCATCAGCTGCCGTGAGCCCTTAGGTCGCGATGCGGCGCGGGTAGTTCTGCTGGTGTTCGCGGCCGAGTTCCCGCACGCGCTGGTAGTCGCGCTCGGAGAACACTGTCCGCCAAGGCTTTGCGCATGCCCGTGATCACGGCGATAGCCGGCCGGGGAAGCCCGCGCCCGGCCAGTTCGTCGCTGGTGCCGTTCTCCAGTAGACAGAACAGCCGGAGCTGTTCACGCCCGGGCCCGGTCAGGCGGATCTCGTACCAGCCACCCATCGCGCCGTGCATGGCCTCCCATTTACCCCCGCCGGAGAACCGCGGAGGAGGTGCTGCAGCGACCGCATCCAGCACCGCCGTGAATTGCGCGTCGACGGTGCCCGGGCAGTCCGGTCCAGGTGAAGGTTGCGAAGTCCAGACTCAGATTGCAGGTGATCTTGCGCGGTCCGGATTTAGGTCGTGAGTCGCGTCCTTCGGCTGATGGCTGCGTGTCGTCGCCGGGCCTGGCCGCTTGCTACGCGGATAGCCTGCTGGCATGACGGTCTGGGACGAGCTCAAGGTAGTCCTGGCCAGGCTGCGCGATGAGCAGCTCGCCGCCTTGATGCTGTATCCCATGCCAGAGGTGGACGAGGGCAGGCAGCCGCCGTTCGTGATCCGGCTGGCGCCCTGGGCCGCCGCCACCGCTGCGGAACTGCACCAGCAGTTCGGGGACGACGTCGAGCTGACCGTCGGCGCTCTCCCGTACCCGCCCGGCCGCCAGCCGCC
>PLIQ01000228.1 GCA_003140115.1 Actinomycetota bacterium | reverse complement strand
CCGCGCCCCTGACTACCAATGGCAGGCGGCATCAAGACGGTCAGCGTGGCCGAGCGGCGCGCCCGGCTGGCCGTCCGGCACCACCTAGCGCCCGGGGAGCGGGCCGGCACCGTGGCCGCGGCGGTCGGCGGCATCATCGCGCTGCACGGCACCGATCCGGCGTCGGTGTACCTGGCCGCCCGGGCCCGCACCCGCGAAGTCGATAAAGCGGCAATCGAGCACGCGCTGTACGAGGAGCGATCGTTGGTCCGGATGCTCGGCATGCGCCGGACGGTGTTCGTGGTGCCCACTGCTCTCATGCCGGTTATCCAGTCCGCCTGTACCGACCAGATCGCCGAGCGGCTGCGCCGCCAGCTCACGCAGGTCGTCGCGGCAGCGGGTATCGCCCCGGACGCCGCGACCTGGCTCAAGGACGTGGGAGAGGACACGGTCCGGGTACTGGCCGCGCGCGGCTCGGCGACCGGCGCGGAGCTGGCCAGGAACGAGCCACGGCTGCGCACGCAGATCATCGCTGCGGCCGACAACCCCTACGGCGGGGCGGTGAACTTGACCAGCCGACTGCTCACGCTGCTGTCCGCGGAGGGACTGATCGTGCGCGGCCGCCCGCGCGGCGGGTGGACCTCTACTCAGTTCACCTGGTCCGCTGCTCCGGAACGAACCGACCTGCCGGCCGTTGCCGCCCGGGCCGAACTGGCCCGGCAGTGGCTGGCCGCGTTCGGCCCGGCCCCGCTGTCCGACCTTCAGTGGTGGACCGGCTGGACCGCGGGCCAGCTGCGGCAGGCGGTGAGCTCGCTGGACCTCACCGAGGTGGACCTCGACGGCACGCCCGGCGTGCTGCTTAGCGGCGACGAGGACCCGACGACTCCGACCGCCCCCGCCGAGCCCTGGGGGGCGCTGCTGCCCGCGCTGGACCCTACCGCCATGGGTTGGCGCGAGCGGGCCTGGTACGTGGGCGCGCACACCGCGGCCTTGTTTGACCGGTCCGGCAACATCGGCCCGACGGCCTGGTGGGACGGTCGGATCGTGGGCGGCTGGGCGCAGCGCAAGGACGGGGAGATCGCGGTCCGGCTGCTCGAGGACGTCGGCGCCGAAGCCGCCGCCGCGATCGCCGCCGAGGCCCAGCGGCTCCAGGAGTGGATCGGGCCCGGCATGAAGATCACTCCCCGCTTCCGGACCCCACTGGAACGCGAACTATCCGGTTCCGGCGCATAAAACTCGTAGCGGGGGAACCTTTACCGGCATGGCTATCTTCATTCTCTGGTTGTGCATCATCGGCCTGATCGTCGGCGCCATCGCTCGCTTGCTGCTCCCTGGCCGCGACAACATCGGCGTCCTGGGCACCATCCTGCTCGGCATCGCCGGCTCCTTCGTCGGCGGATTCCTGGAGAACCTGTGGAAGTACCACACGGTGAGCGTGCACAGCTTCCACGCTGTCGGCCTCATCGGGTCGGTGATCGGCGCCTTCGTGCTGCTGCTCCTGTTCCGGGTCACCGGCGTGGAGCGTGGCCGTAGCCGCCGCCGCTACTGACGGGCCCGCTGGCTTAGCTCCCGGGCCGGACTCCAGGTGTCCGGCCCGGTGGCAGGCCCTCGCGAGCGCAGCCGAACGCCGCACCGAGTAGATTCGCCTTCGAGGTCCTACGAGGCGAGAAGGTGGCATGGCAGAGGTAACGCTCGCAATCGGTGCCGCGGCGGCATGCCGCGACGGCTTCCCTGGGGAACTGAAGGGCCTGGTGGTGGACCCCGCGGCCGAGACCGTCACGCACCTGGTCATCGAGCCGACACAGGATCACGGAACCGGGCAGGGGCTCGCCCGGCTCGTGCCGCTGGACCATGCCGACGCCACGGCCGAGCCGATCGGGCTGCGCTACACCGAGGCGGAGTTCAAGGACCTGAGCCCCGCCGAGGAGACCCTGGCGCAGTTCGTCGCCGGCTACGAGGGCCCGGTCCAGCTGCTCCCAGCCGGAGAAGGCTGGCGCAGCGCGGGCGGGCCGGTCGCGGACGGCGGGACGCTCCCGCAGATCAGGGAGCCGGAGACCATCGCCCTGATCCCGGACGCCGAGGTGCAGGAGAGCCGGGGTGACCGCGTTCAGGCGACCGACGGCGACGTCGGGCCGTTCCACGGGCTGAGCGTGGACCCGGACAGCGGAGCGATCCTGCACGTTCTGCTCAGACGGCATCCGTGGGGACACGGGGAAATGGCCATCCCGATCGCCAAGGTGTCGGGCTTCAAGGAAGGCGTCCAGCTCAGCATCACCAAGCATGAGGTCAAGGACCTCACGCCGTAGGCCCGGTCACAAGCCTTCTACCGAACGGACCTGTGATGGCAGCGCCACCTCACGCGGACGCCGACCCGGGGGGGCCTTCCCCACAGGATCTGCCGCACCTGCGCCGCTGCGTGGAACTGGCGGCCGAGGCGGTCGCCGCAGGCGACTTCCCGTTCGGCTCGGTGCTGGTCGCCGGGACCGGCCGGGTCCTGGCCGAGGACCGCAACCGCGAGAACACCATGGGCGACGCGACCCGGCACCCGGAATTCGAGTTGGCCCGCTGGGCGGCGGCGAACATGACCGCGGGACAGCGGGCCGCTGCCACCGTGTTTACCTCGGGCGAGCACTGCCCGATGTGCTCG
Source organism: Actinomycetota bacterium (assembly GCA_003140115.1). The sequence continues at coordinate 15,235 of PLIQ01000228.1, read as the reverse complement.
GCCGCGCACGCCTGGGTCGGGCTCGGCCGCATCGTCTACGTGAGCTCGTCCGAACAGCTGGTCACCTGGCTCACCGAGCTCGGCTTGGCCCCGTCCGCGGTGATCCCGCTGGCCATCAACCAGGTCGCGCCCGGGCTCGTCGTCCAGGGCCCGGTGCCCGGCCTGGATGAGGAGGTCCACGACCTGCACCGCCGCTACCACGCCTGAGCGCGTTTCGTCCCGGTCGCCGCGGTGTCTGCCTAGAGGCTGGCCAGGCGGACCGGATCGCCGGTGCGGATGCGACCGGGCCTGAGTACCTCGGCGTACACCCCGGCGCAGGGCTCCGGGTCGAGCGAGTCCAGCGGCTCGACCCGGTTATGGCGGGCGAGAACCCGCAGCGCGTCGGGGTCGCGGGGGAGGGCTCCGTGGGCCAGGGTCGGTACCGCGCACCGGGGGGTACGGGCGATCACGCGGAGCACGATCTCATCGCCCACCCGCAGGATCCGCTCGAGCCAGTCATTCTCGATGAAGCCGGCGGCGGTGGTCGCGATGAGGACGTTCGGCCGGTAACGCTCCAGGTCAGCCCGGCCGTGCGGGCTGAGCTCGGCGATCCGGTCGAGCGTTGAGGTGGTCAGCAGGTGCAGCGGGGCGAAGTCGACGAAGGTGCCGGGCGGGCCGCCGCCGCCGATCTCCATGAGCTCCGCCGGGACCGGCGCGTCCACTCCGTCCCGGAGCACGGCCTCGGGCACGGCGCGGTCCAGCGCGGCTCCGGGTACGGGGGTCGCGGTCAGCGTGACCGGCTCGTCCAGCAGGTCGGACAGGACCGAGTCCACGTCGGCGTCGCTGCTCCAGACCGTCTTGCCCTCCGGCAGCGTGATGCGGACGGCGCCGTCCGCGGCGCGGTCGTCCGCGGAGGCGACGGCCATAGTGAGCAGGTCACGCCACAGACGAGGGAACTTCGCGCTGGCGATCTTCCCCGTGGCGCGGCTGACCACGGCCAGCCGCCGGTCGCCGGACAGGCCGGTGAAGGTCACCTCGCCGGCGTCCACGTCCTCGCCCAGCATCGACTTGACCGGGTAACGGCGCAGCCCGGCCACAGTTCCCAGCACCGTCTCATCATCCCAAATTCACCCGGGGAGGGCGCGGCCGGTCCGGTGCGCCGTCACCCCGCCGCTACGGCGACGGCTTCGATCTCGACCAGCTGGCCGGGGTAGCCGAGCACGGTCACGCCGAGCAGCGTGCTGGGCGCGTCGTGATCACCGAAGGCGGCCTCGACGACCTCCCAGGCGGCGACGAGATCAGCCCGCTGGGTCGAGGCCACGAAGACGGTCGTCTTGAGCACATCGGCGAACGTGGCGCCGGACGCCGCCAGGGCCGTACCCAGATTGGCCAGGGTCAGGCTGGCCTGAGCCCGGACGTCGCCGACGCCTACGACATTGCCGTTATCGTCCAGCGGGCAGGCTCCGGCGGTGAAGATCAGCGCACCGGGCGCGGCGATGGACGCATATGCGTAGGGCACTCCGGCGTACAGGCTGTCACTGCGGATCAGGTTGATCGTCATCAACCCAACTCTGCCAGGGAAACCGGGCTCGCTGTTCACATTGAGCTGAGCGGTAACGCTCCCGGAACGATCCGAGCGTAGCGTTGCGCTTTGTGGGGGAGCGCAGCCAGCAGATCGAGCAGACAGCGGTGACCGCCGACCCGGACGGGCGCCGTTCCCGGATGGGGGCTTCGGCAGTGGCCGCGTGGTCGCTGGGTGTGCTGATCGTCCTGTTCTGCGCGGCGGTGGTGCCGCTGGCTTTTGCGGCCAGGGAGGCAGAGTCCGACCTCGTGACCGTCGCCATCATGATGTCGCTGGCAGCCGTCGGGATCGTCGTGGCGCGACGTCAGCCCGGCAATCCACTGGGCTGGGTGTTTCTCGCGGCGGCGGCGCTGTCAGCGCTTGGCGTTGGCGCGGGGGCCTACGCCGTGCTCAGCTACCGGCTCGGTCACCACCTGCCGCTGAGTGTGGTAGCCGTGTTCCTCGCCCTGTACTGGTGCCCGGTGATCGTGACGTTCCCGCTGGTGATCCTGCTGTTCCCAGACGGCCGGCTGCCCTCGCCCCGCTGGCGGCTGGTGCTGTGGGGCTACCTTGCGGTCGGCGCGTGCTGGCCGGTGAGCGTCTTCGCGGTGGCGATCCGAGCCGTCGCCACGCACGATCTGCGCATCGACCCCGGCGGTGACCTGCGGGCCGTGGACTACCCGGCGGGAAGCTCGGCGTGGCTGGGCTCGGTCGAGGCGGTCATCCTGCCGTTGCTCGCGGTGTTCTGGCTGGTGTTCGTGGGCCGCCAGGTACTTTCCTGGCGCCGGGCGGACGGCGAGCGTCGCCAGCAGCTCAAGTGGCTGATGAGCGGTGCGGCCGTATGCATGGCCGCCACGACGGTCATCGCCGTCGGGGGGACCCTTGACACCTCGGCCTCACCCGCCGTCCAAGCGGTGTTGAACGGCGCGACCATCGGCCTCGCGGCGCTGCCGGTGTCCGTGGGAGTGGCGATCCTGAAGTACCGCCTGTACGACATCGACCGGCTGATCTCCCGGACCCTGGCCTACGCGATCGTGACCGGGCTGCTGGTCGGGGTGTACGCCGGGTTGGTGCTGCTGACCACCCAGGTGTTCCGGGTCCACACGCCAGTGGCGGTGGCCGCCTCCACGCTGGCGGCGGCAGCGTTGTTCAATCCGCTGAGGCGACGGGTGCAGCGGGCGGTGGACAGGCGGTTCAACCGGGCCCGCTATGACGCCGACAAGACCGCGGCGGCGTTCGCCGCGCGGCTGAAAGACGCCGTCGACCTAGACGCGGTCCAGGCCGACTTGGCCGGTGTGGTGGCCAAGGCGCTGGAGCCCGCCCATGTCTCGGTGTGGATGAGCGAACGCACGTGAGGTCGGCTTCAACCGACACCCGGCCTTCGGATGAGGAGCCGGCTGCGGGTACTAGGACCAGTGCTGGCCGTTCCGGAAGTCGGCCGTGAAGGTCCGGGCCATGGCGGACAAGACCGCGGGATCGGAGCTGATCAGGCCGAGTTCGCGGTTGTCCTCGAGGGAGGTACGCGAGAAGTTCTCCGATCCGACGAACATCCTCGCGTGCCCGGTGCCGTAGTCGGCCTCGATGACCTTCCCGTGGATGTAGAAGCCGGTGGCGGCTCGGCGGCTGGCTATCGGCTCGGAAGTGATCGCGGTAGCCCGAACCATGGGAGCACGCTGTTGTCGAAGCGGGTCATGGCGCAGATCCGGTCGCCGGTGAGGGTGAGGACGTAGAGGCCTACCCCGTGGCTGATGCCGTTCGGGGCGCGCAGGTAGGCCCCGAACGCCGGCTGAGCGTTGGCCCGCGTCGGGACGAGCTCGAACCTCCGGCCCGCGCCGAACAGGCCGGCGCAGAAGCCGGCCACGACGTCGCGGCCCTGGTACTCAAAGGGCATCGGCGGCATCGACATGAAGACGTCGTCGGTCAGGAGAGCCACCAGGGCGTCGAGATCGGCGGACTCCCAGGCGCGGACGAATTTCGCCACGATCGCATCCCCGGACGGCGAGTCGGCGACGGGAGGCAGTTCGCGGCCGGCCGCCGTCGGCCATCTGCGCTCCAGGCTGGCGCGCGCCCGTTTGAGGGCGCTGTTGACCGACTCGACGGTCGAGTCCAGCATGCCGGCCACCTCGCTCGCGTGGAATCCGAGGACGTCGCGCAAGACGAGGACGGCGAGCTGGCGGGGCGGCAGGACCTGCAGGGCGGTCACGAAGGCCAGGGAGATGGCTTCGGTCTGCTCGTAGCGGGCCTCGGGGCCGGACGGCGCGTCGATCGCGCCCTCGAGGAGGGTGTCGGGGAACGGCTCAAGCCATACGACCTCGCCGAGCCGGGTCGGCTCGGGCAGTTCAACCCCGGGCACGTCCCACTCCCTGACCGGACGCCGGCTGGCCGCGCGACGCGCGTTGAGGCACTTGTTGGTGGCGATCCGGTAGAGCCAGGTGCGGACTGAGGCGCGCCCCTCGAATCCCTCGAGGCCTTGCCAGGCGGCCAGCAGCGTGTCCTGCAGGGCATCCTCGGCATCCTGGAAGGATCCGAGCATCCGGTAGCAGTGCACCTGTAGCTCCCGGCGGTATGGCTTCGTCAAAGCCTGAAACGCGTCGCCATCCCCGGCCCGCGCCCGTGAGATCAGGTCGGCTGTTACCACTCTCGCGTCACCTTCTTCCCGTACGTTGTCGCGCTTCCATCCTGTATGGACACCGGAGGGCGGCCGAACCGGGCGGTTGGCGGGCGGTGAGTCTTCCTCCTCGGGCGCGTCATATACGGCGGTACTAAAGAACGGAGGACTCGATGAGCTTGTTCGTGCTCATTCCGGGGGCGGGTGGTTCAGCCTGGTACTGGCATCGGGTCGTCCCTGAACTGCGGGCTCGCGGCCATGAGGCGGTCGCAGTTGACCTGCCGGGAGCCGACGAGTCCGCCGGGCTGCCGGAATACGCCGACGCGGTCCTCGCCGCCACCGGCAACCGCGGAGATGTCGTGGTGGTCGGGCAGTCGATGGGCGGCTTCACCGCGCCAACGGCCTGCGCTCGCACCCAGACGCGGATGCTGGTGCTGGTCAACGCGATGATTCCGCTGCCGGGCGAGACCGCTGGCGCCTGGTGGGGTAACACCGGATGGGAGCAAGCCCGGATCGCGGCTGCCCAGGCCGGCGGTTATCCCGTCGAGTTCGACCTAGCTGCCTACTTCCTGCACGACGTGCCCGCGGAGGTCGCGGCCGCGGGGGAGGCTCACCAGTATCCCGAGGCGGACATTGCCTTCGGCCAGCCGTGCGCCATCGACCGATGGCCGGACGTGCCCACCCGGGTGATCGCCGGGCGTGACGACCGCTTCTTCCCGCTGGAGTTCCAGCGCCGGGTGGCGGGGGAGCGGCTCGGCACCGGCATCGACGTCGTTCCCGGCGGCCACCTGGCCGCCCTGTCCCGCCCGGCTGAGCTCGCCGGTCAGCTCGCCAGGTACCTGTGATTTCACGGCCAGATCTCACAGTTGACGCAACCAATCGGTTGCCATAATGTAGCAACTAATAAGTTGCTACTAGCTGGAGGCTCTCATGGCCTTTCCCGATCGTATCGAGCGGACCATCGAGGTCGCCCACCCGCCGGGCCAGGTGTGGGCGGCGCTCACCACGGCCGAAGGGCTGGGCACCTGGTTCGGCAACGAGGCGACGGTCGACCTGCGACCGGGCGGGCCGGCCCGGATGACGTGGGCCAACGGATCCACGGTCGAGATGCGCGTGGAACGGGTGGAGGAGCCGACGGTGTTCAGCTTCACCTGGCCGATCTACGGGCTGCCCGAGGACGACCCGCGCCGTACCTATGTCGAGTTCACGCTCGAACCGGCCGGGACGGGCACCCGGCTGACCGTGGTCGAGAGCGGCTTCGCCCAGCTGCCGGAGGACGCCTACCGCAAGGCCTACGACGGCAACACCGACGGGTGGGCGCTGGAGCTGGCCGAGCTGGTCGACTACCTCGATGCCGCCTGACCCTGTGTTGGCTGAACCGGAGGCAGTTGCCGAGCAGGTCTTCGTGGCGCTGGCCGACCCGAGCCGACGCGCCATCTTGGCCGAGCTGGCCTCGGCGGGCCCGGCCACGGCCACGGACCTGGCGGCTCGCCTGCCGATCACCCGGCAGGCGATCGCCAAGCACCTGGCCCTGCTAGCCGAGGCCGGCCTGGTGACAGCCGAGCCTGGGGAGCGGCGCCGGGTGCGCTACCGGCTGCGCTCCGCGCCGATGCAGGTGGCGCAGCAGTTCCTGGCCGCGCTGGCCCGCGACTGGGACGGCCCGCTCAGCGCGCTGCAGGACCACCTAGACCGCAGCACCGGCTAACCGAACCAAACCGGAGGACATCGTGGACACCTCAATGAAGACACCGCCGATCGTTACCGCGCAGGACTGGGAGGCGGCGCGCCAGCAGCTGCTGGTGAAGGAGAAGGAGCTGACCCGGGCCCGGGACGCGCTCGCCGCTCAGCGCCGGCGGATGCCGTGGCTGGCGGTGGAGAAGGACTATGAGTTCGACGGACCCGAGGGGAAGGTAAGCCTGCTCGACCTGTTCGAGGGCCGTCGCCAGCTGGTCATCTACCGTGCGTTCTTCGAGCCCGGCGTGATCGGCTGGCCCGACCACGCGTGCCACGGCTGCTCCATGATGGCCGACCAGGTCGCCGACGTGATCCATCTGAACGCCCGCGACACTACCTTCGCCTACGCCTCGCGCGCGCCCCAGCCGGATATCGCGCGCCTGAAGGCGCGGATGGGCTGGACTATGCCCTGGTACACCGTGCTCGACGACTTCGACAAAGACTTCGGCGTCGACGAATATCACGGCACGAACGCGTTCATCCGCGACGGCGACCGGGTGTTCCGAACCTACTTCGTCAACAACCGTGGTGACGAGGCCCTCGGGAGCACCTGGAGCTACCTCGACCTAACCGCGCTCGGGCGGCAGGAAGAGTGGGAAGATTCGCCCGAGGGCTACCCGCAGTCCGCGGCGTACAACTGGTGGAACTGGCACGATGAGTACGACCATCCGGAGCTCACGCAGGGACGGATGAAGGGCTGGGAGTCGCCCGGAGAACCTTCATGAGTATGTAGCCGAGCTCGGCAGGCGGGGGCGGCGTATCGTCCTGCCACGGTGCTACCAGATATCGATTCCGGCCAGGAAGGATCCAGGAAGTCGCCGAAGTCAGTCCTCTGCGGCCATAGCGAGCTCGACCGGGCTCAACGGGGCAACCAGCGGGAACGCGCCGTGCAGGGCTACGCCCGGCTGGGCAATGATCCGCGGGTGCCGACCGTTATGCGGCCAGGACGCGGCGTGGACGAGGAACGGATGGCAAAGGAACACGTCCCCGGCACGACCGGTGACCAGGGATGTAGGGCGGGCGGCACTAGCCTGCGCGGCCAGCTGAGCCGCCTGGGTCCACGGCATGCCCTTGTCGCCTGCAGGTGCAAGGGCGCGGGCGGCGTCCCGGTGCGAGCCTGGGCGGATCCGGGTCGGGGCGCTGTCGGCGTCGACGTCGCTGAACAGGTAGAGCACCAGGAGCCCGCGTGCCCTGGACCGGTGGTTGACGCACCACTGGCCGTTCGTTTCATAGCTTGCCTCGATGTGCCAGCCGGCGTCGCCAGGATCGGCCTGACTAGGGAACCGCACCGGGATGGTGCCGCCCACGCCTTGCCTGCGCGACCAGCGCCCCGCGCCGATCAGCTGGTCGAATGCCTCCCACAGCGACGGCTGGGTGCCGGCCGTGGCGAACGCCTCGCTCTCGGGGCAAGGGATCCGCACCACCGGATCCCGCCACGTGGCGGGGGCGTCGCGCAGCACTCCGCGCTCGGCGAGCGCGGACCAGATCTCCTCCTGACAAGCCCGCAGCACGTCGGCGGGCACCGCGCCCCGAATGGCAACGAACCCGTCCACGACGAACGAGCCAATCTCGGCCTCGCTGAGCATGCCGCCAGCGTCGCACGCGCCAGCCGCGACCTCCAGCGAATAACAGTCAGGCGGCATCATTGGCTGCGGCGGCGACGGACAGGAACGTGTCCTCGTTGGCCGCGAGCCAACGCATGGTCGCCTCCAGGCTGCCGACATGGGCTGTGACCTCGCCGAAGCGGCCGAGCCCGGCGCGCCACCTGGCGGCCCGCCACAGGACGGCGCCGAGCGACCGGGCGTTGAGTAGCTCGGGCAGCGCCGCCACCTCGGCGGGCTCCAGGCGGCGGACCGTGGCGCAGCCGCGCAGGAAGGCCGCCGTGCGATCCGGCCAGTCCGGCGCGCGGAGCGCCGCGGAGTTATACAGCGCAGCCAGGATGTCCTGGACGCGGAAACCGACGCCGGCGAGCTCGAAGTCGAGGAGCCCCGCCACCTCGCCCGTGTCCGAGTCGACCAACACGTTCGACGGCGCGAGGTCGCCATGGATGACCTGGGGGGGCAGGCCGTCGGTACTGGGCCACCACCGCCCGGCGCGGCGAGCCGCAGCACCGAGCACCTCCGCCTGCTCAGCGCTCATCCCGGCGGAGCGCAGCTCACCACACAGGGCGTCGACCGGCGGGTCGCCTGGCTGGACGCAGCGCGGATCGGTGCGCCAGTCCCGCAGGGCATCTCCGAGCGCCACGTCCGCCAGCGCGGCGCCAAGGAGCCCGCCGGCCCGGCCGAAGCGCTCGAACGCCGCCTCGCCATCCATACCGGGGTGCACGCCGGGCAGCCAGCGGCAGACGGCGGCAGGCCCGGCCGTGGTCGCGATCACTGTGCGCCCGTTGGATGCGGCCACGGGCTCCGGTACCTGGAAGGGAAGGCCGCTCTGCCGTAGCCGCCGCAGGATCCCGTGCTCGGCACAGACCTCCGCGACGGACAGGAACCCGCTGATCCGCAGCACGTAGCGCTGCTCCCTGTAGCGCACCAGGAAAGTCCGGTTGTTGGTTCCCTGCTCGTCGGCGGGGGCAAGGTACGCGTCCGGCGGGAAGCCCCACAAAGGCAGCAGCGCGGCGGCGAACTCCAGGTCGGCGGNNCTTCCGATGGTCCGCGCCGCGGTCGGACGGCGCAACAAGTTTTCGCCCGCCCGTCTCACCCAGCCCGGCCGTGGCGATTTGAACGAGGCACCTGATTATGCGGTGATGGCGTTTTCCAGCATCGTCCGGTGACGCAGCATCCACGCCGCTGACCGCGCCCGCCAGGCCAGTGCCCACAGCGGCGCGGGATCGGTGGAGCTGGGCGTGACCTGTGAGGTGACCGCTTCGGCCGCACAGTCGCGGATGGCATATTCGATCATCCGGGTGACCAGGCCGTCTCGCTCAGCGGCGGGGAGCCGGTAGCCGTCCAGGAAGTACCGCAGCTGCGCCGCCCGCGCCGAGGCGGTGGGCAGCGCCTGCCGCTCAGCGATGTCGTCGTCGTGCAGTTGCGCGTTCCACCAGCCGGTGGCGGCTACTTCGTCGAGGCGGTCGGTGGGCCCGGCCAGGGTCCAATCGATGAGGGCGGTCGGCAGCCCGTCGCGGGCCACGATGTTCCATGGTCCGGCGTCGCAGTGGCTGATGATCGCGCCGGGTGCGTCGCTGCGGAACGTCCAGGGGTGCCACGCCGCATCCGGCGGCGGCTGGAACCCGGCGGTGGCGTCGTGCAGGTCGCGCAGCAGCTGGCCGACCTGCCAGACGCCCTCGTCGGTCCACGCGTGCGGGTGGACGAACGTGCCCTCGATGTAGGTGACGACCTCGCGGCCCTGATCGTCGTAACCGTCTCCCGTCACCCGCGGGGATCCGGCGAAACCAGCGCGTTCGAGATGCCTGAGCAGGGCATGGACAGCCGGAATCCATGGCCCGGCCGGGCGGACGACGGTGCCTCCGTGCCGAGCTATCCGGCTGGGCTGCCCGTCGGCATTTGGAAGTTGCTCAAAAAAAGAGGCCGAAGACAACTGATGCTCCTCTGACGTGGGAGCCGTCACCGGGAAGTTTCCACTGCCGGTCCACGCCCTCGCAAGGCGTTTTATCCTGACGCGTCACTGGCCTGACAGTGCTGCTCCCCGCGAGCTAGGCGCACCGCATCTGAGCTGGTGATTCGCAGGTCAGGTCTGGTCGTACCGGGGGGAGGGAGGCCGCAGGAGGCCTGCCCCCTTGCGGCTAGCGTTTTGTCCCGGGCCGAGAGCGACACCCCGGCGGCGGTGGTAACGACATGCTGGTGAGCGCCACGACGGCGATGCCGACTCAATCGCGAATTAGTTTCAGTGCCAGCCTGGGCACGACAAAGGATGCGAGGAAGATGGGCAAGAGCCTCTTTCCGGTGCACCGGAAGGCGACGATCTCTTCGTCGGCAGCATCGAAGGTTTCAGTGCTGCTCGAGTTTCGTCCATTGCGAACTTGCAGGGTGTGACGTCCAGGCTCGACTGGTATCTCGATCGTGTGGTTCATTTCGACCGACCCGGCCCGCTCACCGTCGACCACGACATCGTACGGGCCACGACGGACCTCCGCTCCGATTGCCTTATGCGTCACCTTCAGCGTCGCCGGCATTTGTTGATCTCCTCTTATTTCTGAACGGCGCTTCTCTGGCTGCTCGGCGACGAACGCACCGTGCCGTCGGCCCGGGGCAGCAGGTCGACCTGGTGCCGGTCGTCACAACCGCTGGCGGCACATCCTCGGGGTCCGGAGCGCCGACCGCGAGAAGGGATCCGAGGCGGTGTCGCCCGTGGCCATCGTATGGCCGTGCCCGCTCGCGGTCGATGTGTACGCGGCGACTGGCCGTCGCGTGCCGGGCCGCTGGTGTTCTGGTCGGGGTACCGGCGTTATGTCCGGGAGGCGAGCCGTCGCAGGTCGAGCCCGCCGCAGGTCCCTGCGCGGACCGGGCCGTCGCTAAAGCTCGCTCGCCTCAGGCTGTCTGCCGTCGTCCAGGCCGAACGTAGACGCGATGCAGCCCTAGAGGTGGAGCGCGATTCCGCGGCGGGCTGCGAAGCGGTCGAAGGTGCTCATCGGCAAGGTGGCGACACCTGCCTGCGGGGTGTGGCCTGATGGGTTGTGGAAGGTGACCTGCTCGTTGGCGTGGCCGGTGATAAGGACGAGGTGGCCGCCTGTTGCGGGAGGATTATGTTCGGGCCTGCGGATCTCCTTGTGCACCGACGCCATGACGAGCCTGCCCTGGTCAAGTTCGCAAGTAATCCGAGCGGGGTCGAGGTCTGTGATGACGTCAGCGTGAAGTTGGCACCGCTCTGTGGTGAAGTCGGCGAACTGCCGGTAGAGCAGGCCGGTAACCCGTCCTCCGGGTTCTTCGACGTATCCGCCGTAGTCCAGGCAGCCATCGAGGAGGGCGAACAGGCTGGGGGCATGGCCGTCGCGAGCGATCAGTGCCATCTGCAGGCAGGCCATGCCGCACAGGCGGGTGCACCAGCGTCCGTATGCTTCCAGGTCCGGGGCGCCGCTTTCCCGCCATCTCGGGTCATCTGCTGGCGGGTGTCCCTGGTAGGCGATGGCTGCGATCAGGGACGGCGTGGCGTACTGGGTGATCCACGGGATGGGGTGACGGACGGGCACGTCAGGCCACCGTATGATCCAGGGCATTGAGCAGCCCGTCCGTGATGGCCCGGAAGCCGACGTAGTAGATGATGACACCAGCGGGACCGGGCGGGAGGCCGGTGCCCGCGAGTGCGGCCAGTGCGGCGGCGCCGGAGGGCTCGGCCACGATCTTGAGGTGGTCGAACGCCCACCTCATGGCCTGGGCGATGTCGTCGTCGGTAACTGCGACTACGTCATCGAGGAGCACCTTGTTGACCTCCCACGGCAATCGTGCGGGGCTGGTGTGCCGTAGCCCGTCAGCGATCGTATCGGGTACCGCCGGCAGCGTAACGCGATGTCCGGAGCAGTTCCAGGGCGGGCGTACTGGCGCCGGTCAGGCGACGGTTTGTTCGTAGTGAGGTTAACGGTGACACGAATATCGAACACCTGCAGCATCCCGCAACATGAGCGCGCTCCGCCATGTCCGCGCCAAAGTGTGACGGCGCAAAGTGAGGCCCCGGTATCGGCGACTAGCAAGCAGGCGAGACATCCACCGAGAAGCCTCACTGGCTCAACTCAACGGCAGAAACCCGCGGATGGCTCAGGATGATGGCAGGTGGCCAAGGTTGACTGGCAGAGGACAACAGGACAACAGCGAGCTTCCCCGCCGTCGATCCAAGGCGATCACTGATTTACTTTACATAATGTGCATTATCGGCGCGGACGGGGTCACGGGGTGTCGGTCCCACAGCTATGACTTGTCCCGTGACAGCCATCCTGTCGGTTGACAGCCATCCTGTCGTTTCACATGTCGTCGTGACAGCCATCATGTCGTCTGCCGGCTGCCAGGCGGTCGGCGCGAGACGGCAGATCCGGACTTCCCTTGAACTCACGCGTGACCCTCATTTTGGCAACCTGTTGCTCGAAAACAACTTCTAAGAAGACTCGGTGTGTCGCGCTACTTTATCGACTTATCGGGCGACAATCGGAAGTGTGGTAACAAAAAAGGTCTATACCGTCGAGCGCGACCGCCATCCGCCGGTAGTCCCTTGCGATTTGCCCGACGGTATTCAGCTCGTGTACACCGATGACCGCGGTCGTCGACACGCCATCGCCCTCCATGAGGCCGGCACGATCGATTTCGGACGCACGCAGGTGTTCCGAGAGCCGCCTGCCTACCGGGGACAGCGCAATTTTCCTGGCTGGTGGTGGTCGGTCACCACGCGGTCGCATGTCGCTTATGAGTCTTGGCTGGAACGCCATCACGTCATCGAGGCAGACCGTGATGCCCGCGTGACCGGTATTGCCGGACGGCCGTTCGCACTGACTTGGCCATCCGGGAAGCGGCAAGTCAAACACATACCCGACCTGTTCTGTCGCATGTTCGACGGCGGCAGCGCTATCACCGACTGCCGACCTGTCAGCAAGACCGACGCCGATTTTAGGCACAAGTGCGCGGTCACGGCGGCTGCCTGCCAGGTAGCTGGCTGGGAGTTCCGCCTAGTCGGCGAGCCTGATCCGGTCTGGGCTGCCAACCTACGATGGCTGGCTGGGTACCGGCACCCTAGGTTTGCCGATCCAGGCCTTGAGGAACTGCTAGTCACAGCTTTCGCTCAGCCGAAGCCGCTGGCCGAAGCCGCCAAGCAAGGAGGCGACTCCATCCGAGTCCTGCCAGTGCTCTTCCACTTGCTGTGGCTTGGCCGACTAACAGGAGACCTGTCCAGGCCGCTCGGGACCGGTACCGTCCTCGCGGCTAGCACCGACCCTATGGAGCCGACGTGACGGAGGAGCCAGGACGAGTGCTGAAGCCCGGGCACCGAATCGCGCTCGGTCAGGACGTGTACATGGTCATTCAGCTCAACGGCTCTGCGGTGACACTGCAAGACCAGCATGGCGAACTGTCCGCTGTCATGCTCGGTTATCTGCTTACTGCGCCCGGCTTCCAAGCGCTCGACTCTATCCCGCCGAGGCGGGTACCCCAGGACGGCCGCCTGGCTGGGCTCAGCGCGGCTGAGCACGAACGCACCCGCTGGCTCGAGGGACATCTCATCGAGCTTGAGACCGGACGGCACCCAGAGCGATTGCCACGCGAGGCATATGACCCTGCGTTGCGCGACACCAAGGAGCGCGAACAGGCGAAGCTCGCCGAATTCGAAGCGGCGGGGCGCCCGATGACACGCCGCCACCTACAACGGCTGCGGCGCGCCTACCGCGAAGAAGGCCTAATCGGCCTCACCGACAGGCGCAAGCTGCGCGAGATCACGCCTGGTGCTGACACCGACTCCCGTGTGATCTCGGCTATCGAGAGGATGCTGGCCGAGCCACGTGGCAGGTCAACAGTAGCTCGGTCAGTCATGTTTACCGAACTCCAGCGCAGGCTTGACGACGAGCACGGTCCCGGCGTTGTCCCCGTACCTAGCAGGCGAACCTTGTACCGGCTGATGGTCTACATGGACCGCGGCCGCCGCAACTTCATCAGCGAGGCGTCCCGCCGGACGTCGGTGAACCGCCCCGACCGTCCGTTCACCCCTGTGACGGCCCTTCGGCCCGGAGAAGACGTCCCCATCGACACCAACAAGCTCGACATCATGTGCCGGTACGCCGACGGGGTGATCCGCAGGGCGGAGCTCACTATCGCCGTCGACGCGGCGACCAGGAGCATCCTCGCAGGCATCATCGCCCCGACGACCAAGGCGGTGGACGCCGCGGCGGTGCTCGCGCGGACGCTCGTACCCGAACCGATGCGGCCAGGCTGGTCGGAGTCCCTGCATCACGCGCACTCGGTGATCCCGCACGAACGGCTGCTGAGCATCGACGAGCGGTTCGCCAACGCCGCAGCCAAGCCCGTCATCATTCCTGAGACGATCAACTGCGACCGAGGCCGGGTCTACCTGTCGGAGACGTTTCGGCGTGCTTGCGTATCGCTGGGCATCTCGCTCCAGCCAGCGCGCCCGTACACCGGCAGCGACAAGAGCATGGTGGAGCGGACGTTCGAATCGATCAACACACTGTTCTGCCAGCACGTGGCCGGGTACGCCGGCAGGGATACCACCCGCCGAGGGCCAGATGCCGACGCGGCGGCAATCTGGACGGTCGCCCAGTTGCAGGAACTGTTCGACGAGTGGGTGATCGCGTGCTGGCAGAACCGCCCACATGAAGGCCTCAGTCACACCTGGGGCGAGGGCCGGGACCTCTCCCCCAACGAGATGTTCGCTGTCTGCGTCGGCATCAGCGGCTATGTGCCGCTCCCCTTGACCGGCGATGACTACATCGAGTTGCTGCCCGCCGTCTTCCGGACCGTGAACGACTACGGGCTAACCATCGATAACCGGACCTATGACTGCAAGGCCATCAACCCCTACCGACGGCTCGACTCGGGCCTGCCCGGCGGGAATAGGAAGAAATGGGAGGTCCACTACGATCCCTACGACATCACCGTCATATGGCTGCGCGACCACCGCTCTGACGAGTGGATTGTCGTCCCGTGGGTCTACCGGTCCCTGGCCGGGCAGCCATTCGGCCTCGCCCTGTGGGAGCACGCCCGGCAGATGACCACCGAGCGGTCGGGCCCGCGCCCGGCCGAGGCGGACATCGCCAGGAATGTCGTTGAGCTCCTGAACCGGGCCCATGGCCAAGACTTGACACCGGAAGAGGCCAAGGCAGTCGCGGTCGATGCCAACCGGCCAGTACGTCCGCAGGCTGAAGAGCCAGATGATCCTGCCGAAACGCCGCCACCGGACGATGAACGGGATGAGCAGCCGGAGCCTAGCCAGCCTGTGGACCACGGCGCGTATGCCGTGTTCAACCCCGAAGACGTGCCGTGGCGTCTGTGAAGATGGGGAACTTCACGTCCAACGTGGTCACCACGCTGGAGAGCTGGCGTGCGTTCGTGGGGTACCACCCCGAGCCGGTGAGCTTGGTCACCGAAGCGGTGCTTGGCCGCCTTACCCCTGTGGAGCGGCTGACGTACGACGACGAGCGTAGCGACTACCACGCTGCGCTGCCTGCGCTGAAGACCCCGATCCTAGACCGCACCGTGACCAAGGGCCTGCTCTTCATGCGGCTCAACCGCGGGCAGCAGCTCGGCACGCCCTGCGGGATGATCCTCAGCGGCGTGCCCGGCGTCGGGAAAAGCACTGCCATCCGGGCGCTTGGCCGGACCGTCGAACGAGCCTACCGGGCACGAAATCCGCAGATGATCGAGGCCGTCCCGGTCGTGTATATCACCATGCCGACTGCCCAGCGTCCC
>PLIQ01000310.1 GCA_003140115.1 Actinomycetota bacterium | reverse complement strand
TGGAACTTCACCAAGTTCCTGATCGGCCGGGACGGCGAGGTCATCAAGCGCTACGAGCCGCCCGTGCTGCCCGCCGATATCGAAGCGGATCTCGAAAACTACCTGTAGCACGGGGCAGGGTCGTTCAGATGAGGAGTCATTAATGCGTGTCCCGTTGTCGATTCTCGACCTGGCGCCGATCGCGCGGGGCCAGAGCGCCACTGACAGTTTCGCGAACAGCGTGGCGCTGGCCCAGCAGGCCGAGGAGCTGGGGTACCTGCGGGTCTGGTACGCCGAGCACCACAACATGGCCAGCATCGCCTCCTCTGCCACCAGCGTGCTGATCGCGCACGTCGGCGCGCAGACCCGGACGATCCGGCTCGGCGCGGGCGGGGTGATGCTGCCCAACCACGCGCCGCTGCTGATCGCGGAGCAGTTCGGCACCCTGGCCGCCATGTATCCGGGACGGATCGACCTCGGCCTGGGCCGGGCGCCGGGCTCGGATCAGAACACGATGTACGCGCTGCGCCGCGACCCCATGTCGGCCGACACCTTCCCGCAGGACGTGGTGGAGCTGCAGGGCTATCTCACCGGCCACACCCAGGTGCCGGGGGTGGACGCCGTCCCCGGCAAGGGCTCGAACGTCCCGCTGTACATCCTGGGCTCGTCGTTGTTCGGGGCCAGGCTGGCTGCCGCGCTCGGCCTGCCGTACGCGTTCGCCTCGCACTTCGCGCCGACCGAGCTCGACGCCGCGCTCGCCGTCTACCGGCGCGAGTTCCGCCCGTCCGGCCAGCTGGAACAGCCGTACGCGATCGTCGGCGTCAACGTGATCGCCGCCGACACGGAGAGCTCCGCCCAGGAGCAGCTCCTGGGCATCCGGCGAGCGCGGGCCATCAGCCTGTACGGGCGCGGGCGCCCAGGCCAGGACACGACGGACCTGACCGACGAGCAGGCCGACCAGCTGCTGTCCGCGGGGCTGGGCGCCCACGTGGACCAGATGCTCACGTACGCCGCGGTCGGCACCGCGCCCCAGGTACGCGACTACCTCGACGACTTCATCCGGCATACCGAGGCCGACGAGCTGATCGTCGTCCACCAGGCACCGGCCATCGAGGGCCGGCTGCGATCGGTCACGCTGCTGGCCGAAGCGATGCAGGCCGTCCCCGCCTGACCCTGCGGGCTACCCGCCGAGGCCAGATCCGCCCTGCAGGTGCGCCGATCGGCCGGTGGCCGGAGGGAGGAGATGGTTGAGCGGGACGGCGTGCCGGGCGGCCTCGGGACGCCCGGCCGCGGGCGGCAGCAGCCCGCGGGCTTCGAGCCAGTGCCGCAGGTCGGCTTGCACGTCCGCCTCGGGCCGGTCCGTGCTCAGCTCCAGCAAGATGCCACGGCCGCGGTAGTAGTCCACCAGCGGCGCGGTTTCCCGCGCGAAGACCGCCAGCCGATGCCGGATCACCTGGGGTGTGTCATCGTCCCGGCCGTCGCGCCGGGCCCGGTCCAGCACCCGGCTGACCAGCTCGTCTTCCGGTGCGGTCAGATAGATCACCCCGTCGCTGGTCAGGGCGAGCTCCGCGCCCAGTTCGGCCGCGCGCAGCGCCTGCGGCATCGTGCGCGGGAACCCGTCCAGCACGAACCCCCCGCTGTCCCGCGCCGCGGCCTCGACCGCTGGCAGCAGGATGCTGAGGATCAGATCGTCCGGGACCAGGTCTCCGCGAGCGGTGTACGCGGCGACCTGCTGCCCCAGGGGGGAGCGGCGCGCGACCTCCGCCCGCAGCAAGTCACCCGAGGAGATATGTACAGCCCCCGTCTGCTGCGTCAGCCACCTGCTGTGCGTTCCCTTCCCGGCACCCGGCGGCGACACCATGATCATCCGCACCATGACGACGGCACCACCTCCAGCTCCGCGCAGGCCCCGCCTGCCTAGTATCCCTTTTGTCCGTCGCGCACGCCACTCGGTACCCTCCCGCCCGCAGGCCCGCTCGTCTGCGGACCGTAACACCACGGCCGTTCGGGAGTGATTGAAATTCTTCCCCGAACGACCATCGGTACTCGCCGCCGGTCTCGGCGCGCGCGCCGAGGTGGCAGACCTCCCGGAAGGGTTCCCGCTGCGCGACCAGAAGGTGACAACTTGCTAATAGCCCCGGTTCCGGTCGACCTGGTTCAGCAGGGGCTGGCCGTCGAGGTAGCGGCGGAGGTTCTCGGCGAAGAGCCGCTTGGCTGGTTCCACGCCCTCCGGATCACCGCGCCCCGAGATGTGCGGGGTGAGAACAACTTGCGGCAGCTCGACCAGCTCGGGGCGCGGCGGCCGGCCGTCGAGCTCTCCGTCGTAGACGTCCAGGAGCGCTCCGCGGAGCCGGCCCTCCTGGAGCGCGGCCACCAGTGCGTCCTCATCGACGAGCTCGCCCCGCGCCACGTTGATCAGGACGCTGCCGGGCCGCATCGCGGCGAACACCCGGGCGCCGATCATGCCGCGTGTCTCGGGCGTCAGCTGCGCGCAGACCGCCACGTAATCGCTCGCCGCCGCCAGCTCGGTCAGATCGCCGGCGGGCAGCAGCACGTCGACTCCGTCCGTNNGCCGCCCGCGCGAGCCTGGCTACCTCGCGGCCGATCCCGCCCAGCCCGACCACGCCGATGGTCGCGCCGGTCAGCGACTGGAGCCGGTACCCGGAGCGGTCGAACTCCCCGGCTGCCTTCTGCCTCGTCGCCTCATGGAGCCCGCGGCCGAAGTAGTAGGCGCCGGCCAGGACGTACTCGGCGATCCCGGTCGCCGCGACCCCACCGCGACTCGAGGTCAGGATCACCCCGGACGTCCACAGATCGGTGCCGAGCAGGTTGGACACGCCGGCCTGGGTGTGCTGGGCCCACTGGAGGTTCGGCGCGTGCGCGGCTATTCCTGGCGGGACCGGATAGCCGACGAGAACCACGTCGGCGGACTCGAGCAGGCGCTCACCGCCTTCGACACCGGCGGCGAGGGCGTTGCCATCGACCACGTCGATCCTGGGATCGACGTCCCTCACCCACTGGAAATCATGACCCAGGGCGGGAGCGATCACCACGACCGTGACCCGCGCCGGCTCCTTCACATGCGGAGCGTACCGAACCCTTACAGATCTCTATAGCTGCCCTGCCGGGATCCGCGGCTTGCTAACGTCTCGCCTCATGCGACTCGCCCGCCCGGCCGGCATCCTCGTGCTCGCCTGCACCGCAGCCGTGGCCGTGGCCNNTGGCCTTGGCCCTGGCCGTCTCCGGCTCGGTGGCCGGTACTGCACGCTCCCAGCCGGCGTCCTACGACCGGGCCGTCACCTCGGCCACGATCCACGCGGACACCTCGGCCACGATCCACGCGGACCACGTGGTCGGCGACGGCACCCCGGGCAGTTGCACGTCGCGGGCGGTGGTCCGGGCCGTCGCCGCGGGCGGGGTGATCGCGTTNNGGCGGCGGCGTCCGGCGCATCCTGTACCTGGACACGTGTGACCCGGCCCAGACCTGGACCACCTCGCACTGTCAGGACCAGGCCGCGCCCGCCCTGACCGTGGAGCACATCACCTTGGCCGACGGCAACTCCACCGGGCAGGTCTACGACGGCGGGGGCGGCGGCGCCATCTTCGACCGCGGCGGCCAGCTCAAGGTCATCGACGTCCGCTTCACCGGCAACCGCTGCGACTCCACCGGTCCCGACCTGGGCGGGGCCGCCATCCGGGCGCTGAGCCAGTACCAGAACCGGCCCGTCGAGGTCACCGGCAGCACCTTCACCGGCGGCGTGTGCTCCAACGGCGGCGCGCTGAGCAGCATCGGGGTGTCCTGGGTGATCCGGGACAGCACCTTCACCGGCAACCGCGCCATCGGCGACGGCGCCAACCCGGCTCAGGCCGGCACCCCGGGCGGCGGCAGCGGCGGCGCCATCTACACCGACGGGGACGACTACACGGTGACCATCGAGCACTGCGTCATCACCGGCAACAGCGCCCGCGAGGGCGGCGGCGCGCTCTTCTTCGTCAGCGACAACAGGACCGGCACGCTCACGATCGAGTATTCAAAACTGCGCGACAACCCCAACGCCGGCTTCCATACCGCGGGCTACCCCGGCATCTTCTTCCTGGGCCATAGCCACCCGCGCATCGTGTCGTCCTCCCTGAGCTGACCGGGTTACCGGGTACTCCATCGGCCACATCTGCCCTCCACGCCCCAAGCGCCCCGCGCCGGGAGCGTTCCCCAACGTCATGGATGCCGCACGCTGATGGGTCTTCCCATCACGCTGCCACAGCCACGCTGTTCCGCCCCCGCCCCCGCCCTCAACGGGACTCTCCGGGCCAGGGATGGTGCACCGCCCCGCTGCACCGCATCGGCCGCTGGACTTTCGGCAAGGGTCGGCACAAGGATCGGCGTTATACTAGCGTGATACCCATGTTATCGTTCCGAGATGTGTGTCAGAACTCGTGCCGTCCTGTCCCATTTATCCGCTCACCCTCCGCGGATCCCGGCGGTCCGCCGGGCGCCCCGGGACGACATGGCAGAACCAGGCCGAGCGTGGTGGTACCGGCCCTGCTGGTCGTGGTGGTCGCGGTGGATCAGGCGGCCAAGTGGTGGGCCTGGCGGCACTTGTCGTGGACCAGGATCAACTCCGGTGGCGACGTCCTCGTCGGGCGCACGATCAGCGCGTGGTACGCCGGCCCGGTCACCGGCGCGCTTCTCGACCTGCTGGACTACGGGCTGCTGAGCATCGCCGTGTCGGTCCTGGCGCGCCGCCGGGCGCCCGCCGCGATCAGCGTTCCCGGCGCCCTGATGACCGGGGGATGGGCCAGCAACCTGCTGGACCGGGTGGGAATCCACTATTGGACCGCCCCGGGCAGCGTCCGCGGCGTGGTCGATTTCATCCACCTCGGCGGCCACTACTACAACGTCGCGGACTTCTTCATCATCGGCTG
>PLIQ01000481.1 GCA_003140115.1 Actinomycetota bacterium | reverse complement strand
CGGCCAGCAGCCCGGCCAGCCGCCGCTCGGCGGCCAGGTCGGGGGCCGGCGGCCGGCCGCCGAGGTGGCCGTGCAACGCGTGCGCCCAGGCCGAACCCCCGAACTCGGCCTCGGTCCGGCCGAGCAGTACCAGCTCCGCGTCACCGGCGGAGCTCGCGGAACTCGCGGAGCTGGCGCCGAATCCGATCGACAGCCGTCGCCGCACGTCATCGTGCACGCCCAGCACCCCGATGACCGGGGTGGGATGGACGGCCACCGTCCCGGTCTGGTTGTAGAAGCTGACGTTCCCGCCGGTGACCGGCACGCCCAGGGCCGCGCAGCCGTCGGCCAAACCGCGGACCGCCTCGGCGAACTGCCACATCACCGCGGGATCCTCCGGCGAGCCGAAGTTCAGGCAGTTCGTCACGGCCAGCGGGCGCGCGCCGGTCGCCGCCACGTTCCGGTACGCCTCGGACAGCGCCAGCTGGGTGCCCAGGTAGGGGTCGAGCTTGGCGTAGCGGCCGTTGCCGTCGGTGGCCAGCGCGATGCCGAGCCCGGTCGCCTCGTCCACCCGGACCAGCCCGCCGTCCTCCGGCATGGCCAGCACGGTGTCGCCCCGCACGTAGCGGTCGTACTGGTCGGTGACCCAGCTCTTGTCGGCCAGGCCGGGCGACCCGATCAGCGCCAGCAGGTCGGCCCGCAGCGCGGGCCCGTCCACGGGCCGGGGCAGCGCGGAAGCCGAGTCGGCCACCAGCGCGTCCTGGCCCGCGGGCCGCGAAACCGGGCGCTGGTAGACGGGACCGTCGGCCGCGGAGCCGGGCGGGATGTCCACCACCACCTCGCCGTGCCAGGTCATGACCAGCCGGCCGGTGTCGGTCACCTCGCCGATGACCGCGGCCCGGACGTCCCACTTGGCGCAGACGGCCAGGAACTCATCCACCCGGGCCGGCTCGACGACCGCCATCATGCGTTCCTGGGATTCGCTCATCAAGATCTCGGGCGGTCCCAGCGAGGGGTCACGCAGCGGCACCGCGTCCAGCCGCACCCGCATGCCGCCGGTCCCGGCCGCGGCCAGCTCCGTGGTCGCGCACGCCACCCCGGCCGCGCCGAGGTCCTGGATGCCGACCACCAGGCCGCCCGCGAAGAGCTCGAGGCAGCACTCGACCAGCAGTCTCTCCATGAACGGGTCCCCGACCTGGACGCTGGGCCGCTTAGCCGCCTCCCCAAGGGCCGCCGACCCGCCGAACGCCGCGCTGGCCAGCACCGAGGCCCCGCCCACGCCGTCCGGGCCGGTCGTCGAGCCGAACAGGATCACCTGGTTCCCCGGCCCGCTAGCCGCGGCGACCTGCAGGTCACCGTGCCGCATCACTCCCACGCAGAGCGCGTTGACCAGGGGGTTTCCCGCGTAGCACGCGTCGAAGTCCAGCTCGCCGCCGATGTTAGGCAGGCCCAGGCAGTTGCCGTAGAAGGAGATGCCGCTGACCACCCCGGGCAGCACCCGCGCGGTGTCGGCGGCCGCGGCGGGCCCGAACCGCAGCGCGTCCATCACCGCCACCGGGCGCGCGCCCATGGCCAGGATGTCGCGGACGATGCCGCCCACGCCGGTGGCCGCGCCCTGATGCGGCTCCACGTAGGAGGGATGGTTGTGCGACTCGATCTTGAACGTGACCGCGTAGCCCTGGCCGATGTCGACTACGCCGGCGTTGTGGCCGATCCCCGCGAGCAGCGCGGCCGATTGCACCGCGGTCGGGGCGAGCTGGCGCAGGTACACCTTCGACGACTTGTACGAGCAGTGCTCGCTCCACATGACCGAGTACAGGGCCAGCTCGGCGCCGGTCGGGCGGCGGCCGAGGGTCGCCACGATCTTGTCGTATTCCGAACCGGTCAGCCCCAGCGCGGCAAACGGCTGGGGCAGCACCGTGTCCGCGGTCACGCCAGCACTCTCGTCACGATGGAGGTAAAGAAGCGCAGCCCGTCGGCGGACGGGCCGGTCAGCGCGTCGACCGCGTGCTCGGGGTGCGGCATCAGGCCGACTACGTTGCCCTCGGCGTTGCACACCCCCGCGATGGCGCCCGCGGACCCGTTGGGGTTCGAATCGGCGTACCTGATCACGATCTGGCCGGCCTCCTCAAGGCGAGCCAGCGTGCCCGGGTCGGCGGCGTAGGCTCCCTCCCCGCTCTTCAGTGGCACCACGATCTGCTCGCCCGCGGAGTAGGCCCGCGTCCACGCCGTCGTGGCGTTCTCCACCCGCAGGCTCAGGTCCCGGGTGATGAAGCGCAGGCCGGCGTTGCGGGTCAGCGCGCCAGGCAGCAGGTGCGCCTCGCACAGGATCTGGAATCCGTTGCAGATACCCAGCACCGGCAGGCCCGAACGGGCCGCCGGGACCAGCTCGCTCATCACCGGGGCGAACCGGGCGATCGCGCCGCAGCGCAGGTAATCGCCGTAGGAGAACCCGCCGGGCAAGATCACCGCGTCGACGCGACGCAGGTCCCGGTCGGCGTGCCACAGCGTGACCGGCTCCGCGCCGGCGAGCCGGACGGCCCGCGCGGCGTCACGGTCATCGAGCGACCCCGGGAACGTGATGACCCCTATGCGCACGCAGGCAGCCTACCGGCCAGCGGAGACTAGCTGACCGCCTGGTAGTGCCGCAGCGGGGCGTCTTGCGACCATCTGATGTGCTTGCGCAGCGTTACCACCGTGCCGCGCTCCGGGCTGCTGTCCAGGGTGACGTTGTCGACGCAGGCCCGCATGACCGCCAGGCCGCGGCCCGACTCGGGCAGCTGGGCGATCGGGATGTCCGGCTCGGCCGCGGGCTTACGCCGCTTGGCCTGGCGAAACACGGCGCCGGGTCCCTCGTCGGCCACCTGGACCTGGCAGGCGACCGGGCCGAGGCGGGCTATCACCGCGTACTCCCGGACCTCCCGGCCGCCGTGCCGCAGCACGTTGGTGCAGGCCTCGGTAGCCGCGAGCAGCAGGTCGTATACGGATTCCTCGTCGACGCCCAGCCTGCGCAGGGTATCCCCGAGTACCCGGCGCATCACCGGCACGCTCAGCGTCTCGCACCCGAACATCAGGCAGAACTCCACGTCAGGAACCGATTTCGTGCGCATTCCAGTAACCCCGTACCCACCGTCATTTCGTCACTCGTACCCATAGTCGAGTGATTCCCCGTTAACGCGGCTGAAACACCAGGCCGTGGTCCCGCGGGTTGTTACGGTTCGCTCAACTCCGCGGTGGCCGGTTCTGTCGCAGGTCAGGCCCGCGCGCTGTGACAGCTATCACAGCGCCTGGTCACGGGAGCGGGAGGACCACCTTAAAGGTCACCGCGTGGCCGATCAGGTTAAGCGGGAGGAACGTGTAGCCGGTCGTGACTGTAGTGACGTGGGTGTGCCAGTTCGTCGAGATGGCGGTCACGGGAACGTTGACGTTGTAGCCCGGTGCGTACGGGTGCAGCGTCTCACCGATCTCGACCGTCTCGTGCGCGGCCAGGGTGAACGTGTGCACGCCCGTGATCACGCCGTTGACCGTCGGTAGCGTGGGCGTGGTCGCCCACGCCGCCCCGGCCGTGCCGAACGCCAGGCCCAGCGACCCGATCGTGACTCCGGCCGCGATAATCCCCCTGCGCTTACGCATGGTGCCTCCCCTGGCTGTAAGTCAGCCGTAACAGCGGCAATGTCGATCCGCCCCATAGCCAACATCATTCCCCGCGGACGCGGCTGAAACCACGCTTGCGCTGCAAGCGGATCCCGACCGGCCCGGTCAGCTTAGCCCGCGCGCACCGTGAACTCCTCGATGACCGGGTTCGAGAGCAGATCCCGGGCCAGCGCGGTCACCGCGGCCTGGTCCGCGGGCCCGTCGAATTCCACCTCGAACCGCTTTCCCTGCCGGACCCCGAGCACCTGCCCGAACCCCAGACGGCGGCACGCGCTGGCGATGGCCTCCCCCTGCGGATCATGGATCTCTGGCTTGAGCATCACTTCCACGATCATCCGGGCCACGTATCCTCCTGTGCAATCAGGGAATATATCGTCTGCTGAGGAGCGCCTTGCTGGACCGCGGACGCGTGCACCCCACCGGGCACGCAGCGTACGCGACAGCTCCGTGACAGATGTGTCCGGGAACCCTAGCCCAGCTCGCCGGGCGCTGGTGATCCCAGCCCCGGCTTGGAAAGGAGTGGCACGTGACCGTCGAATCCGGCGGTGCGACCACCGCCGCACAGTCTTGTTCTTCCGACCCACCCACCCAGCCGAACCTTCACACCGGCGAAACCCCTCAGCCCGACCAGCTCGTCCAGTTGCTCACCCCGGAGGGCGAGCGCGTCGACCATCCCGACTATCCGCTCGACCTCACCGCCGCCGACATCCGGGCCATGTACCGCGACCTGGTGCTCGTGCGCCGCATCGACACCGAAGCGATCTCCCTGCAGCGCCAGGGCGAACTCGGCATCTGGGCCTCGCTGCTCGGGCAGGAGGCCGCCCAGGTCGGCTCGGGCCGGGCGCTGAACCCGGTTGACATGGTGTTCCCGACCTACCGCGAGCACGGCGTGGCCTGGTGCCGCGGCATCGACCCGGTCAAGCTGCTCGAGCTCTACCGCGGCGTCAGCCACGGCGGCTGGGCCCCGGAGGAGCACAACTTCCACCTCTACACGATCGTCATCGGCAGCCAGACCCTGCACGCCACCGGGTACGCGATGGGCATCCAGCGCGACGGCGCGGTCGGCGGGGACGGTGCCGACGGAAAAGAGGCCGAGGCCGTTATCGTCTACTTCGGCGACGGCGCCACCAGCCAGGGCGACGTCAACGAGGCCTTCGTGTGGGCGTCGGTGTTCAACGCGCCGGTCGTGTTCTTCTGCCAGAACAACCAGTGGGCGATCTCCGAGCCGCTGGAGAAGCAGAGCCGTATCCCGCTGTACCAGCGGGCCCGCGGCTTCGGGTTCCCCGGCCTGCGGGTCGACGGCAACGACGTGCTGGCCTGCTACGCGGTGACCAAGAAGGCGATGCAGGCGGCCCGCGAAGGCCAGGGCCCCACCCTCATCGAGGCCTTCACCTACCGGATGGGCGCGCATACCACCACCGACGACCCGACCAGGTACCGGCTGGCCAGCGAGCTCGAGGTGTGGAAGCTGAAGGACCCCATCGAGCGGGTCCGGGCCTACCTGGTCCGCACCGGCCAGGCCAGTGCCGAGTTCCTGGCCGAGGTGGACGCCGAGGCCAAGGCGGTGGGCACCCGGATCCGCGAGGCGTGCCGGACCATGCCCGACCCGCCGCCGCTGTCCATCTTCGACAACGTGTACGCGGAGCCCACCGCGATCCTGAGCGAGGAACGCGAGCGGTACGCCGCGTACCTGGAGACCTTCGAGGAGGCCGGGCGATGACCACCCTGACCCTGTCCAAGGCGCTCAACGCGGGGCTGCGCAAGGCCCTGGAGAACGACCCCAAGGTGCTCATCATGGGCGAGGACGTCGGCAAGCTGGGCGGCGTCTTCCGGGTCACCGACGGGCTGTGGAAGGACTTCGGCGAAAACCGGGTGATCGACACGCCGCTGGCCGAGTCCGGCATCGTCGGCACCGCGATCGGCCTGGCGCTGCGCGGTTACCGCCCGGTGTGCGAGATCCAGTTCGACGGTTTCGTCTACCCGGCGACCAACCAGATCGTCAGCCAGCTGGCCAAGATGCGCTACCGGTCCCGCGGTAACGTCAGCCTGCCGGTGACCATCCGCATCCCGTTCGGCGGCGGCATCGGCGCGGTCGAGCACCACAGCGAATCCCCCGAGATGCTGTTCGCGCACACCGCGGGCCTGCGGGTGGTGGCCTGCGCGGACGCGGCCGACGCGTTCGCCATGATCCAGCAGTCGGTCAGCTGCGACGACCCGGTGATCTTCTTCGAGCCGAAGCGGCGCTACTGGGATAAGGCCGAGGTCGATACGGTCTCGGGCCTGGCCGACGCGCTGCCGCTGGATCAGGCGCGGGTCGTGCTGCCGGGCACCGACGTGACCCTGCTGGCCTACGGCCCGCTGGTCCGGACCTGCCTGGAGGCCGCGCTCGCGGCCCGCCAGGACGGCCCCAACCAACGCGGGCGCAGCATCGAAGTCATCGACCTGCGCTCGCTGTCCCCGCTGGACATGGAGACGATCACCGCCTCGGTGCGCCGCACCGGCCGCTGCGTGGTGGCGCACGAGGCGCCGGTGTACGCCGGCCTCGGGGCCGAGATCGCCGCCCGGGTCACCGAGCAGTGCTTCTTCCACCTGGAGGCACCGGTCCTGCGGGTCGGCGGGTTCGCCACCCCCTACCCGCCGTCCCGGCTCGAGGATCACTACCTGCCCGACCTGGACCGGATCCTGGACGCCGTCGACCGTGCGTCCGGCTACTGAGGGGCGGGCCGCGAACATGACCGAGCTCAAGGAGTTCAAGCTCCCCGACGTAGGTGAGGGACTGACCGAAGCCGACATCGTCGCCTGGCACGTCAAGCCGGGGGATCAGGTCGAGGTCAACCAGATCATCGTGGAAATCGAGACCGCCAAGGCCGTGGTCGAGCTGCCCTCGCCCTGGGACGGGACCGTCGCCCGGCTGCTGGTGCAGGAGGGCCAGACGGTCGACGTGGGCACCCCGATCATCGCGGTCGACGTGTCCGGCGCACCCACCGCACCCGGTACCCCCGATTATGCCGAACGGTCCGTGGTTCCCCCGGCCGTGACCACCATCTCGCCCCCCGCGGACCAGGCTCCGCCCGAACGGCAGGCCGTCCTGGTCGGCTACGGCGTCAAGGCCGCCTCCACCACCCGCCGAGCCCGCAAGCCGGCCCTGCCCCCCGCGGCCGTCGCGGAACCGGCGCCCGCCGTCCGCGTGCTGGCCAAGCCGCCGGTGCGCCGGCTGGCCAAGGATCTTGGCATCAACCTGGCCGAGCTGACGGGCAGCGGGCCGGAGGGTGCGGTCACCCGGGACGACGTGCAGCGGGCGGCTCGTGGCACCACAGGTCGTTCGGGATCAGAGGTGGTAGAGAACGGGGTCCGGACGGCCAGCCTGGCCGCGGTGCCCGGCCCGGCCGGCGAAGAGCGCATCCCGGTCCGCGGGGTCCGCAAGCACATGGCGGCGGCCATGGTGTCGAGCGCGTTCACCGCGCCGCACGTCACCGAGTTCCTGCAGGTCGACGTCACCGAGACGATGGCCGCGGTGCGGCGCGTCCGCGACCTGCCGGAGTACGCCGAGGTGCGGGTCTCACCGCTGCTGTTCGTGGCCCGGGCGCTGCTCACCGCCGTGCGCCGGCATCCCATGGTCAACTCCTCGTGGGACGAGGGTGCGCAGGAGATCGTGGTCAAGCACTACGTGAACCTCGGCATCGCCGTGGCCGCCGAGCGCGGCCTGCTCGTGCCGAACGTCAAGAACGCGGGCGAGCTGTCGCTGCCCGAACTGGCCCGCGGCCTGCAGGCGCTGGCCGAGACGGCGCGGGCGGGCAAGGCCACCCCGGCTGACCTGGCGGGCGGCACGATCACGATCACCAACGTGGGCGTGTTCGGGGTGGACGGCGGGACTCCCATCCTGACCCCGGGCGAGGCCGCCATCCTGGCCTTCGGCCAGGTCAAGGACGCTCCCTGGGTGGTGGACGGGCAGCTCGCGGTGCGCTCGGTGTGTACCTTGTCGCTGTCCTTCGACCATCGCATCATCGACGGACAGCTGGGCTCGGCCGTGCTGTCCGACGTGGGCTCGATGCTCGAAGACCCGGTCCGGATGCTGGCCTGGACCTGAGCCCGGGGGCCCTTCGGGGCCCCTGGCCGGGGGGCTGGCGGTAGGCTCCGGGTCATGATCAGGCACGTGGTGATGATGCGGTGGGCGCCCGGTTCGACGGCGGAGCAGCAGCAGCGGGTGGCCACCGAGCTGAGTCGGCTGCCCGCGCTGGTGCCGTCGCTGCGGGCCTACCGCCTGGGCGCCGATCTCGGCGTCAACCCGGGCAACTTCGACTTCGCCGTGGCCGCCGACTTCGACGACGTCGACGGGTACCTGGCCTACCGGGACCACCCGGAGCACCGGGCGATCATCGCGGAGTTCATCCAGCCGATCGTGGCCGAGCGCGCCGCGGTCCAGTTCGAGTACTGAGCCTTTCGAGT
>PLIQ01000123.1 GCA_003140115.1 Actinomycetota bacterium | reverse complement strand
GGGCTGCTGGTCGGCGCGGCGCTGACCCAGTGGCCGTCGCTGTTCGCGGCGGTGATCTGCTCGGCGCCATTGCTCGACATGGTGCGGTACGAGAGGTTCGGGCTGGGGCAGACGTGGAACGTCGAGTACGGCAGCGCGTCGGATCCTACGCAGCTGGAGTGGCTGCTTTCGTACTCGCCGTACCATCACGTGGTGCCCGGGACGGCTTATCCGGCCGTGCTGTTCACCGTGTTCACCAGCGACACCCGGGTTGACCCGGTGCACGCCTACAAGATGTGCGCGGAGCTGCAGGCGGCGACGTCGTCCGGTCGTTCGCGGCCGGTGCTGCTCCGGGCAGAAGGCCAGGTGGGGCACGGGGCGCGGGCGGTGAGCCGGACGGCCGAGCTGGCCGGGGACAGGCTCGCGTTCGCCGCCCGTTACACGGGGCTGGTGGTGGCGTGAGCGTATCCCCGGCCGGGCTGGGTTTACCGCTTACCGGACGGCGGCCGGCTCCAGCAGCCGGGCCTCGCCGATGCTGATGTGCTGGTGCTGGTGCTGGTCCTGCTCCTGGTGCTTTTGCGGGCGGGCGGCCCGGCGCGGCAGCGCGACCGCGGTCACCAGCGCGGCCGCGACCGCGATGCTGCCCGCGACGGTGAAGCCGGTGGTCATGGCGGTGGTGAAGCTGTCGTGGGCGACGCTGAGCACCTGCGGCCCCAGCGGCCCGGCGTGTGCCGCGGTCGCGTCGGCCGCGGCGATCGACGAGCGGGCCGCGCGCAGGACCGGGGCGGGCAGACCGCTCGCGGCCAGGCCATGGCGGAACGAGGAGGCGATGATGCTGCCGATGACCGCGATGCCGAGGCTCGCGCCGAGCTCCTGAACGGTGTCGTTGATCGCGCTGCCCGCGCCGGCCTGCTCGGGCGGCAGCACCGACATGATCGACTCGCCCGCTGGGGCCATGACCAGGCCCATGCCGGCCCCCATGATCGCCACGCCGGTCGCGATGAACGTGTAGCTGCTGACCGGGGTCATCGAGGTGAGCAGGAGCAGGCCGCCGCCCATGGCGGCCAGGCCGGCCGGGATGACGACCCGGATGCCGAGCCGCTTGACCAGCACGCTACTCAGCGGCGCCGTCACCATGACCGCGGCCGCGAACGGCAGCGCCCGGACTCCGGCTGACAGCGGGCTGTAGCCGTGCACCAGCTGCAGGTACTGGGTCAGGCCGAACAGCGAGCCGAACAGGGCCAGGAAGGTCAGCCCGATCGCGCTGCTCGCGGCCGAGAAGGCGCGGTTACCGAACACCCGCACGTCGATCAGCGGGTTGGCGACGTGGAGCTCGCGGTAGACGAACGCGGCGATCAGCAGCGCCCCGATGCCTAGCTCGGCCAGTGTGACGGTCGAGGTCCAGCCACGGTTCGGTCCCTCGATGACCGCGTCGATGACGGCCAGCATGGCGGCCGAGGCGAACAGCCCGCCGAGCGTGTCCAACCGGGAACCCGGCTCGCGGCGCCCGGCCAGATCGGGCACCACGGTGACGATGGCGACGATCGCGACCATGGTAAGCGGGACGTTCACCCAGAAGACCGAGCCCCAGAAGAAGTGGGCCAGCAGCAGGCCGCTGAGGGTCGGCCCGACGACAATGCCGACACCGGCGATGCTCGACCACAGCGCGATCGCGCCAGCCCGCTCCCGAGCCGGGAACACGGCCGTCAGGATCGACAGCGTGGCGGGCATGACGAACGCTCCGCCGACGCCCATCAGCGCGCGGGCGGCGATCAGCGTGGCCGAGTCACCGGACAGGGCGGCCCAGGCCGAGCCGGAAGCGAAGATGACCAGGCCGAGCAGCAGCGCCCGGCGACGGCCGAACCGGTCGCCGAGCGCGCCCGCCATCACCAGCAGCGCGGCGAACGTCAGCGTATAGGCGTCGGTGAACCACTGCAGGTCGGTAGTGGATGCCTTCAGCACCCTGGCCAGCGTGGGCAGGGCGGTGTTCAGGATCGTGTTGTCGATCACGACGATCAGCAGCGACAGACAGAGCACGGCGAGAATGGCCCGCCGACGCGGGTGTCCTTCGCGGGTGNNATATTCATGACTGAGGTGGCCCGGGCTAGGAACAGGCGCGGCGAAGGCGGCAGGCTGCGGGAAGAGATCCTGGCCGGCGCGACCGAGTTGCTGGAGGAGACCGGCAGTGAGGACGCCGTGACGCTGCGGGCCGTCGCGCGGCGGGTAGGGATCTCGGCCCCGTCGATCTACGCGCACTTCCCGGACCGCGAGGCAATCGTGGACGCGATCGTGGACAGCGCGTTCGATGACTTCAACACCGCGATCTATTCGGCGATTGACGGCGTAACCGACCCGCTGGTCCGGCTCCGGGCTGGCTGCGCGGCCTACCTGCGGTTCGCGGCCGACCGGCCGAACCGGTACAAGCTGCTGTTTGACCGGCGTGACCTGATTGGCCCAGCCGAGCATCCGGTGCCGCCCATCCGGACCGAGAGCTTCGACTGGCTGGTCCAGGGCGTGCAGGCCTGCGCCGAAGCTGGGCTGTCGCAGACCAAGGACCCGCAGCTGGACGGGACCGCGATCTGGACGGCGCTACACGGGTACGCCACCCTGCACGCCCGGTTTGACGTATTCCCCTGGCCGGCCGAGGACACGATGCTGGACCGGATCGTCTGCGGGCTGGCCGACATCACCGCCGCCGGATCCTGCTGACGCTTTGGTCCCTGGCTTTGCGCCTCGGGGTCGCGCGCTTTGCGCCTTGCGGCCCTGGCTTTGCGCTCCGGGGCCCGGCGGAGCGGGCTTTCGCGCAGTAGCCTCGCACAGTGGCGTCTGCGAAGGGAGTTCTGTGTTCTTTGCCACCGGGTTCTTTGCCACCGGCCTGGCTTCAGGCACGTTGACCGGAAGCTGCGGCGATAATCCGGGCATTGCCTGCCGCATGGCCTGGGACGTGACCCACAGCACGAACGCGGCGCAGTTGGTCCGGGTGTACCTGGCGGGCCCGGTCAGCGAGGGCCTGCGGATTCTGTTCGTGATCGTGGTCGCGCTGATCGTCCGGGCCGCGGCGCACCGGGTGATCAACAAGCTCACCGAGCGCGCGGCCACGGCCACGCTGCCGGTCGCGCAGGTCATCCGCCCGCACCGGGCTTCCGCTAATGCTGCTGCTTCTGCTGCTGCTGCTGGGGCGGCGGCGGCGCGGGCGGGCGACGCGCCGGTCCTGGTGCAGGAAGACGGCACCGAGCGGCGTGAGCAGCGGGCCCGGGCGCTCGGCTCGATCCTGCGCAGCGGGGTATCGATCGTGGTGTTCGGCATCGCGGTGCTGACCATCCTCGGTGACCTCGGCTTCGACCTGACACCGCTGCTGCTGTCGACGACGGTGCTGGGCGTGGCCCTGGGGTTCGGTGCGCAGAACCTGGTGCGGGACTACCTGGCGGGCATCTTGATGCTGGTCGAGGACCACTACGGGGTCGGGGACACGATCAACGTCAACGACGCGACCGGGACGGTGGAGGCGATGACGCTGCTCAGCACCCAGCTGCGGGACGTCAACGGGGTGGTCTGGCACATCAGGAACGGCACCATCGAGAGCGTGGGCAACGAGTCGCAGGGCTGGTCGCGGGCCGTCATCGACTACCCGGTCCCGTACGAGGAGGACCTGGCCCGCATCCGGGCGCTGATGGAGCAGGCCGCGGGCAGCATGTTCCGGGAGCGCGGCTGGCGCAAGCTGATGCTGGAAAAGCCCGAGGTGTGGGGGGCGCAGGAGCTGTCAAGCAAGGAAGTGACCATGCGCATCGTGGCCAAGACCGCGCCCATGCGCCAGTGGGAGGTGGCCCGCGAACTGCGGGCCCGGGTCAAGGCGACGCTGGACGCGGCCGGGGTGGCCCCGGCCGGGCCGGACACGATCGTGATCACGGCGCCGCCCGGGGNNCGTGTGGCCGAGGCGTCTGGCGCGGACGATCCGCGCGGGTCGGCACCTTAAGCTGTCAAGCATGAGCCAGCCGACCAGCTTCTATGAGGCCGTGGGCGGGGAAGAGACCTTCCGGCGCCTGGTCCACCGGTTCTACCAGGGCGTCGCGGAGGATCCTGTGCTGCGGCCGGTGTACCCGGCGCAGGATCTGGGCCCGGCCGAGGAGCACCTGCGGCTGTTCCTGATCCAGTACTGGGGCGGGCCCCGCACCTACGACGAGCTGCGCGGGCATCCCCGGCTGCGGATGCGGCACGTCCGGTTCGCGATCGGCGAGGCCGAGCGGGACGCCTGGCTGCGCCACATGCGGGAGGCGCTGGACGAGCTCGACCTGGACGAGGCGCTGGACGCGCAGTTCTGGGACTACCTGGTGATGGCCGCGCACAGCCTGGTCAACGTGGAGCCGGCGCACCGCGGCGACCTGGGTCTGACTCCGGCTTGACTCGCCATCCAGCGGGGCTGGGGCCGGCGCGGCGGGTGACCGGTCGTCAGGTGCCGAGGTAGGCGAGGACGGCGAGGACGCGGCGGTGGTCGGAGTCGGATGGCGGCAGGTTGAGCCTGGTGAAGATGTTGCTGATGTGCTTCTCGACGGCTCGCTCGGAAACGAAGATGCGGTCGGCGATAGCGCTGTTGGACCGGCCTTCGGCCATGAGGGCGAGAACATCCTGCTCGCGCGCGGTGAGCGTGCCGAGGGCGCTGGCGTGACGGCTCGCGTTCAGCAGGCCGCTGACCACCTCGGGGTCCAGTGCGGTGCCGCCGGCGGCGATCCTGGTGATCGCGTCGGTGAACTCGGCGACGTCGGCGACCCGGTCCTTGAGCAGGTAGCCGACCCCACCGGAGCCCGTGGCGAGCAGGTCGGCGGCGTACCGGGTCTCGATGTACTGGGAGAACACCAGGATGCCGACGCCGGGGTGGTCGCGGCGGATCGCGATCGCCGCGCGCAGGCCCTCGTCGGTGTGGCTCGGCGGCATCCGTACGTCGACGATCGCGACGTCAGGCTGGTCGGCGGCCACCGCGTCCTTGAGCGCCTCGGCGTCGCCGACCGCGGCCACGATCTCGTGCCCGCGGTCGGTGAGGATCTCGGCTAGCCCAGCCCTGATCACCGCGGCGTCCTCGGCGATGACGATGCGCATGCTGACCGGCTACCTTTCAGGCGCGGGAGGGCAGTTCGACGGTCACCGCGGTGGGGCCGCCGCGCGGGCTGTCGATGTCCACGCGGCCGTCCACGGCGCGGACCCGGTCGGCCAGCCCGCACAGGCCCCCGCCGGGCACCGGACGGGCGCCGCCCAGGCCATCGTCGGTAACCCGGATCCGGAGCAGGCCAGGGACGTGCACGGCTTCCAAGGTCGCGCGCCGGGCACCGCTGTGCTTGGCGACGTTGGTGAGCAGTTCGGCGGCTGAGAAGTAGGCCATGGTCTCGATCGCGTCCGACGGCCGCTCCGGGATGTCGGTGACCAACTCGACCGGGACGGCGCTGCGCGTGGCGAGCGTGGTCAGCGCGTCGGCGAGGCCCTGGTCCAGCACCGGCGGATGGATGCCGCGGGCCAGCGTGCGCAGGTCGACGATCGCTTCGAGAATGCCGGCATGGGCGTCCTCGACCAGCCGGGCCACCCGCGCCACGTCCACCTGCCCGTCGCCGGTGAGCTTGTCCCGGGCCAGGCCCAGTTTCATGGACAGGGCCACGAGCTGCGCCTGCGCGCCGTCATGCAGGTCCCGCTCGATACCGCGCAGCCGTGCAGCCGCGTCGTCGACGGCGATGGCCCGGCTCTCTTCGAGGGCACGGATCCGCTCGGCTGGCGAACTCGCGCCGAGCAGGCCGCGGATGAGCCAGCAGTCGACGTTCGTGACGCCGTGCAGCAGCCATGGCCCTGTGACCAGCAGGGCCATGCCGACCGGGCAGAGGCTAAACGCGACGCCGAGGGTCATGATGTGGAAGCCCAGCGTATTGTGCAGCCCGAGCGACCACCAGGCCGGGAAGGTCAGGTAATACAGCCCACCGAGCCAGCAGACCGCGGCGACGGCCAGGCCGACTACCGCGAGCGGCAGCTTGAGCCCGAAGTAGGCACGTGCCCGCCAGGTGACCGGGTCGGTCGTCCGTCCACCCGTCCAGCTGAGGAACGCACTGCTCGGCTGCATCTCGTCGATCGTGATGCCCGCCGCAGCGGCCAGTTCGGCGATCCGGGCTGGCGGAAGCCTCCTGACGGTGACCCCGGGCTTTGACTCCCACGCCCGTGCCTTCCCCCCGGCCTCTTCCGCGGCCTTGGCCAGGCGGGCGCCGTCCTTCGTCCGCACCTTGTAGCTCACCACAGACCGCGGCCGTGGCGGGGCCGGGACGTCCTCGCCGAGCAGCCTGCGCGCGAGGAAGCGGCTGGCCGCGCCGAGCTTCCAGACGCCATCCGCGGACGCCGCCCACAGAAGCCCGTTGTACAACATGGGCACGATGAAGGCGACGGCGGCGATGGCGAGCGGGAGGGTGACGAGCGCGTAGCGGAGTTCGGCCCAGGATCGCTTCGCGAAGGGCGCCCCCCAGGCCGGCGACGCGGGCGGCTCGGTCATGTTCTGATTGTCGTTCATGGTGGCGGCCCGTCGGCCGTCGGCGATAGTCATTTCTTGTTTCATACCTCGATGCTGCGGCAGGCCAGCCTCGCGGTCGATCGTGCCAGCCGCGTAGTTCGGGTACGGCTAGCACGACACCCCGGGTGCGGACGCAGGTACCACGTCCCGTAGGAAGAAAAGATCTAGTTCTTACCCCGCGCCAGGCCGCACGGGAGGCGCTGGACAAGCTCGACCTGGACCAGGCGCTGGACGCGCAGTTCTGGGACTACCTGGTGATGGCCGCGCACAGCCTAGTCAACGTCGAGCCGACGCAGGGCCACGGCGACCTCGGCCTCACCCCGGCTTGATTGTTCGCATGGCCGTTGACCGGCTCGCCGAACGAGAGGACTCTTGCCGCAGGCGGAATGTTGGACATGACCAAGACTCGCCAGGAGGCGGCTCATGAGCGTGACGCGGGTCGACATCGACGATGACGTGCTCGAGCGTGCCATGGCTCTATCCGGGGCGAAAACCAAGAAGGACGCAGTGAACCTGGCGCTGCGCTTCTACGCCGAGAAACAGGAACGCGCGGCGCGCATCGCCCGCCACTTCGAGCGGGCGCGGCACTGGGGTGCGCTCGAGGACGCCGAGCGCCTGCACCAGGCCGAGAAACATATTCGGTGCGGCGGAGTGAGCCCTCCCTAGGGCTGATGCCGCCCCTGAATCATCTGCTCGTGACCTTGGTACGGCCCGGGACGAAGGCGCGGCCAGTCCACTTCCAGATGGTGGCTAAGAAGGAGGCAGCCGCAGCACCCTGGTCCAGTCCTTGGGTCCGGAAAGGTGGTTATTCCCGCACGCTACCGGCGCCTAGGCTCGTCCCATGGCCGAGGTAATCCCGTTCCGGATCGAAATTCCCGAGGCTGAGCTGGCCGACCTGCGGCGGCGGCTGCGGCAGACGCGCTGGCCCGAACGCGAGCCAGTGGCTGACTGGTCGCAGGGCGTGCCGCTGGACTATCTGCGCGAGCTGTGCGATTACTGGGCTGACGGCTACGACTGGCGGGCCACCGAGGCGCGGTTGAACGCCCGGCCGCAGTTCCGGACCGTGATCGACGGGCTCGCTGTCCACTTCGTCCACGTCCGCTCGCCGCGCCCGGACGCCCTGCCGCTGATCATTACGCACGGCTGGCCCGGCTCGGTGGTCGAGTTCGGCAAGGTCATCGGGCCGCTGTCGGATCCGCTCTCGCACGGGGGCCAGGCGGCTGACGCGTTTCACGTCGTCTGCCCGTCGCTGCCTGGTTACGGGTTCAGCGGGAAGCCGGATGGTACCGGCTGGGGCATCGAGCGGATCGCCGCGGCCTGGGCGTCGCTGATGGCCAGGCTCGGCTACCAGCGCTACGGTGCGGTAGGCAGCGACTGGGGCACCAGCGTCAGCACCCTGCTCGGTCTGCAGGACCCGGAGCATGTCGCGGGCATCCATCTCAGCCCGCCGCTGGCCGGGCCGGATCCGGCCACGTTCGGCGACCTGACCGACGCCGAGCGCGCGGCGCTCGCCGGGCTACGGCACTCGGCCGATTGGGATTCTGGCTACTCCACCGAGCACGCCACCCGGCCGCAGACGATCGGCTACGCGCTGACGGACTCCCCCGCCGCGCTGGCCGCCTGGATCGTGGAGAAGTTCTGGTCGTGGACCGACCATGATGGCTCGCTGGACGACGTGCTGACCCGGGACGACCTGCTGGACAACCTGATGCTGTACTGGCTGCCCGCCACCGGCGCGTCGTCGGCCCGGCTCTACTGGGAGAGCATCCGCCAGGTGAACGAGTGGATCGCCGATTCTCGCGCGGACACGGTGGACGTGCCGACGGGCTGTTCGGTCTTCCCGGCCGAGCTGCAGCGGCCGTCACGGCGGTGGGCCCAGAAGCGGTTCACCGACATCCGGTACTGGAACGAGCCTGCCCGCGGCGGTCACTTCGCCGCGTTCGAGCAGCCATCGCTCTTTACCGAAGAGGTGCGGGCGTTCTTCCGGCTGGTCCGCTAGCCACCTTAGCTAATCTGGCTAGCCGCGGGTGAGCTTGCGGTAGGTGACGCGGTGCGGACGGGCGGCCTCGGCGCCGAGGCGCTCGACCTTGTTCTTCTCGTAGGCCTCGAAGTTGCCCTCGAACCAGAACCAGTTCGCGCCGCCCTCCCAGGCCAGGATGTGGGTCGCCACCCGGTCCAGGAACCACCGGTCGTGGCTGGTGATGACCGCGCAGCCGGGGAACTCTAGTAGCGCGTTCTCCAGTGAGCCCAGGGTCTCCACGTCCAGGTCGTTGGTCGGCTCGTCGAGCAGGAGCAGGTTGCCGCCCTGCTTGAGGGTGAGAGCCAGGTTCATCCGGTTCCGCTCGCCGCCGGACATGACGCCAGCCGGCTTCTGCTGGTCCGCGCCCTTGAACCCGAAC
Source organism: Actinomycetota bacterium (assembly GCA_003140115.1). The sequence goes on along the minus strand of PLIQ01000123.1, from coordinate 33,594 downwards.
GCGGCCACGTACGCTCGGCTGGGGATCTCGATGTTGCCGACGCGGATGTGCGCCTCGCCGTCCGAGATCGCCTGCCAGACGTTCTTGTTCGGATCGATCCGGCCCCGGGACTGGTCCACGTAGGAGATGGTCACCGTCTCACCGATGCGGATCGTGCCCTCGTCGGGCTGCTCCTCGCCCACGATCATCTTGAACAGGGTGGTCTTGCCGACGCCGTTCGGGCCGAGGACGCCGACGATGCCGTTGCGGGGCAGGCTGAAGGAGAGGTTCTCGAACAGGCACCGGTCGCCGAACCCCTTGACCAGGTGGCCGACCTCTACCACCACGCTGCCCAGGCGGGGACCCGGCGGGATCTGGATCTCCTCGAAGTCCAGCTTGCGGTTCTTGTCGGCCTCGGCGGCCATCTCCTCGTAGCGCTCCAGCCGGGACCTGCTCTTGGCCTGGCGCGCCCGCGGACTGGACCGGACCCACTCGAGCTCGTCCTCCAAGCGCTTGCGCTTCTTGGCGTCCTTGGCGCCTTCGACCTTCAGCCGGGCGGCCTTGGTCTCCAGATAGGTGGAGTAGTTGCCCTCGTAGGGGTAGGCGTGGCCGCGGTCGAGCTCGAGGATCCACTGGGCTACGTCGTCCAGGAAGTACCGGTCGTGGGTGACCGCGACGACGGTGCCTGGGTACTTCTCCAGGTGCTGCTCCAGCCACTGCACGCTCTCCGCGTCCAGGTGGTTGGTGGGCTCGTCGAGCAGCAACAGGTCCGGCTGGGACAGCAGGAGACGGCACAGCGCCACCCGGCGCTTCTCCCCGCCGGACAGGCTGGCGACCTCGGCGTCCGGCGGCGGGCAGCGCAGCGCGTCCATGGCCTGCTCGACCTGGCTGTCCAGGTCCCAGGCGTCCTTATGGTCGAGCTGCTCCTGCAGGCGGCCCATCTCCTCGAGCAGCGCGTCGGAGTAGTCCGTCGCCATCTTCTCGGCGATCTCGTTGTACTGCTCGAGCAGCTGCTTGGTGTCGGCCACGCCGTCCTCGACGTTGCCGAGCACGGTCTTGGTGTCGTCCAGCTGGGGCTCCTGAGCGAGCAGACCCACGGTGTACCCGGGCATCAGGCGCGCCTCGCCGTTGGACGGCTGCTCCTGGCCGGCCATCATCCGCAGCAGGGTCGACTTGCCGGTTCCGTTCGGGCCCACGACGCCGATCTTCGCGCCGGGCAGGAACGCCAGCGTGACGTTGTCGAGGATGACCTTGTCGCCGTGCGCCTTGCGCACGGCTCGCATCTGGTAGATGAACTCCGGCATGTACTCCAGCCTACGGGCACGCGCCGGTTGCCTCGTCAATCTCCTGGTCGGCGGGCGCCATCTGCGGTTGCTGCGGGGCGTACATGCGTACCTGGTTCCGGCCGGCTTCCTTGGCCCGGTACAGGGCCAGGTCGGCCGCCGCGAGCAGCTCGAACAGGCCACTGCCATGCTCACCGAGCACGGCTACTCCGATCGAGACGGTGACACTGATCCTGGTGTCGGTCGCCGGGTCGGCGGCCACGCTGAGCAACCCCGCGCCGCTCCGCAGCCGCTCGGCGATCCGGCACGCGCCGTCGCTGTCGGTTTGGGGCAGCAGGACGGTGAACTCCTCCCCGCCGAACCGGCCTACCACGTCTGACTCACGGACCTGCTGACGCAACTCGGTGGCCAGCGCGCGCAGGACGTCGTCTCCGACGAGGTGGCCGTGGCTGTCGTTGACCTGCTTGAAGTGGTCTACATCCACGAGCAACAGGGAAAGCGGAGCGCTGCCCCGCAGCGCCCGGGTGACCTGAGCATCGGCCTCCCGCTGCCAGGCGGTGGCGTTCAGCAGCCCGGTCTTGGGGTCGGTGCGGGCGGCCGCGGCCAGCTGCTGGTGCATGAGGCTGCGCTGCAGCAGGATGACCGGCGGCAGGGCGATGAGCAGCAGCAGGAAGCTGAGCGCGCAGGTCACGGCGACGAGGATGCCGACGCACGTCTCGGTGAGGTCGAGCAGCAAGGTTTCCCGGTCCCAGAGCACCTTGGCCAGTCGCGCCTCGGGATCGGCCAGGTGCACGGCGACCGCGACGATGCCCGTGTTGAGCACGGCGAACAGGACCGCGCAGCCGACCGCGATCAAGATCACGGTCGGCCGCGTGAGCCACTCGTGCGAGCCTTCCAGGCTGATCCGGAACGCCTGCGGGACGGCCAGGTGAAACGTGGCCGACGCGGCAGCGCCCGCCAGCCCGAGCGCGGCCGAGCTGAACACGCGGCGGTACATAGGTATCCGGCGGGCCCGCAGGTAGAGAACCGGGCCGATGCCGAACGGCGCGAGCAGCACGTAGACCGGCGGCAGCAGCAGCGCGATCGGCAGCCACCAGGCGGACAAGAGGTCCCGCGACACCCCGGACGGCTGGCCGAGCCGGCGCATAGCCTCGATGCAGATCACGGCGGGAGCAAGTAGCGCGGCGAACACCGCCAGGTGGCCTGCGCGCGGCTGCGTGTGGGTGAGTTCCCAGCCGATAAGTCCCAGGTCGCAGGCGAGGATGCTCAGCACGTATACGACCAGTGAAGTCGGCATGGTAAGCAGGGGCCAGCCCGATGTGAGCCCGGGAGGACAATCCCTCCACGGCCCCCAGCGCGGGGACCACCTGATCAGGCGCCGAAGATCCCGGTGGCGCCGCCCGATCGCCTCTTGGACTGCTGACATGCCTTCCGCCTCGGTCAGCTAGGCTGATGCGGACCCCCGCCAGGCCCGGTTATCACGTTGGGTAATATTGTAAATGCGGTGAGTGCCAGCGCGTCGGCAAAACCGGTATGTTAGCTGGCCCGTCCGGGGGGACGGCGGATGGCGAGCGCTTCCAACCAGCAGTGACTCAAGAGAAGACACGCCGTTGCTGTGACAGATAGTACGATTGGCGCCGCTGGAGCGGCTACGCTACGGTATGCGGCGTATCCGCTCCGTGCGGCGCCCGATTTGAGGGGGGTAGATCGGTGCGAGGCGTTATCTGGATCTAGCACTCAGAAGGGGACTGACGGTGCTGACGACGCCGTGGCGTCGGTCGCCTCGTCCTCCTCGAGATCTTGCGTCGTGACTTCGGCTTCGCCGAGGCCGGCAAGTTCACGTCCGAAATGCTCGATCGCCTCATCGTCGAGCAAGTCCTGGTCCTCGGTCAGCTCTCGACCGTCGGCCATGTCCTGCGATGTTGCGGCCACCGAGCCGCCTTCGGTGGTCACGGGACGGTGCAGACGCAGGTAGTTGGCTACGCCGCGGTTCATGTCATGCCCGACGGTGTCGGCCACGATGTCGATCACGGTCCGGGACACCCCGTTCTTGTCCGTGAACGTCCGGGACCTGAACTTCCCCTTGATCATCACTGGGTCGCCCTTGCGCAGGCTAGCCCGGACGTTTTCACCGAGCCTGCGCCAGCAGCTGACGTCGTAGTACGACGTGTCCCCGTCGCGCCACTCGTTGGTCACCTGGTCCCGCACGCGAGGCGTCGTGCCCACGCGCAGATCGGTGACCAAGACGCCGTTCTTGGTCGGGCGCTGAATTGGGTCCTGGGCTACGAAGCCCACGAGCGTCACGTATCCGCCCTGGCTCATCACGATCCTCCTTGGGGATGCCCGGCAGCCCCACGGCTGCCGGTTCCTCCACGGTGCCGCGATGCGCCTCCCCCCGCCGTGCCTCATCGCGCCCCTGTGGATAACCCCGACAAAGCAGGCACGCCTGTGGACAACCAGTTGCCATCCGCGACGCGTTGCGCGATAATGCCGCGCCATTCTCAACCCAGAACGGCGCGGATCGAACGGGACAGCTCGCCTGGTACGTCGGGGACGAGCAGGTGGACACCGCCGCGGACCACGTCGCGGCCGCTGATCACGACGTCGGTGACGTCGGCCGCGGTGGCGGCGAACACGGCCGCCTCCAGGACCGCGGCCTCGGCGGTGCCCGCGGTCCGCACGGTGTCCAGGGACACGGCGACCAGGTCGGCCCGGGCGCCGGGGGTGATCTCTCCCGCGTCAGGCCAGCCCAGGCTGGTGTGCCCGTCGGTAGTCGCGGAGCGCATCAGGTCCTCGGCGGTGAAGTGGCCGCGGGCGCGGCGGGCCAGGCGTTCGGCGTACTCGACGCCGCGTGCCTCAGCCAGGATGTCGATCACCGCGTGGCTATCGCTACCCAGGGTCAGCGGGCAGCCCGCCGCGGCCAGGGCCTGGGCCGGGGCCAGGCCGTCACCCAGGTCGCGTTCGGTGGTCGGGCACAGGCAGGCGAACACTCGCTCGCCGCCGAGCAGTTCCAGGTCAGCGTCGTCCAGGTGGGTGGCATGCACGACCGTCGTCCGCGGGCCGAGCACGTCCTGCTCGTACAGCAGTCGGGTGGGCGACATCCCGTAGACCGCCTGGCACGCCTCGTTCTCGGCCCGCTGCTCGGACAGGTGGACGTGCAGCGGGGCGCCGAACCGGTGGGCCCAGGCCACCACCGGGTGCATCTGCCCCCGCGGCACCGCGCGGACGGAGTGGATCGCGGCGCCGACCTGGGCGTGCGGGGCGATCATGCCGTGCTCGTCGCAGTCGAAGGCGGTGACCCGCGCCGCCCAGCGCACGGCGTCGCCGTCACTGAACCGCAGCTGGGGTCCGGCCAGCGGCAGCAGGCCTTCCTCGGCCAGGCCGCCCGTCAGGTAGCAGGTGTCGAGCAGCGTGATGCGCAGGCCCGCCTCGGCGGCGGCGTCCACCAGGGCGCGGCTCATGATGTTCGGGTCGGCGTACGGGTGCCCGCCCGGCTGGTGGTGCAGGTAGTGGAACTCCCCCACGCAGCTCACCCCGGCCAGCGCCATCTCGGCGAAGGTGGCCCGGGCCAGCCGGTAATAGCTGTCCGGGTCGAGCCGGCCCGCGACCTCGTACATCCGCTCGCGCCAGGTCCAGAACGTGCCGCGGTCGGCCTGGGTAACAGAGCGCAGCGCGCGGTGGAACGCGTGTGAGTGCGCGTTGGCCAAGCCGGGAAGCGTGAGGCCATGAAGGCGTGTCGTGTCGGGCGGGGCTGGCGCGCCGGGGGCGACGGCGGTGAAGCGGTCGCCGTCGGCTTCGATCAGGACGTCGCGGCGGACGCCCTGGCCGGGGAGCCAGGCCAGGTCGGCCAGCCAGCGGCGAGGAACGGACTGGGTGGCCTGGGTCACGTCGGGCCCGCGAGGTCGGCCAGGACGGCGGCCAGGGCGGTGACGCCGGCTTCGCAGTCGGCCAGGTCGGCGTGTTCGGCGGGCGAGTGCGAGATGCCGGTCGGGTTGCGGACGAACAGCATGGCGGCCGGGACCCGGGCGGCGAGGAACCCGGCGTCGTGCCCGGCGGCGGTGGGCAGCACCGGCGTGCTGATCCCGGCCGCGGCGAGGGTGGCGGCGATCCGGTCCCGCAGACCCTCATCGAAACGCACGAGCGGGGTGACCGACTCTTCGCGCACGCTGAGCGTGACCCCGTGTTCTTCCGCAAACCCTGCTGCGGCCGAACGGACCGTGGTGACCGTCCTGGCCATGGTTTCTTCGTCCGCGGCGCGGGCGTCCAGCCAGGCCCGGACCGCCGAGGGCACCGCATTGGTGCCGTTCGGTTCGACGATGACCTTGCCGAACGTGGCCACGGCGCCGTTCTCCGCGGCGGCCTGGCGGGCGGCCAGCACGGTACCCGCGTAGGGCAGCATCGGGTCGCGGCGGTCGGCGAGCCGCGCCGTCCCGGCGTGATCGGCGCGGCCCGTGAAGTCGAACCGCCACCGCCCGTGCGGCCAGATCCCCTCGGCCAGGCCCAGGGCGGCGCCCTGGGGGGCGAGCGCGCGACCCTGCTCGACGTGCAGTTCGACGAAGGCGGCGATGCCGTCCAGCAGGTCGTCGCGGGGACCGAGGTAGCCGGGATCTTGACCCGCGGCGATCATGGCCTGCGCCAGCGTGGTGCCGGCGTCGTCGGTTAGAGCCCGCGCGGCGTCCGGGTCGACGACCCCGGTCAGCAGGCGGCTGCCCAGGCACGAGACGCCGAAGCGCGCGCCTTCTTCCTCGGTGAAGGCGGCAAGAACCACGCTTCGTTCGGGATAAAAGGGCTTGGCTTTCAGCAGGTCCACGGCGGCCAGGGCGGTGACGACGCCCAGTGCCCCGTCGAAGCCGCCGCCGTCCGGGACCGAATCCAGGTGGCTGCCGGTCACGACGGCACCGGGGCCCTTCGGTCCCCACCAGGCCCACAGGTTGCCGTTGTTGTCGGTTTCCACGGCTAGGCCGCGCCGCTCGGCCTGGCCGGTGAACCAGGCCCGGCAGGCCGTGTCGGCCGGCGTCCAGGAGTAGCGACGGTAGCCGCCGGTCTGCGGGTCGCGGCCGATCGGCTCGAGCTCGCGCCAGAGCTCGGCGAAGGTCATCTCTGCTCGGTCATGGGCACCCGGATGCCGCGCTGGACGGCGACAGCCGCGGCCTGTTCGTAGCCGGCGTCGGTGTGCCGGATCACGCCCATCGCGGGGTCATTGGTCAGCACACGCTCCAGCTTCTGGGCGGCCTGGTCGGTGCCGTCGGCCACGCAAACCTGGCCGGCGTGGATGGAGCGGCCGATGCCGACCCCGCCGCCGTGGTGAATGGACACCCAGGAGGCGCCGGAGGCGGTGTTGACCAGGGCGTTCAGCAGCGGCCAGTCGGCGATCGCGTCCGAACCGTCGGCCATGCCCTCGGTCTCCCGGTAGGGCGACGCGACCGAGCCGCAATCCAGGTGGTCACGGCCGAGGACGATCGGGGCCTTGAGTTCGCCGCTCTTCACCATGTCGTTGAAGCGAAGGCCGGCCAGGTGGCGTTCGCCGTAGCCGAGCCAGCAGATCCGGGCCGGCAGGCCCTGGAAGTGGACCTTCTCCTCGGCCAGCCGGATCCACCGGGCCAGGGCCTCATTCTGCGGGAACAGGTCGAGGATGGCCCGGTCGGTGGCGGCGATGTCGTTCGGGTCGCCGGACAGCGCGACCCAGCGGAACGGGCCCTTGCCTTCGCAGAACAGCGGCCGGATGTAGGCCGGGACGAAGCCCGGGAACTCGAAGGCCCGGTCGTACCCGGCCAGCTGGGCCTCGCCGCGGATCGAGTTGCCGTAGTCGAACACCTCGGCCCCGGCGTCGAGGAAGCCGACCATGGCGGAGACCTGCTCGGCCATCGAGTCGCGGGCCCGTTGGGTAAAGCCTTCCGGGTCTTCGGCGCGCAGGGCGGCCATGTCCTCGAAGTCGACGCCGCGGGGCAGGTAGGTGAGCGGGTCGTGGGCCGAGGTCTGGTCGGTGACGATGTCGATGGGCGCGTGGTGCTCGAGCAGCTTCGGGAAGATGTCGGCGGCGTTGCCGAGCAGGCCGATCGACAGCGCCTCGCCTTTGTCGCGGGCTTGGGTGGCCCTCTTGACGGCGTCGTCGACGTCTTTGGCCTGCTCGTCGAGGTAGCCGCCCTCGATCCGGCGGGTGATCCGGGACTGGTCGCAATCGACGCAGATGACCACGCCGCCGTTCATGGTCACGGCCAGCGGCTGAGCGCCGCCCATGCCGCCCAGGCCGGCGGTCAGGGTGATGGTGCCGCGGAGGCTACCGCCGAAGCGTTTGGCGGCGATCGCGGCGAACGTCTCGTAGGTGCCCTGCAGGATGCCCTGGGTGCCGATGTAGATCCAGGAGCCGGCCGTCATCTGGCCGTACATGGTCAGGCCGAGCTGCTCCAGGCGGCGGAACTCCTCCCAGGTGGCCCACTGCGGGACCAGGTTGGAGTTGGCGATGAGCACTCTGGGGGCCCACTCGTGGGTTTTTACTACGCCGACCGGCTTGCCCGACTGGACCAGGAGCGTCTCGTCGTTCTCGAGGCCTTGCAGGGTCCTGATGATCGCCGCGTAGGCGTCCCAGCTGCGGGCGGCGCGACCGGAGCCGCCGTAGACGATGAGCTGGTCGGGGTGTTCGGCCACCTCGGGGTCGAGGTTGTTCATGAGCATGCGCATCGCGGCTTCCTGCGGCCATCCCTTGCAGGTGAGCTGGGAGCCGCGCGGCGCGTGAATCGGTTCGTGGCTGGCGGGCATGTGCCCATCATGGCAGGGCGGTAATCGAGGTGACAGGCGGGCGTTCGGTTGGTAGGTTCGGCGGCTGTGCGGCGCGTCTCGGTGGTGGGGACCTCAGGCTCGGGCAAGTCGACGCTCGCTTCGTCGCTGGCGCGGATCCTCGGCGCGCCCTGGCTGGAACTGGATTCCGTCTACCACCAGCCGGACTGGCAGCCGCTGCCCGCGGCGGAGTACCAGGCGCGGGTAGCCGCTGCGGTGGACGGCGAGCGCTGGGTCATCGACGGCAACTACAGCACGGTCCGGGACATCGTGTGGGCGCGGGCCGACACCGTCGTCGTCCTCGACCTGCCGAAGCGGATCGTGATGCGCCGGATCATCTGGCGTACCGTCTTGCGGGTGGCGGGGCGGACCGAGCTGTGGAACGGCAACCGCGAGCGGTGGCGGAACCTCTTCACCCTGGACAAGGAGGAGTCGGTCATCGTCTGGGCCTGGCAGACGCACGCGAGGAATCGGGCGCGGTACGAGGCGGCCATGACCGACTCGGCTTACGGGCACCTGCGCTTCTTTCGCCTCACGAGCCCCAGAGCTGTGCGCCGGTTCCTGCGCGACGCGGGGTATCCCCCGCTTACTGCGGTGGATTAGGGTTCCTGGGAGGGTTTTAGGCGCTATGGACCCCCAGACGCTCCCGCACGCCCGAACGCTCCCGGGAAATGGGGTGGGTGGGGCTGGTGGGGCTGGTGAAGGGCTAGGCGGCGACTAGCTCGGTGGGCTCGGCGATGACGTCGACCAGGGCGCCGTTGCGCATCACGGTGATCGCCAGCGGCTGGCCGATCGCCTCGGAGAACATCTGCCGCTGCAGGTCCTGGGAGACCGCGACCGGCTTGCCGGCCACGGTGAGCAGCAGGTCCCCGGCGCGCAGGCCGGCCCGGTCGGCGGGGCCGCCGGCCACCACCTGGGCGACGAGCAGGCCGGTCTTGCGACCCAGGCGCTCCCGCCAGGCGGCGGGCACCGGACCCGGCATCATGGCCAGGCCCAGGTAGGCACGCCGGACCCGGCCGTCGGCCATCAGCGCGGAGATGATCCGGCGGGTGGTGCCGTTGACCGGGACCGCCATGCCCAGGCCCACGCCGGCCACGGCGGTGTTGATGCCGACCACGCGGGCGTTCGCGTCGGCCAGCGCGCCGCCGGAGTTGCCCGGGTTGAGCGCGGCGTCGGTCTGGATGACGTCCTCGATGACCCGGCCGCGGGCGGGCAGGGAGCGGCCGAGCGCGCTGATCACGCCGGCCGTGACCGAGCCGGCCAGGCCGAGCGGGTTACCGATCGCGACCACAAGCTGGCCGACGACGAGCTGGTCGGCCTCGCCGAGCTCGGCCGGCGCCGGGGTCTCGCCGTTCGCGCGTAGCACCGCCAGGTCGGACAGCGGGTCGGCGCCCACCACCCGGAACGGCACCGAGGTGCCGTCGGAGAACGCCGCGGTGCCGCCGTTCGCCTGGCCGACCACGTGCGCGTTGGTGAGCAGGAACCCGTCGCCGGTGAAGACGACGGCCGAGCCGAGGCTCTCCCCCGTCCCTCCCCGGCTGCCCTGACGCGGGACGCGCAGGCTCGCGACCTTGGGCGTGAGCCGTTCGGCCGCGCCGGAGACGATCTGCGAGTACGCGTCCAGCGGGTTACTAGCCTCCATGTGATCTCCCGGGGCATCCGTATCTTGATTACAGCATTACAGTGCAACAGGGAGTTGGGAAGGCTGCTTACCCGGAGGCGTTCCGCCCGTGGCTTAATCGTTCGTGGCCGGGGCTTTGCTGGCGCTGGCGGTGCCGTCGTTGGCGCTGGCGTGGCTGGCCAGGCCGACGGGATTGCCTTCCGGATCGACGATGGTGGCCAGCGTGCGGTTGGGGCCGTCGGGTGACGGAGGATCGATGATCTCGCCGCCGTGCTGGACGACGGTGGCCAGCGTCTGGTCCAGGTCGGCCACGTGGATCCAGATCATCGGTCCGGCGTCCGGGGCTGGCGGGCGGCCCGGCACCCACTGGCCGATCAGGCCAGGGGACTCAAAGTCCTGGTAGGGGTGTTCGGTCGGCCAACCGAAGACGGCCTCATAGAACGCGGCCGCCCGGGCGCTGTCGACGGCCGGCATCTGCAGGTAGCAGACCTGCCCGTGCACGAGCCTGCGGGCCCGGGCGGCCTCGTTGCCTTCCTGGGTCATGCTTCTGCCCTTCTGTGCTGTTACCTTCCCGCGCCGGCACCTTCTTGCGCGGGGGCGGGTTCGTTGGCTGGTCGGCACTGGACTACGAAGCGGCCGGAGGCTTGGGTGCCCGCAGCCAGGATTTCGAGCCCGGCTCGCTTGGCCAGTTCGGTGAACTGGGTGAGCGTATTGGTCTTGCCGCCTGCGACCAGCATGTCGATGCCCAGGGACCGCGGTGCGTCGTCGGCGGAGACGCCGCCGAGGACGGCGACGGTTCCCCGGGTTGTCGCGGCTTGGGCGGCTTGGGCGCAGCGGCGGAGGATGGCGACCGTCTCCTCATCGGGCCAGTCATTCAGCACGCTCTTGAGGAGGTACAGATCGGCTCCGGAGGGCAGCGGGTCGAAGAAGCTCTGGCCTTGGAGGGTGACCCGGTCGGCGACCCCGGCGCTGGTCAGAAGCTCGCTGGCCCGGGCGATGGTGCCGGGGAAGTCGACCAGGATGCCCTGCACGTGGGGATGGCGGCGCAGCAGGGAGGCCAGCATGGCGCCGGTGCCGCCCCCGACGTCCACCACCGCGCGGATCGCGTCCCACCCGCCGGCGAGCTCGATGTCGAAGTCCGGCGTGCCGTGCCCGGCGGGTCCCATGAGCGCGTCGAAGTCCGCCGCGATCTTCGGGTGCGCGGCGAGGTCCTCCCAGAACGGCCGGCCGAACACCTTCTGGTAGGCGGGCTGGCCGGTGCGGACGTAGTCCAGCATCGTGCCCCAGGTGTGGGCCATCCGGCCCCCGATGCCCTCAAGATCCAGGAAGCGCGCGGGATCGGCGAGCTGCTCGGCTGCGTGATTGCAGGCGAAGTGCCCGGGCGCTGGCTGCCGGAACACGCCCTTGGCGACCAGGTGGTCCAGGACGGCGTGCAGCGCATCGCGGTCGCAGCGGGCCGCCACGGCCAGGTCGGCAATGTCGTGGTGGCCTTCCGCGATGAGGGCGGGAATGCGCAAGGTGGCGGCGACCATCAGGCACCAGGGCGTGGCCAGGTCGAGCAGCTGGTCGATATCGGCGCTGTCTTCAGCCTCAGGCCGCCCGGACATACCACCTCCGTCACGCGTGCCGGTCATGTTCCGGTAACGATGACGATGATCTGGCCGGGTCAGCGCCGTCGCGAGCAGCGGCCAGCTCGGCGCGGAAGCGCTCGTAGTCGGCGAGTTCGCGCCCGGCCGGAGCTAGGACGAGCTCGCTGGTGACGGCGGCGATCCGGGACATGATGGCCTGATTGGCTTGTTCTCGCTCGCGGTCGGCCGCGAGCACCACCATGTTCTGGCACCACGATTCGATCAGCCCGCCCAACAGCAGCAGCGCGACCACCATGACCCCGAGCCAGGGGGCGAGCGCGGTGTCGCTGATCAGCGACGACGACTTGTGCGACCCGTGCAGGGACAGGATCAGCACGATCCAGACCAGTCCGGCCAGTGTCAGGAGCATCAGCAGCCACTGCACAGCCGCGATCAGCCGCCACCACCCGGTGACCTTGTCCCGCGACGGCAGCCCCTGGGCCACGGCCGCGCCCAGCGCGGCCTGGGCCTCGTTGGCCCGCGACCGGGCCGCCGCCCGTACAGTCCGCGACCAGGGCTCCGGCAGCGAGCCGCCGACCTCCTCGGCGAACACCGTGATCGCGTTGTCCATGTCGGAACGCTGCGCTTGCGCGCCATCAGCGGACTCGCCGGCCAGCAGCTTGCGCGCCGAGGTTGGCGCGCCGCCGCGCAGCCGCGCGACCAGCCGCGCGGGCGGCCAGCCGATGTAGCTCATGGCCCGGCGTTCGCGGGCGCCGTTCAGGGTCTCCGTCGCGGCTGCCACGCCGGCGGCCTTGGCGGACGCGGCGGTCAGCGCGGCGGCCGGCCCGGAGGGAATGTACATCACGGGATCGAGGGCGGGCGCCCCGCCGCCCGGGCGGTCGGACGAGGCGTCTTCCCACGGCGGACGCGACGTGGAGGCCGGCTTAGTGGGCGCGGCGGTCGTCTGCCAGGGCTGCCAGTCAGCGGCGCTGGCCGTGCGGCCGTTCGCCGGGGCGTCCGGGCTCGTTCCCGCGCCGGGCTTTCCCGCGCCGGGCTCGTTCTCGGTCTTGTCGGACCAGGGCGGCCGGGACGCCTGCGCCGTGCCTGCCGGCTCCTCCGCCGCGCGGCTATCGACCCAGCCGTCGTGCTCCCAGGGCGGCCGTTCCAATGTCTGGGTGTTGGCGGGGGCGGGTCCGTTGCTGACCGTCGCGGTCGCCTCGGTGGTCGGTGCGGCCACCAGCTGCGCGGACGCCACGGGCGCCAGCCAGCCGGGCACGGAGTCACCGGCGTAGACGGCGAACCGCTCCAGCAGAGCATCGATGTCGGCCGCGATCCGGTCGCTGGCCGCCTGCCGGGCCGCGACCACGGTGGCCAGCGTGCGGCGCAGCTCGTCAAGGCCGGCTCCGGTGGCCGCGGAGGTCACCAGCACCGGCGTCTCCGACAGTCCCTCGGCGTCGAGCAGCCGACGCAGGTCGGCCGCGCAGTCGGCGACTTGCTCGGGGGTCAGCGTGTCGGACTTGTTGAGCACCACGGTGGTCACGGCCGCGTGCCCGGCCAGCGGGACCAGGTACCGCCGGTGAACGGACGCGTCCGCGTACTTCAACGGGTCGAGCACCCAGACCAGCATGTCCGCCAGCTTGACCAGGCGGTCGACCATCGCCGCCGAGCCGGTGACCACCGAGTCGTGATCGGGCAGGTCGAGCAGGAGCAGCCCGGTCAGCGACGCCTCGCCCTCGTCGAGCGCGCTGGCCCGCGCGTAGCGGTGCCGCCGCTGCACGCTGAGCCAGTCCAGCAACGGGGCGGCGCCCTCCATCCCCCACACGCACGCGTGCAGGTGCTTGGTGGTCGGTCGCATCACTCCGGCAGGAGAGAAGGTCGCCCCGGCCAGGGCGTTGAACAGCGAGGACTTGCCGCTCCCGGTACCGCCCGTCAGGGCCACCACGGTGTGCGAGGCGGACATCCGCATTCGCTCACCGGACCGCCGGAGCAGCTTCTCCGCGTCGGCGAGCAGTTCCTCGTTGAACCCTTCGGATCCGGTTCGCCCGGCCGCGATCCTGGCCAGCTCGGTGAGAGCGGCCAGCCTGGCCGGCAGGCGTGAGTGGCTCAGCCCGCTCACCCCGATCGTGTTCGCTGTCACCTGACCGCCTCGAGCGAGTATTCCGCCTGGTACAGCCGGATCGCCGCAACCTCATCGCACGGCCCGGCCGCCTCGATCACCTCGACGTACCTGACCATTTCCTCGTCCAGCAGCAGCCGGACCCGTTGGATCAGGTCGGCACGGGCCTTGGCCAGGATCCCGGCCAGCATCCCGGCGCCGTACACCGAGGCCAGCAGCCGCCGCGGTTCGGTGTAGATGTTGGTGTCCTCGTCCTCGGTGGCTGGCGTGTCCGCGCCTGGTGCGTCCTCGCCGAGCATGGCGACCAGGACGACCAGGGCGAGCGACTCGTCGTCGAAGAAGGTCCGCTTGGCCCCGGTCCGGTGGTCCTCGGCGTCGACCAGCCGGGCCAGATGGTCCTGCCAGGCGCCGACGGCGCGCGCCGCGCGCAGCGACAGGTCGGGCGAGGACCGGCTGAAGGCGGTGGCCTGGCTGGCCTCCGACGGCTCGGCCGCGCCGGTCCCGAAGGCGGATTCGAAGACCTGGTTGGCGTACTCGCCGCGGGCCCGGTCGGCGGCGGCATCCTCCAGCAGTACGGTGCCGGCGGGGCTACCGCGCCAGCTGCCGTCCACGTGCTCGGCAGCGCGGTCCGTGATGGACACGATGAACGACTCTATCGCCGAGCGCAGCGCGGTGTTCAGCGCCGCGGGCCGCGACGCCCCTCGCCGCGCGCGCTTGCCCTTCCGGCCGGCGCTCTTCGCGGGCTTTCCGCCGCGGCGTGGCCGTAGGTCACCGCCGACCACGCAGTCCTGCCAGCGCGCCAGCACCTCGCCGGTGAGCAGGCTGCCGTTCTTCAGGCCGGCGTTCGCTTCGGCGAAGGCCCGCTCATAGGAGGCCTCCGCGGTCCGCCGCAGCTCCGCGCGCAGCACGACCTGGGCTTCGACGTGAGCGGCCATGGCCGCAACCCGCGACTTGAACGTGTCGAGCACGCCCGACATGGTCTGCGAGAGCACCGCGACCCGCCGGTCGCTCCGGGCGGCGGTGTCGGCCAGCCAGTCGCGGATCGGCTGGTAGGACTCGGGCGGCAGCATGCCGTCGATGAGCGGGGTCTCCAAGATGACGAAGCGGTTGTCCGCCGCGATCCCGTTCGCGTCGAGCATGGCGTTGAAGTGCTCGCTGAGCTCGGTCCGGTAGGTCTGCGGGACCCGGGACAGGACCACCCCGAGTGAGGCCTTCCGCTCCCGGGCGTGCTGGAGGATCTCCCAGACCGGCCCGTCGGCGTACCGGCTGGCGCTGGTCATGAACAACCACAGGTCCGAGGCGTCCAGGAACTGGTAGGCGAACTCGTGGTGGGCCTTGACCACCGAGTCGATGTCGGGGGTGTCCAGCAGCGCGATACCCCGCGGCATGCCCTCGCTGGCGGCCAGGACCAGCAGGCCGTCTCGGCCCGGCCGGGCCAGCCCTTCCTGGCGGACCCGGGGCAGGGTGGGCAGGAAGTTGTTCTCGGCGAACCAGTCGATGTCATCGGGGTGGCAGGCCAGGACCGGGCTGTTGGTCGTCGGCCGGCGCACGCCGGTCGCGCTCACGTGGGTACCGACGATGCTGTTCACCAGGGTCGACTTCCCGGCGCCTGTGGAGCCGACCAGGGCCACCAGCACGGGCGCGGCGGACCGGCGTACCCGGGGCAGCAGGTAGTCGTCGATCTGGCTGAGAAGCTTGGTGCGTTCGGTCTTCACCTCGGCCGAACCGGCGATCTCGAACACCAGCGGGACGGCCGCGATCCGCTTGCGCAGGTTGAGCAAAGCCGCCTCGAGCAGCCGCGCGTCTACCCGCACGTGCGACTCGGCGGCCGCGTGGGACCCCGCGCGCGTCCGGGAGGGGGCCGGGGAAGCCGGGGACGAGGCGGTTGCGCTCGCGGGGGACCCGGCAGCGCTCGCGGGGGACCCGGCAGCGGTGACATCCTCGGGGCGGTCGGCCACGGCGGGGGCAGCCGGGATCACGACGTCGGCCGGGCCGGGGACACTGGCCGGGCCGGGGGCATCGGCGGGACCCGCTGCGTGGCGCGGACTCTGGTGGCGGACCGTATCGTCATCTCCTGCGGCGTCATCCGCACGATCCGAATCGCCCATGTCATCCGGTTGGTCGGCTTTGGTCGGCTGGTTCGCTTGATCTGCCAGCGGCGGCCGAGACGTCGGGACTTGGGAGGCCTGGGACTGGTTTTCTTCCAGGTGAGGCTGAGGCTCTTGAGACGCGGACGGCTGAGGTAGCTGGGACGCTGGCGGCTCGGATGCTGGCGGCTGGGACGATCCCGGGGGCCCGGAGGACCCAGCCGAGGATCCCGCGGGGCCGGGTCCGGATGCCTCCGGTCTACCGCGGGCATGCATTCCGTGGGTGTCATCCCCGTTCCGTCGCTGGCCCTCACCACCGCCCGAAGTAACACTGGTCTCATGGCTGACGCCAGGGTCTTCAAAGTCGGCAGCCGCAACAGCGCCTACGCCGGGCTCGCCATGCCGACCGGCTTCAGACGCTGCGGACGCCGCCACACCCTGACCTTCCATCGTTCCAACGGCCTCCTCAAACCCCTGGAACCCCCCGCGCTCCTCGGGGGGATTGGTTTCTACCGGGGTTTCCGGCAGTCACCTAGCACGCGGAGTTTATCCCCTTCACCAGGCGGTTACATCGCGCATGAGCTCTGTTATCTCAGCCGCGACATTCACTACGTCACCGACCACGACGATCGCGGGCGGCCGGATGCCCTCTCGTGTCACCATGCCTTCCATTTGTTCCAGTGATGAGATAATTGTGCGCTGCGTCGGCATCGTCCCGTCTGCGATTACAGAAACGGGCGTGTCCGGACTGCGTCCGTGTCGGAGCAGTTCGGCGGCCACCGCGCCGATCCGCTGCACGGCCATCAGCAGGACCAGGGTCCCATTACTGCCGCCGAGCAGCGCCCAGTCCACCGTAGACCGATCGTCGCCCGGCGGGACGTGAACCGACACAACATGAAACTCCTGCGCCACCCCCCGGTGGGTCACTGGCAGCCAGGCGCTGGTGGGCACGCCCACCGCGCTGGTCACCCCCGGCACCACGATGACCGGGACGCCGGCCCGCAGGCAGGCCAGGACCTCCTCGGCGCCCCGGCCGAAGACGAACGGGTCGCCGCCCTTGAGCCTGGCTACGAACCGGCCGGCCCGGGCCCGGTCGACAAGAGTGGCATTGATCTGCTCCTGGGGCATGGCGCGACCGTAGGGGATCTTGCTGACGTCGATGATCTCGACGTCCGCGGGCAGTTCGTCGAGCAGCGAGCGGGGGGCCAGCCGGTCGGTGAGCACCACGTCGGCCTCGGCTAGCAGTTGCCGACCGCGCACCGTGATCAGCCCGGGATCGCCGGGGCCGCCGCCGATGATCGCCACCCCGCTTCGGTGCCCGCGCCCGTGCCGGGCGCTCAGCTGACCGGTCCGCAGCCCGGCCAGGATCGCGTCTCTGATCGCCGCGCTGTGCCGCGGGTCGCCGCTGAGCACGCCGACCCGCACATCGTCGGCCCGGCCGGAGGCCGGCGTCCACGCCGCCGAGAGCTGCGCGTCGTCGGCCCGGACGCACCAGGTCCGCTGCTGTTCGGCGGCGGCCGCGACGGCCGCGTTCACCGCGGGGTCGTCGGTGCAGGCGCAGACCAGCCAGGCACCGGCGCAGTCGCCGTCGGCGTAGCCGCGTTCCTCCCAGCGGATCCGGCCTGCCGCGGCCAGGTCCTCCAGGGACGCGGTAACCGCGGGCGACACCAGGACGATGTCGGCGCCCACGTCGAGCAGCGTGGGGATCCGGCGGGTGGCAACCGCTCCCCCGCCGACCACGAGCACTCGGCGCCCCTGCAGCCGGAGTCCCAGCAGGTACGGGTCCATGGTTCCTCATCCTCCTGGGCTAACGACGTCGTTACTACCACGGCGCGCCCGGCCGGAGCGGCCCATCGTCCCGGCGGCGAGGGGCGGCCGTGCCAAGAAGAAATAGCGTAAAGCGGCAAACGGGGCTCAGTGCTCCGGCGTCCCGCTGTCACGGCTCTTCAGCGGGCCCGGCATTGGGATGGCTACGGCACCGCTGGAGCCTTGCTGCCGCTATGGCGACACCGATGCTCCATCGGTGTCGCTGAGCCTGGGAAATACCAGCACCATTGGTAACGCTAGCCGCTGTGGTCGCGGGACGGAGCGCGCCCCAACCGGACCCTGGCCCAGGGTGCCGGTTGGGACCGGTACAGCGTGCCATCGTCCCCGGTTAGCACCGGTGAGGATCGGAGATCGCTAAGGTCGCTGGGGGCTGTGGTGCTGGAGGGTTGGCGGGGTCAGGGGCTACTGCTTTTCGGTGACGCCGGCGGAGTCGAAGGTGGCGACGTCGCGGAGGGCGCGGGCGGCGCTTTGGATTAGGGGCAGGGCGAGGAGGGCGCCGGTGCCCTCGCCGAGGCGCAGGCCNNACGTCGGGGGCCAGGGCCGCCGCGGCCAGCGCGGCGGCACCCGAGATGACCCCGTCCAGGATGACCGGGACGCGCAGCGCGGCGGCGCCCAGGATGAACCCGGCCAGGGCGGCGTGCTCGAAGCCGCCGAACGCGGCCAGGACGCCCACCGGGTCGGCCGGGTCGGGGCGGTGCAGGGCCAGGCCGCGGCAGACGACGTCGACCTTCCGGGCGTAGGTGGCAGCGTCGATCCCGGTGCCGCGGCCGGTCGCCTCGGCCGGGTCGGCGCCGGTGAAGGCGCAGATCAGCGCGGCCGACGCGGTGGTGTTGGCGATCCCCATGTCGCCGGTGATCAGGCACCGGTTGCCCGCGGCGACCAGGTCTCTGGCAATCTCCAGGCCGACCGTCAGCGCGGCCACGGCCTGCTCGCGGGTCATCGCAGGCCCGGCGGTGAAGTCCGCCGTGCCCGGCGCGATCTTGCGGGGCAGCAATCCCGGCACCGGCTCCAGCGCGGCGGCCACCCCGACGTCAACCACCGTGACCTCGGCGCCGGCCTGGGCCGCGAACGCGTTGACCACCGCCCCGCCNNAGGAGCCGGCCAGGCCGGCCAGTCGCACGGACACCTCTTCGAGCACGCCCAGCGAGCCGCGCGGCTTGGTCATCCGGTCCTGCCGTTCGCGCGCGGCGGTCATCGCCGCCGCGTCGGGCGGGACGATCGCGGCGATCACGTCGGCGAGCGGATCCACTGGTTCCTCCCCTGGCAGCCCGCGGCGGCCGAACTCCTCAGCGTGCACCGCCCACGACACCGGCCGGCGGCGCGCCCACCCGGCCGTGGCGAGTTCCGGTTCGGGCGCGAACTCGGTCACGTAGCCCAGGCAAAGATAGGCGATCACCTCCAGGTGCGCGGGCAGCCCGAGCTGCGCGGCCAGCTCACGCTCGTCGAAGAAGCTCACCCAGCCAACGCCGAGGCCTTCGGCCCGGGCGGCCAGCCACAGGTTGGCCACCGCGAGCACGCTGGAGAAATCCGCGGTCTGGGGCTGGACATGGCGGCCGAGCGTGTACCGTCCGCCGCGGGTGCGATCGCAGGTGACCACGATGTTGACCGGGGTGTCCAGGATCGAGGAGACCTTCAGCCGGTCGAACGCGCGGGCCCGCGCGCCGGGCAGGCTGGCGGCGAACTCGTCGCGGTGCCTGCGCGCCAGGGCGGCGATCTGCTCCCGCCGGGCCCGGTCGGTGATCACGATGAAGTCCCAGGGCTGGGAGAAACCCACCGACGGTGCCTGGTGGGCGGCCGCGAGCAGCCGGCGGAGCACGTCGGCGGGCACCGGGTCGGGCCGGAAGCCCCGCCGGACGTCCCGGCGCTCCGCGATCACCCGGTACACGGCCTCCCGCTGCTCGTCCGGGTAGCGGTGCTCGCCTGGGTCGTGGCGGGTGTCAGGCACGAGGTTCCTCCTCGGGGTCCTTGGCCAGGCGGAGCAGGGCCTCGAAGGCGGCGACGGCGACCGTCGGACCGCCCTTCTCGGTGCGGTTGCTCAGGGAGGCCAGGCCGCTGCGGCGCAGCGCGTCCTTGGCCTCCGCTGCGCCGACGAATCCGACCGGCACGCCGATGACCAGGGCGGGCTCGACCTGCCGGGCCATGATCTCGAACAGCGCGGCCGGCGTGCTGCCGACCAGCCAGACCGCACCGGGCCCGGCGGCGCTGAACGCCAGCCGGACCGCGGCCGCGCTGACGGTGATGTTCGCGGTGCGGGCCAGGCGGGCGGCCAGCGAGTCGCCCGCCTTGCAGATCACCGGGTACCCGGTGACGCCGGACGCGACCGTGGGCACGTCGGCCACTACGGCGGCGCCGCGCCGCAGCGCGCCGATTCCGGCGGCCAGCGCGAGCTCGTCGCAGACCAGGTCGGTCACGTAGTCGAAGTCGGCGGTGGCGTGGATGACGTGCTCGGTCACCGCCCGGCTGAGCGGAGGCAGCCCGCTCAGGTCGAGCCGGGACCGCAGAATGCGGTACGACTCGGCCAGGGCCGGATCGAAGCCGGGGTCGGCGGGCGTCACATGATCATCCCTATCGCGTCGTCGGCTGGGCGGACGGTAGGTTAAGGCCGAGTAAACTGGCGAGGGTCCCAGACCGAGAGTCTCCTCCGGAACCGTACGTTTGCCAGCCATTCACCAGCAAACTCTCAGCGGGTCCGGGTAGCGTGTGCCAACGGAAACCCGGTACAAAACCGGATGGCGATTCACGCCGTTTTGCGGCAGCCGGGCCTAAGGCCCGGGCTGTACGCGTGTCGTGCGCGACGTGGCGTGCACACGACAACATGACAGATATTCAGATGCTGAACGGAGCACGCATGGCTGATCGTTCCCGCGTCCTGGTGACCGGCGGCGCCGGCTTCATCGGCCGCAGAGTGGTCCGCGCTCTGCTGGCCGAGGGGCACGAGGTGACCGTGGCCGACCTGCGGGCGTTCCCGGACCCCGAGGTGCACTCGGTCACCGGGGACCTGTGCGATCCCGGGGTGCCGGAGCGGGCGGTCCGTCCGGGGACCGACGTGATCATCCACCTCGCCGCCTTCACCTACGTGGTGGCCTCGGTGAACGACCCGGTCAGCACGTACCGCCTCAACGTGGACGCCACGGCCCGACTGCTCGAGCAGGCCCGGGAGAACGAGGTGGGCAGCTTCCTGCTCGCGTCCACCAACGCCGTCACCGGCAACGTGGGCAGCGCGGTGATTACCGAGCAGAACGCGCTGCGTCCGATGACCCCGTACGGCGGGACCAAGGCGGCGGCGGAGATGCTGCTGAGCGCCTACGCCAACTCCTACGGCATCGCGGGCGCGGCGCTGCGGTTCTCCAACGTCTACGGCCCGGGAATGGCCGAGAAGGACAGCTTCATTCCCCGGTTGATGCGCGCGGCGCGCGATGGCGAGGGCGTCCAGGTCCGCGGGGACGGGACCATGCTCCGCGACGTGGTGCACGTGGACGACGTGGTGCAGGGGGTGCTGGCCGCCTGGCGGGCCCGGCACACCGGACCGCTGATCCTGGGCTCCGGCCGGTCGGTGACGGTGAACGACATGGTGGAGACCGCGCGCCGGGTGACCGGCGCGGCCATCCCGGTGGAGCATGTGCCGGTCCCCAACGGCGAGATGCCGGCCGTGGTGGTGGACATCTCGGCGGCCAGGGCGATCGGGTACGCGCCGTCGCATGACCTGGAGTCCGGCATGGCCACGGTCTGGCCAGACTTCGAGCCGGAGGGCGGGGCCCGATGATCTACGGAAATCCGCGGGACCAGGCCGTTGACGACGCGGCGGCGGCCGCGTTCGCCGACGCCTACGGCGAGCGCGCCACCAGCCTGCCCTCGGTGGCGATCGTGATCGCGGCCTACAACGAGGCCGGGGCCATCGGCCCGGTGATCGAGGCGCTGCCCGCGCAGGTGTGCGGCCAGGCCACGGCGGTCATCGTGGTCGCCGACGGCTGCGTCGACGGCACCGCCAAGGAGGCCATGGCGGCCGGGGCCATGGTCTGCGACGTGCCGCTCAACCGCGGCCAGGGCGCCGCGCTGCGGCTCGGCTACCGGCTGGCCCGGGAGGGCAACGCGACCTACATCGTGACCACCGACGCCGACGGCCAGTACAACCCGGCCGAGATCGAGAAGGTACTGGCGCCCGTAGTAGCCGGCGAGGCGGACTTCGTGACCGGCTCGCGCCGGCTGGGCAGCCAGGAGACCAAGGACCTGTTCCGCAGCGCCGGCGTGCTGTTCTTCGCCGGTTCGCTCAGCCTGCTCACCGGGCAGCGGATCAGCGACACGACGTTCGGGCTGCGGGCCATGCGGGCCGAGGTGACCGGCGCCGTCCGGCTGGAGCAGCCGCAGTACCAGGCGTCCGAGCTGCTGATCGGGGTCATCACCCACGGCTACAAGGTGGCCGAGGTGCCCGCTACCATCCACCGCCGGCGGATCGGGGAAAGCAAGAAGGGCCAGAACCCGCTCTACGGGCTGCACCTGCCGGGCGTGAACAACCTCTTCTACGGGATTCGCTTCGCCCGGGTCATCTACGGCACCTGGTGGCGCGAGCGTCAGCGCTCGCGGTCCGCGGGCCGGTCGGGGTCCGCGGGGCCGACCGAATCCGCAGCGCGGGCCGAGTCCGCGCCCCGGGTGAAGAGCTCGGGTCCGGGGTCGGTCGAGGCGAGCGCCTCTTCCGCGACGGCGAGCCCGGGCCGGCCGGCTGATCCGGCAAAGAGCACGTAGTGGAAGAACAGGAACCGCAGCACGAACGTGCCGAGGTTGGCCACGCCGTAGATCAGGTCCACGTAGAGGACGCGCTCGGCGCCGTGCAGGTGGATCCAGCCCGCCGAGTGGTAGGCGAACTTGGTGGCCACCGTGAGGATCACGATGACCATGGCGGAGACGACCCAGAACGGCAGCGTCTCCTTCAGCAGGTTCGGGCGGCCCTTCCGCTTCCACGCCCACCGGCTGAGCACGTAGCTCACCAGGGCGCCGGAGAACCAGGCGATCAGCGAGGCCCACGTGGCCGACAAATGGAGCGGCCCGGCGCAGATCGTGAGCACGACCTCGGTGGTGACGAACGCCGCGATGGCCGCGACCGCGAAGCGGCCGAACCGGATGCCGAGCGTGCTGCGGGCCTTGGCGGTGAGCGCCTCGCCGAGCCGATTGGATGTGAGCGCCATAGATGTCCTAGGTTAGCTAGCCGACCAAACGCAAGGAGCAGGTATACAGTACGGAAACCGCAGGCCGGAAAAGCTACCCTGGCCGAGCCGTACGATGCGATCTCAGAGGAGCGTGTTCAGCATCCGCACTCGTAGCACGTTACCGCCCTCGTGCGGCATCCCGCACAACGGCAGGGAAAGTCAAGCCAATCTGACCGATGGAACTTCTAGGAGCCGAAGCATGAAAATCTTGGTGTTGGGCGGGGACGGGTATCTCGGCTGGCCCACTGCACTGCACCTGTCGGAGGCGGGCCACGAGGTGGCCGTCGCCGACAACTTCGTCCGCAGGCATTATGACAACGAGCTCGGAGTCGAGTCCCTGGTACCGATCGAGCCGCTGCAGAACCGCATCGCGGTGTGGCAGGAGCTGACCGGCAAGAAGATCGGGCTGTACGTCGGCGACCTGACCGACCCGATCTTCTCGTACCACATCGTCAGGGACTTCGAGCCCGAGGCCGTGGTGCACTTCGCCGAGCAGCGGGCCGCTCCGTATTCCATGATCGACCGGGCGCACGCGGTGTACACCCAGCAGAACAACGTGGTCGGCAACCTGAACGTACTGTTCGCGATCGCCGAGACCAACCCCGACATCCACCTGGTCAAGCTCGGCACGATGGGCGAGTACGGCACGCCGAACATCGACATCGAAGAGGGCTGGCTGGACCTAGAGCACAACGGCCGGACCGACCGGGTACTGTTCCCCAAGCGGCCGGGCTCGTTCTACCACCTGTCCAAGGTGCACGACAGCCACAACATCGAGTTCGCCTGCCGGATCTGGGACCTGCGAGCCACCGACCTGAACCAGGGCGTGGTCTACGGCCAGCAGACCACCGAGACGGCGCGGGACGAGCGGCTGGCCACCCGGTTCGACTACGACGCGGTGTTCGGCACGGTGCTGAACCGCTTCGCCATCCAGGCGGTCATCGGCCATCCGCTGACCGTCTACGGCTCCGGCGGCCAGACCCGCGGCATGATCGACATCCGGGACACGGTCCGCTGTATCCAGCTGGCCTGCGAGAACCCGGCCAACCGGGGTGAGTTCCGGGTGTTCAACCAGATCACCGAGTGGATGTCGGTCAAGGACATCGCCGAGACCGTGGCCCGGGCCTACCCGGGCGACGTCACGATCGAGAACGTGGAGAACCCGCGGGTCGAGGCGCCGGAGCACTACTACAACGTCAAGCACACCGCGCTCATCGAGCTCGGCCTGGAGCCGCACCTGCTGTCGGACACGCTGATCGAGTCGCTGTTCGACGTCACCAAGCGGTACGCGCACCGGGTCCGCCTGGAGGCGCTGCGGCCCACCGTGAAGTGGCGGTCGCCCACCGCTAGCTGAGGCTGCGGCCCGCGAGGGTGAACCACGGCCCGTTCGGTAAAATGATCTTTTAACGCCGAACGGGCCGTGGTGCATGTATGGGGACCTGTATCTGTGCGACCTGTGGTAACCATTTCCCGGACCCGCCGCCGCAGGTCTGCGCGGTGTGCGCGGACGAGCGGCAGTGGGTGCCGCCGGGCGGGCAGCGCTGGACCACGCTGGCCGAGCTGGCCGCGGCCGGGCACCGGTCCGACGTCCGGGCCGTCGAGCCGGGGCTGACCGGGATCGGCGCGGATCCGCCGGTGGCGATCGGGCAGCGGTCGCTGCTGGTGTCCACGCCCGAGGGCAACCTGCTGTGGGACCCGTCCGGGTTCATCGACGACGCGGCGGTAGCCGCGGTGCGGGCGGCGGGAGGCCTGCGGTTCGTGACCGCCAGCCATCCGCACTTCTACGGCGCGATCGCTTCGTGGGCCCGGTCGTTCGGGGCCGAGATCCTGGTCCCGGTGGACGATGTGGCCTGGCTGCGGGCCGACGCGGAGCTGCCGGTGCGGCTCTGGTCGGGGGTTTTGGAGGTGCTGCCCGGAGTGACGCTGGTGCAGTGCGGCGGGCACTTTCCCGGCAGCGCGGTGCTGCACTGGGCTTCGGGGGCGGCGGGCCGCGGGGTGCTGCTGGCCGGCGACACGATCATGGTCACGCCGGGCGAGGACCGGGTGACGTTCCTCTTCTCGGCGCCGAACCGGCTGCCGTTGTCCGAGGCGGCGGTGCTGGGGGTGGCCGAGGCGGTGCGGCCGCTGGCGTTCGACCGGATCTACAGCGGCTGGTGGACCCCGGTGCTGCGGGCCGGCGCGTGGGAGACGGTCCGGCGCTCCGCGCTGCGGTACATCGAGCACCTGAACGGGACCGCCTAGCCCCCGTCGACGCTCAGTTAAAGCGCTGCGGCGCAGGGTCCAGGCGTCGGTGGCGGCGTCGCGGCGCAGCTCGTAGACTTCCGCGGTCATGCCCTGGCCCGCTGACGCCTCCACCCGCCAGAACTCCAGCGCGGGCTGGCCGGGCTCAGGCCCCTGGGCCCCCTCAGGCCCCTCGGGGTCCTGCCACCACTCCCGGTTGATGACCCAGTGCTCGAGGATGGCGCGGACGGTGTACAGCCGGCCTCGCCACACGAACCGGGCGGGCCGGCCGTCGTCGCGGGCCTGGACGTTGACCGGCTCGCCGTACACCCTCATGGAGCTATCGCCCTCCCCGGGCCGGTTCCGGCGCTGCTATCGAATGTATGTTCACTCGAACTAGTATGCAAATAATGTTTGCCAGCTGAGCCGCGAATCCTCCGAAATGTCAGTGCCCCTCGGCATAGTAGAGGTAATCCGGCCACCCCGAGGGAGGCAACCATGTGCTGGATCTGCGACCATCCGGGCGCTACCGAGCGCGATTACACCGAGCACATGCGGCGGCTGATCACCGCCTACGGCTGGGCCGTGCAGGGCGTGGAACGAGACGGCATCCACCCGCCATGGGCGTACACCGTCGGGCTCACCTCGCACCGGCGGCCCGAGCTCGTCATCACCGGCATGGGCCTGACCCGGGCCACCGCGGTGCTCAACGGCGTGGCCGCGCACCTGCTGCACGCGGACGCGCCCGAGCCGGGGACGCGGGCGGCGCTGCGCGACGGGCCGCTGGTCGAGATGGTCAGGGTCGCCGTGCCCTGGGCGCACCTGAACCTGGCGGTCGAGCTATACGGCAACCGGATCCGCGGCCTGCAGCTCGTGCACGCCGACAAGCGCGGGAACTGGCCCTGGGACCGCCGCTACCAGGGCGTCCGCGGCGGCCAGCCGATCCTCGGCTGCCGGGAGCCGCCGGAGCGCCGCAAGCGAGTCGGCTAGGGCTCAATCGGGCCTCAACCGATCCTGAGGACCGCGCTGACAGGCTCCTGCCCAAGGGGGAGGGCCCAAGGAAGAGGGCACGGAGGAGGACGAGATGGACACCGGCGAGACGTTCCTGGACTGCCCGGCCTATCTGGACACGCACGGCACGGCCCGGTGCGGGCTGCCCGCCGTGGTGGAGGACCGCTACTCGATCAGGTCCACCGATGGGATGCTGGACGGCGTGCGGATCCGGTGCCCGCGCGGCCACTGGTTTCTCGGGCCGGTCGACGCGCTGACCGTGCCGGAGCGGCCGCGGGCGGTCGTCCGCGCCGTCGCGGGCTAGGGCTGCCAGCCGGGGGCCGGGTAGGCCTCCAGCAGGTCGCGAACCTCGGCCGCGATGCGGTCCAGGACCGCTTCATCGTCCTTGGTGGCGGCGGTGATCGCCTCGTCCATCCAGGCGGCGATCGAGGTCATCTGCTCCTCGCGCAGGCCGCGAGTGGTGATGGCGGGGGTGCCGATCCGCAGGCCGGACGGGTCGAACGGCTTGCGCTGGTCGAACGGCACCGTGTTGTAGTTTGTCTCGATCCCGGCCCGGTCCAGCGCCTTGGCGGCCGGCTTGCCGCCGATGCCCCGGGAGGTGAGGTCCATCAGGATCAGGTGGTTGTCGGTGCCGCCCGAGACCAGGTCGTAGCCGCGGGCCAGCAGCGCGTCGGCCAGCGCCCGGGCGTTGTCCACCACCTGGCGGGCGTAGTCGCGGAAGGAGGGCTGGGCCGCCTCGTGCAGCGCGACCGCGATCGCGGCCGTGGTGTGGTTGTGCGGGCCGCCCTGCAGGCCGGGGAACACGGCCCGGTCCACGTCCTTGGCGTACTTGGCGTCCGACATGATCATCGCGCCGCGCGGGCCGCGGAGCGTCTTGTGGGTCGTGGTGGTGATCACGCCGGCGTAGCCGACCGGAGACGGGTGCGCGCCGCCGGCGATCAGCCCGGCGATGTGCGCGATGTCGGCCACCAGCAGCGCGCCGGACTCGGCGGCGATATCCGCGAAGGCCGGGAAGTCTATGGTCCGCGGGATGGCGGTGCCGCCGCAGAAGATGATCTTGGGCCGTTCCTTGAGCGCCAGGTCGCGGACCTCGTCCAGGTCGACCCGGCCGGTGTCGGGCCGCACTCCGTACTGGACGGCGTGGAACCACTTGCCGGTCGCGGAGACCGACCAGCCGTGGGTGAGGTGGCCGCCCATAGGCAGCGCCATGCCCATGATCGTGTCGCCCGGCTGGGCGAAGGCCAGGTAGACCGCGAGGTTGGCGGGCGAGCCCGAGTACGGCTGCACGTTGGCGTGGTCCACGCCGAACAGCGCCGTGGCCCGGTCTCTGGCGATCGTCTCGATCGGGTCGATGAACTGCTGGCCCTCGTAGTAACGCCGACCGGGGTAGCCCTCGGAGTACTTGTTGGTCAGCACGCTGCCCGACGCCTCGAGCACGGCCACCGAGACGTAGTTCTCCGACGGGATCAGCCGGGCCTTCTCGTACTGCCGACGGGCCTCGTCCTCGATGAGCTCGGCGATCTCGGGGTCGGAACTCTCGACGGCCTGAATGGGCGGGATGTGCATGACAGGACCTCCTCGCATGCAGGCTACACACCGCAGCACGCGCGGGTCACCAGGACGCGCGCCAAGGACGTTCGGTACCGTCGTCAGGGGCACCACCAGACGGCGAGAAAGCAGACATGGCCACACCAATCATCCTCGACTGCGACCCCGGGATCGACGACGCGCTCGCGATCGCGTTCGCGCACGGACATCCCGGCATCGACCTGGTCGGCATCACCACGGTGGCGGGCAACGTCAGCCTGGTCAGGACCACGGCGAACGCGCTGGCGGTGTGCGAGTACGTCGGCGCGGCCGGGACCCCGGTGACGCCGGGCTGCGCCGGGCCGCTGCTGCGCCCGGCCCTGGACGCACGGCAGGTGCACGGCGAGTCGGGGCTCGGCGGGGCGGTGTTGCCGGAGGCGGCGGCCGGCCCGGCCGCCGGGCACGCCATCGACTACATCATCGACACCATCCGGGCCGCTCCCGGCCAGATCACGCTCGTCGCGACCGGGCCGCTGACCAACATCGCGCTGGCGGTCAAGCGGGAGCCCCGGCTGGCGGACTGGGTGCGGGAGTTCGTGATCATGGGCGGGTCCGCGGGCCGGGGCAACGTCACGCCGGCCGCCGAGTACAACATCTGGGCCGACCCGGAGGCCGCGGCGGTCGTGTTCCGGGCCGGCTGGACCGTGGTCATGCTGGGGCTGGACGTGACCCTGCGGACCGGGGCCACCCCGGCGGTGCTGCAGCGGATGGGCGACCTGGGACCGCTCGGCACCGAGTTGCTGCTGCCCGCCCTCGAGCAGTACAGGTCGGTTAGCGAGCCATCGGGACCGCCGGTGCACGACGTCTGCGCGGTGGCCTGGGTGGCGCAGCCCGGCCTGTTCGGGCTGGTCCCGACGCGGGTACAGGTGGAGACGGCCGGGCAGCTGACCTCGGGGATGACGGTGACCGACTTCGGGGCGCCCGGTGCCGGGGCTTCCGGTGCCGGGGCTTCCGGTGTCGGGGCTTTGGGGGGCCAAGGGGTCCAGGTCGACGGGGGCAACGCCCAGGTCGCGATGTCGATCGACGTGGACGGCTTCTGGGAGCTGACCCTCGGCGTCTACCAGCGGGTGGCCGCGGCCATGGGGCGCTGACCGCGCTTACTCCAGGTCGAGCTCTTCGTACCGGCGCACGGTCTGCTCGGCCGCCTCGACCAGGTCCGCGTAGTCCCACTGCTGGCTGGAGCCCCAGGGGGTGGTCAGCGATACTACGCCGGCCTGGCACCACACGGTCAGGCCCCGCCGGACGGACAGGATCGACAGGTCACGGGCGGGCTGGTCGTCGTGCACCAGCCCGCGGCCGAACCCCCGTTCGTCCAGCATGCCCTTGAGTTCCCGGGCGGCCTGGCGGGCACTGAGACGGTCGGTGGCCCGGGCCGCGGTAACGTCGGCCGAGAGCGTGTACGAGCGCAGCCCGGTCACGTCCGTCAGCCGGGCGTGGGCGAGCGGAGCGGGCACCGCGAACCAGACCGCCTTGCCGCACAGTCCCCAGTTGTCCAGCCGGGCCCGGGTGGGATGGTGCCCCCACCGGCCGCCGGACAGTTCGTGCACGATCTGCAGCCCGCGCCCGCCGACATCCTCGGCGTCCGTCCCGGCCTCAGCGGGCGTCCCGGCCACCGACGGGGCGCAAACTGTTGGCGGGGTGCCGCCGCGCCAGCCGCGGCAGCAGTCGAAGACCTTGCAGACCAGCTCCCGCCCGGCGCCGACGCCACGCAGGTACAGCCAGAGCTCGGCCTGGGGAACCCGTGGCGGCTGCGGACGCTGAGGGTAGCGGGGGACGCGGGACGGCCGGTGGCGGTGGTGCCTGGGCACCTGAGGGGCCGGGCCGGCGGACGTTGTCGGCTCGCCCTCCACGTCCGCGATCACGGACACGAGCCGACCCCCCCCTCCGCCGGCCCTAGCCACCGCCTGCGCATGCAGGGTATTGGCCGCGAGTTCGCTGGCCATCAGGACGCCGTCCTCGAGCAGACCGGACTCGAGGCCGACCTCCGAGACTGCGTCCCGGAACGCCTGCCGCGCCACTGTCGCGCATCTGGCGTCGGCTGGAAGCGGCCACGCGTAGCAGATGCCCGCGTGAACGCCCCGCCAACTGCTGATGCCTTGCTGCCATACACCTGACGCCACAGGCGTCTCCCGTCAATAGCCCGCCCGCAGGAGGGGGTGCCGTCGGCAGCAAATCCACTAAAGACACGATACTCGGATTCCGACTCTTATATCTGTGAAACACAGGTTACGACTCGGGTGGCCCACTTCGCAATACTGATGCATTACTATTTTCGTCGCAGTTGACCACAGAAGCACCAAGCCGGGCATATCTAATTTTCCGGACATAACCCGCCTAATGCCTGCAAGGGCGGCGCCGACCGATGACCGGAGGCGGGCATGGAATGGCACGGAGTTACCACGGCCTGGTACACGATTGAACGAGCGTTATCCCGTGTTNNGGCGATAACGTGGGCGCCGCCCTCGGGCCGCTTGGCATCCCTGATGGCGGTCACCCCGGGCAGATTGGCCGCGATCTCCACGCAGCCTCCGTTATGCGCGCTGCGGCGGGCCTTCCGCCAGATGGCCAAAGACAGGTCGGTCATTGCCTTACTCCATTCGCTTGGCGAGATGTTCGAGGTAGCCCGTGGTGTCCGCGGGCTCAAGCGCGGCGTCACGGGCTCGTTCGAACGACTCGATGTAGCCCTGCACGGACTCGGGCTTGCTTACCTCTTCAACCGAGTAATCGGTCTCGACGAAGACCAGGCTTGGTTCGTCGTCGCGGAATCCGAAGATGTTGACCATGGAGACGATGCCGGTCGGCGGCCCGTCTTCGAAGCGCTGGATGTGAAGCTGCACGTTGCGCCGGACGCTCAGGGCGACCAGGTGCTCGATCTGCTCCCGCCGGTCTTCCCGCAGGCCCCACCGGTAGAGCAGCGACGCCTCGGTGATCACCGCGCTGACCATGGGCGCGGAGCCGTCCTTGCGGTCCAGGATCTCCTGCCGGCGCAGCCGGGAATCGACCGCCTTGCGACGGTAGGCCGGCGGGCGCGGCCCGGACCGCATCAGCGCCTCGGTGTAGGCGGGCGTCTGCAGCAGGCCCGGCAGGACCAGCGGCATGAAGACGCGGATGGTGGTGGCGTCGTTCTCGTAGCCCGGGAACTCGCTGTCGAAGATCTCGGGATAATCCCGCCACCAGGGCCGGGCCCGGGCCCGGATGGCCAGGTCCTCGATCTCTTCCCGCTCGGCCTCGTCGAGGCCGTAGATCCGGACGAGGTCCCTGATGTCGCTCATCTCGGGGCGCTTCCACTGGTTGGCCTCGAAGCGGCCCACCTTGCCCCGGCCCCAGTTCAGGATGTCGCAGGCGTGGTTGGCGGTGTAACCGGCCGTGACCCGCGCCGCGGTCAGCTGCCGGGCAAGCCGGCGCTTGGCGATAGTGGCACCGTAGGTGTCATCGCCCATTTTCGGCTCCCCTTCTTGACAGGCCCCCTCTGTCATGCCCTAACGGTACCCAATTAGCGATTCGCAAACACAGGATTTTAGTAGGACCGGGACTCAGGGTTCCCGGCGTCGTCGAACTCGCCGTTGCGCGCGCCGTCGAGGAAGCACTCCCACTCGTGCCGGTCGAACACCAGCACCCGCTGCTCCGGGTCGCCCGTCACGCGCATCAGGACCCAGTGGCCGGGTCCGGCAGCGGCCGCGAATGCGACCTCGATCGCGCCGTCGCCCCGGCCCGAGCGCCGCCAGACCTGCGCGGCGAGGTCGACGCCGAGCTCGGAGGCCGAGGGCTTGGCGGTCATGGCTTCCGGGCGACGCCGCAGTAGAGCCAGCGCGCGCCGTCGCTGTCCGCGAGTACCGGGTCCTCGGCGCCCCAGACCCCCGTGTAGCTGAGGCCGGGTTCGGCGCCGTCGTAGGGCGGCACCAGCTCCAGGCCGTCGAAGAACCTGGCGATCCCGATCCGGGACCGGAAGTACAGGTGCTCGGTGGCCCCGTCGAAGACGGCGCGGAATTGCTCGGCCATCACCGGCGGCTTGTGGTCATCGGTCAGGTGCGAGAGCGCAAGGTAGCTGCCCGGTGCGAGGGCGTCGACGTACCGCGCGACCAGTCGCCAGGGATCTGAGCGGTCGGACACGAACATCATGACCGCGGTCAGCAGCAGCCCGACCGGCGCACGGAAATCGATGAGCTCGCTAACCTCGGGATTGTCCAGGATCGATTCGGGCTCGCGCAGGTCAGCGTAGATAAGACGGGTGGACCGGTCCTCGGCGAGCAGCTGGCCGCCCTGCTCGGCGACCATCGGGTCGTTATCTACGTAGACCACCCGGGCGCCCGGGATGACCTTCTGCACGACCTCGTGGGTGTTGCCGACCGTCGGCAGGCCGGAACCTATGTCCAGGAATTGCCGGACCCCGCGCTCGGCGATCCACTTCGCCGCCCGCTGGTGAAAGCCGCGATTCGACCAAGCGCAATCCCTGATTTCGGGGACCGCGGACAGGATTCGCTCGGCGGCCAGGATGTCAGCCTGGAAATGATTGTCGCCGCGCAGCATATAGTCGTAAATGCGGGCGGGAGCAGGCCTGTTGTAATCCACTCCAGCCGGCGCACGAGGAACCTGAGCAGCCACTCTCCAACCCCCTCAGCTGCTGAGCGACAGCTCTTAGTGTCGCACAAGTTCTGCGATTCACGAACCGCCGTATCAATATTTAGGCAGATGTCCGGTTGGCCGGGATCTGACCGAAACCGACGCAATCCTGAGCGCTCCCCGGTACCGCTCGGCCGACTGGCAGCAAACTCGGGGACCACTCACAGGCTGCGTACAGCCTGGGCAGGGCGATGTCCAAGCCGCGCGATCCACTCTTATGGGTATGAACAACATGCATAGCACCCCGGCCGAGCCTGCTGGCGATCCCGGTCCGGCTGGCCTAATTGATCCTTACCCGCAGTACTCCCCCGCACGAGGCCGCAAGAAGCGGTTGCTCCGCTGGGGTTCCGGCATCACCCTGGCCGGCTTCCTCGCGGGCGGCGGGATCGCCCTGGCCGCCACCGGCGGCTCGAACCCGGCCGCGGCCGTCTCGACGGTTTCCGGGGTCTCGGGGTCCAGCCAGGCTCAGGGCGCGACACTGAACTCCGAACTCAACACCGCGGCCAGCACCTCAGCCACATCGTCGGCGCGGCACATCAGGTCGGCGCTGGGGCGGCTGCGCGCAATCGGCGGCGTGGATGGCGAATTCACCTTCCACAACAGCACGGGCTACCACACGCTGGCCTTCGAGCGCGGCACGATCCAGTCGGTGAGCGGCAGCAACGTAGTGGTCCGCGCGCCGGACGGCACGACTTGGACCTGGCTGATCGTGAGCAACACGGTAGTCAGGCAGAGCGGCGGCAAGACNNGGCGGTCCGATCGTCAACGGGGCCAAGGACGCCCGCCTGATCGTGATCAGGGCGAGCGGCTCTGGGTCTAGCTCCTCCAGTTCGGTCTCTGGCTCATCAGGTACATCGGTGAGCTAGGTGGCCGGACATGCCGCGGCGCGCCCCGGGGCGGCGGGCGCGTCGCGGCATGCTGCGCACTCCTATCCTGCTTCTATGCTGGACAATGAAACGTGAGATGCCATGGCAGACGGTGACCGTATCCCCAAGGTGCTCGTCGTGGACGACGAGCCGAACATCCGCGAGCTTGTCGAGGTAGCGCTGAAGTTCCACGGCTGCGCGGTCGCGGTCAGCGCCAGCGGCAAGGACGCGCTGCACCAGACCGAGTCCTACGAGCCGGACCTGATTATCCTCGACGTCATGCTGCCCGACATGGACGGCTTCGAGGTCTGCCGCGCACTGCGCACGGACGGCAACGACGTCCCGGTCATCTTCTTGACCGCCCGGGATACCACCTCTGACACCATCCGGGGGCTCACGCTCGGCGGCGATGACTACGTCACCAAGCCGTTCTCGGTCGAAGCGCTGGTGGCCCGGGTCAGGGCGGTGCTGCGCCGGACCACGCGCGAGGCCGACGGCGAGGCCCAGCCGGGCGGTAACGCGGCGCTGCTGCAGGTCGGCGATCTGCAGCTGGACGAGGAGCACTGGGTCGTGCGCCGCGCCGGAACCCAGGTGGAGCTGTCGCCGACGGAGTTCCGGCTGCTCGCCTACCTGATGCGCAACCAGGGGCGGATGCTCACCAGGCAGCAGTTGCTGGAGAACGTGTGGGGCTGGGAGTTCGCAGGCCAGTCGCAGGTCGTCGAGACCTACGTCAGCTACCTGCGGCGTAAGCTCGACCCGCTCGGTCCGCCGCTCATCCACACCCAGCGGGGCGTCGGGTACAGCCTGCGGGTGCCGCCAGAAGCCGAGCGCGCG
>PLIQ01000352.1:171-5818 GCA_003140115.1 Actinomycetota bacterium | reverse complement strand
TGCCGGCAGCGCCACTGCGCTCCAGCACCGTGTGCACCAGCGCGCCCGCTACGGTGACCAACAGCACCCATAGCGGCCAGCGGCGCCGGAACGCCAGCGCCCCGCAGACGACAGCCCAGGCCACGACGTAGCCCGCCGACCATGACGCGGCCCGCTGAGGAGCCCTGGCTGGCGTCGTCAGCATCAGCGCGTACAGCACCGCAGCGATGACAGCATCCGTCACATACGGGTGCTCCCGCACGACCCGCCACCATCGCCTTATAACCCGCACACCCCTTACCGTAGGTCACGGCGGACCTGCTGGCATCCTCCCCCGGGGCGATCCAGGAGGGTAGGTACTGCCGGGACATGGCTGCGACAGCCGCAGCTCACGACTGGCCTGCCAGCCCAGTGACGACAGTGAACCGTCCCTTGCCGGTCAGGTCGAGTGTCGCCGAGACCCGGTTACCATTCCGATCGACGAGCCACACATGGGGCATCGTCGCACCTGTGGGGTGCCAAAAGTCTGCCTGGCCTATGAGCTGCGGCGATGTCCAAGGTCAGGCGTACGGCATCATGATTATCCGTGTCCTTGCGCCTGCTCTATCTCATCTTCGTCCGGCTCTGCGGCTGGCTGGTCCTGCTCGGCCGGTCAACGGCCGCCAAGGATGCAGAGCTGCTGGTGCTGCGGCACGAGGTCGCCGTGCTCGCCGCGCCAATCCGCGGCCCCGGCTGGGCTAGGCCGACCGCGCAGTCCTTACCGCGCTGATCCGGCTCCTGCCGCCTCGGCTGCGGATGCCCCAACTGGTCACCCAGACAGTCACCAGCTGGTCGCAGACGATCCCTCCAGACCGCTGACGGCCGCACAACTCAGCAAGACACGCGAGATCATCGATATCGCCACCGTCCAGAGCCGCTACAACCTGACTGACCGCAGCGAACAGCAGATGGTCGATATCTGCGAACACGAAGGGATGGCCTTCATCTCCTGGGCACCGATGGCCCAAGGCGGGCTCGACCAGACGGCCAAGCCCTCGCTAATATGCGCATCGCGCGTACGCGCAGAATAACCAATTCGGCGTGGAGCGGACCGCCATCGTTTACGCCATAGAAAGCACGCACATCGGCGGCTACGCGTTCACAAGCTCGGCCCGCGGCGGTAGCGGAGCGTCATGGGCACAGCGGATCGCGGGCGGCCTGACAGCCCTGCCCTTGCCAGCTGCCTTGCCAGCGGGCTCTGGCCCGAGCTCGGAAGGCCCGTCTGATCTGTTCTGGCGCGGCTAGCCGCCGGGGACTGCCTTATGGGGGTTCAACTCGGTTTTATGGGGGTTCAACTCGGTGGCAAGGTCATCGGGGCCGGTTTACGGGGCCGCGGCTGCGGTGCGGGGACTGGCGGGCAGCAGCGGGAGGCTGTCACTGTGCTTCCCTGATGGTGAAGCGTCGTGCTGCGGCTGCCGCGGTCCGGCCCTGCGTGCGGTCCGGTCCCGGCTCACCGCCCTCGTCGTTTCCGCAGGTCACATGCCTGGACCGGTCGGACGGCCCGGTGCTGCCGCCTCTTTTCGCCTGCGAAATGCGGCCTGGCCGGCCCTTGCCGTGTTAGCTTGGAGTGGTGATGGATCCCCCGTTTGGGGATGTACCACCACGAGCGGGGATCAAGTCCCCCCTCGGACACCCAAACCGGGGAAATTTCCCGCAAACAGACAATACTCGAACACGCGGACCGGCCGCTAGCATGCCGCCGGGCCGTCCCGGCTCTCCCTGCGGGGAGGCGGCCATGACGACCCCGCTCATCGCACCCCTGATTCCCCCGCGCGCCCGGCCAGGCGGCCGGGAGCACGCCAGGCCGGCCATAGCTCGCCGTCTGCCGGTCGCCGCCGCGCCGGAAGTCCCGGTGGTCCCGGATGACGTGGTGTACGGGTTCGGCCGGATGGACGAGTCCGGCCGGGTCGCCGACCGGGCCATGATCAGCGCGCTGGGCTGGCAGCCAGGTGACCGGCTGACCATCACCGCCGGTGCGGGGGTGGTCATCGCCCGCCGCGACCCGGGCGGCATGGTCACTATGCCGGCCAAGCCGTACCTGGTCATCCTGGCCGCGCTGCGGCGCCGCTGCGGGCTGCGGCCCGGCGACCGGGTGCTGCTGGCGGTGTTCCCGGACCGGGACGAGCTGGCCGCGTATTCGTTCGCGGTGGTGGACCAGGCGCTGCGGGCGCACGCCCCGGTCCCCGGTGGGGGGAGGCGGGCATGACCGCGGTGAACCCGGGCGCCTCCCAGCAGGCTGTCATCGAAGCGGCGCTGGTGCTGCTGGAGCGGATGGGCCTGTCCCCGGCGGACCTGGCCGTGGTCCCGCAGCCCCGCAAGCCGGTTCCGACCTTCGCCGAGTACGTCCCGGTGGTGTCGGCGGCGGTCAGTGCCGGGACCCGCCGGGCGTACGGCTCGTACTGGAACCGGGTCGTCGAGCACTGGGGCGACCGCCGCCTGGACGAGCCGTCGCCGTCGGAGATCCGGCAGCTGATGGCCTACGTCAAGTGCCANNGTGGTGGCCCGCCGCAACGCCCGGGGCGGGCGCAGCGCCGAGGAGCACCTGGTGGCCGCGCTGCGCTGCCTGTACCAGCGGGCCGTGGACGACGGGCTGATCGCCGAGGCGGACAACCCGGCGCGGAAAGTGGCCAAGCCGCGTCGGCTGCCGTCCACCCGGCGGGCCGTGCCGGACACCCGGCTGGCCCAGATCAACGAGACCGCCGCGGCCACAGGCGATGATCCCGAGCTGGACACGCTGCTGCTGCGGCTGCACACCGAAACGGCCTGCCGGCGCGGCGGCGCGCTCGCGCTGCGCCCGGATGATCTGGACCCGGACCAGTGCTTGATCCGGCTGCGGGAGAAGGGCGAGACGGTCCGCTGGCAGCCGGTCTCCCCCCCTAATGGGCCGCCTTGTCGAGCACGGCCAGGACCGGCACGCCTCGCCGGACGGGCAGCTGCTGCGGTATGCCAGCGGACACCCGATCACCTACCGCCGCTATGACCACCTGTGGATCCGGATCGGCCGGCACCTGCCCTGGGTCCGCACTCAGCAGATCAGCATGCACTGGATTAGGCGCACGACCCTGACCTGGGTCGAACGGAACTTCGGCTTCGCCGTCGCCGAAGCCTACGCCGGCCACGAGGACAACAGGAGAGGATCACGCTCCATGGGCGCCATGGCCACCTACGTCCGGGCCGGCCTGCCCGAGGTAGCGACCGCCCTCGCCGCCCTCACCGGAGAACCCCACCCGCTAGCCACCAAAGGCCCCGGCGGCGCGGCAGCGGCCGGCCGCCGGGCAGGGTGAGCTTGGCCTGGGCCTGGACGCCGCTGTAGCGGGCGGGCCGCTGCCGATTGCAGAGGCTGGTCTGGCCGCATCCCGTCTGGACGGTCCGTGGTCGCGCCCGCGAGCAGCAGCGTGTGTGTGTGTGTGTCTGCATGTGGCCACAGTGCAAGCGATAACCACACAGGTGGCTGGGTCAGCGAGTTAGCTGTTCGTGGGGACAGGCGGGCCGGTGACGCGAGATGGGGATGAGGGCATCCAGGCCGGTGAAGTCCGCGGGGTTGGTCGTGTACAGCGGCAGGCCCTCAGCGACCGCGGTGGCGGCGATCATCAGGTCGACGGCCCTGCCTCGTGGCTTACGGCCTGCGGCGATGACGGCGGCCGTCACCAAGCGGCCAGGTCCCGGGCCGGCACGCAATCGGCCCCGGTTTGACATTATGGTCAGCGAATATGNNGCCTGCAGCGCCACGGTCAGGCCAAGGTCGGTACTTGAGTGGGTAAGGGTCAACACGAGCCAGGACTGCGCCGTCATCTGCATCCAGGTGCCGACCATAGAGATCGACTGGCCAGTGAAGTACAGGCGGTAATTCGGGACTTTCAGCGAGGAAAAAGTCTTTCCCCAGAACGCTCCGGCCTTAGTCTTCAAGCTCTCGTCCCCACAGCAGCCAACTCATTAGTTAGTTAGCACAACAAACGATAAATCGCGACTGTTCCCTCGATCGGACTCGCGGGGCCGCGATGCTCCCGGGCGACCCGACCACGATGCGTCTAGGTGATGAGGAAGGCCTCGTGGATGTCGCCGCGCTGAAGTGCTGCGGCGCACTGCGGCGTACTCCTGCCGGCTGCGGCTCTTTGAGGGCGGCAGGTTCACCGTGCGATCGGTGGTCATCACCGCCGGCGTTACCTGGCGGCGGCCTGGCGTCCCCGCGCCAGCCGTCCGGCGGAAAGCTCTGGCATCTACCGCCGCCGGGTCGGCGTCCCGCGGCGGCAGGGACGACGGAAGATCATCCCGGACGGCGCGCGGCTGGCCGAGCCGGTCGCGCTGGTGTCCGCCACCCGTGAGCCGGGCGAGGAGTTCCGGGGACTGCCGGAGCTGGCGGTCACGGGTCTGCGTGAGGGCGATGCGGTCGCGGCGCTGACCAGCGTCCGAACGGCACCATGTGAGGTGCCTGGCGGGGCGGGACGGTGATGATCATCGGCACAACGCCCCTTTCTGGCTCTGCCCGGGGTCTTGGACTTCTTGGCTGGATAGCGCGGCAGGCCAGCGCATGCCGCGTACAGCGCTGTATGTCGATTGTCTGGATCTGGGCATGCACCGCCAGCTGCTGGATCCCTCCGGCCTGACATGGCGGCCACAACCCCGCGGTCGCCGGGATCGCTGATGAGACGATGTGGACCTCAACGACGTGGCACCCCTGGAAGGAGAAGGACGGACATGACCTCACCAGCCGCTCGCTGGCGGAGCCAGTTCACCGATCCGGTGATCGATGATTACGCGGCAGCGCATTCCACCCCGCCCGACGCGCACCAGCTTGAGCTGCAGCGCACCACGCAGGAGAAGACCGGCGGTGCCGCGGTTATGCAGATCGGCGATGACCAGGCGGTCCTGATGGAGATGCTGGTCCGGGCCATGGGAGCCACGCGCGCGGTGGAGATCGGCACGTTCACCGGCTATTCGGCGCTGGCCGTGGCGCGAGGCCTGGGTCCCGGCGGGCATTTGCTGTGCTGTGACGTCAGCCAGGAGTGGACCTCGATTGCCCGCGCGGCGTGGCAGGAAGCCGGGGTCGCCGACCGGATCGAGCTGCGGGTCGGTCCGGGCCTGGCAACCCTGCGCGCACTGCCACCTGGCGAGCAGTTCGACTTCGCGTTCATCGACGCCGACAAGACCGGCTACGCCCAGTACTACGAAGAGGTGCTGACCCGGCTGCGGCCAGGAGGCCTGATCCTGCTGGACAATACGCTGCAGGGCGGCCACGTGGTCGGTGATCTCCCGGACGACGAGGACGTCGCCGCGATCCGCTCCCTCAACGACGCGATCGCCGCCGATCCCCGCGTGAAAGTGGTCCTGATTCCCATCGGCGACGGCGTCAGTTTCGTGCAGAAACTCGGCGAACGGCACTGAACCCGCAGGGCACCCAACGCGGAACGACGGCGGTGACAAGCACACAGCACGCACAGATCACCCCGATCAGAACCCGGTTGAAACCGCATTGCAGCCGACCGAATCGCCGACCAATTGGGCGGGGTCTGCGTGCTGGCTGCACCGGGTTCCGCCATGCTTTGCGATCAGCGGGTGGACCATCGTCGTCGCGGAAGCGGGTTTCCGGGGATTGGCGGATCTCGCTGCCCCCTGCGGCATCGGGGTGCGA
>PLIQ01000352.1:0-137 GCA_003140115.1 Actinomycetota bacterium | reverse complement strand
CCGGTGACCGCGCCCAGCACGCCTGCCGCCAGCGACCAGCCCGCCACTGAGGCCCTGACCGGTGTGGGAAACAACTCGTTGACCAGCGACCCAGCCGCCGGGGCGAAGACCGAGGCGGCGAACACGCCAAGGATGTA
>PLIQ01000446.1 GCA_003140115.1 Actinomycetota bacterium | reverse complement strand
CAGCGCGGCGTAGCCCGGGCATGCGCGGGTCCGGTGGTTTCCTGATCGTCACACATCGGGATCACGGGACCCGCGCCCGGCCTGCAGGGCGGACGGCAGCTCCGTAACCGCCCGGGGTTGCTCACGCGGAGCAGATGGTCAGTAGCTGAAGGTGGTCGCCGCCTCGTCGCCGATCCATTCCCAGAGCTGGACGCTTCCGGCCAGCTCGGCGTTGGGCAGCAGGGTGCTCTTGTCCAGCTGCTTGGCGTTGAAGCAGACCGGGCAGACCATGAACCGCCCGCCTGCCTTCTCATACCGGGTGAGCAGGTCCGGCAGGGGCGGGCAGCCGTCGCAGGCGACACCCGCGGCCACCCCTTCCAGAGCGAGCCGGACGGCTTCCTTGGCCTGGAAGATCAGGGTCGGCCGGCCCGATTCGGCGGCGCCGACCGCGACCAGGAACGCCACGGTCACTTTCTCCGGGTCTTCCATGCCGGTGGTGAGACTGATTACTGCTTTTCCCGTCATTGCTTGCCTCCTGATCAGGTGTGTGGTGGCGAACTTAGCACGATCGTTCGCACTAAATCGGACGGTACGACCGGTCGTGCTACGTTGTCAAGATGACGGAGAGTGCCGCGAGTCAGCGCACCCGGGCGCGGCAGCCCCGCGCGGACGGGGAACGCACCCGGGCCGCGATCTTGCGCGCGGCCGCGTCGCTGGCCACCGTGGACGGTCTGGAGGGCCTGTCGATCGGGAACCTGGCCGCGGCGATCGGCATGAGCAAGAGTGGCCTGTACGCGCACTTCGGCTCCAAGCAGGAACTCCAGCTGGCCACCGTACAAGAGGCGGGGCGGATCTTCGCCGGCGAAGTCGTCCAGCCCGCCCTGGCGGCCCCGGCCGGGCTGGCCCAGCTCGCGGCGGTGTGCGAGGCATTCTTCGAGCACCTGCAGCGGCGCACCTTCCCCGGCGGATGCTTTTTCGCCGGCGCCGCCCTGGAAATGGGCACCCGTCCCGGCCCGGTCAAGGAGGCGGTCGCCGCGTTCCAGTCCGGGTTCGTGGACCTGATCAAGGGCTTCGTGGCCACCGCGATCGAGCAGGGCGAACTCCCCGCAGGTGAGGACCCTCAGCAGCTCGCGTTCGAGCTGAACGGGATCATCCTGGCCACCGACACCAACTTCGTACTCCACGACGATCCCGCCGTCTTGGACCTGGCCCGCCAGGTCGTGCGCCGCAGGCTCGGCCTGGACCCGCAGCGGTAACTCAGCGCGATCGGGGCTTGAGCAGCTTGCGGAGTTGCCGGACCACGGGGTCGTTCCCGTCGACGGCGGA
The DNA here is from genome assembly GCA_003140115.1 of Actinomycetota bacterium. The sequence continues at coordinate 2,050 of PLIQ01000446.1, read as the reverse complement.
GAAAATGCTCAGCAAGCCGGCCGCGTCGAAAGGGACGAGTTCGCCGCGGATGGACGGGTCGGCGCCACGCTCCATGAGCAAACGAACCACCTCGACCCGCTGCTGGATGACCGCCAGGTGCAGTCCGGTCTGCCCGAGGAAGGGGGCGACGTCGGGGTTCTGGCCGCGGTCAAGGAACCAGCGAACGACCTCGGTCCGGCCGTGCTGGCAGGCGTAGACGAACGCCTCGGCCATGATCTCCTCCGGATCCGATGTCGCCGGGATCCGGGGTGGGATAGGGAAGAAGTCGGCGGGGTTGGGCCGCGAGACCGTGGCGTCGGGCCGCAGCCTGCCGTCGGTATCGAAGCAGGTCTGGACAAGATCCAGCCGGCCGCACGCGGCATACGTCCAGAGCGCCTGCGGGACAATGCCGTACTCGGCGAGCAGGTCGACCATCTGCGTGAGGCCAGCGCCGATGGCGTTCTCCAGCGGCGTGATGCCGTCTGTCCGGGTGGCGGGGTCGGCGCCGGCGCCGAGCAGCAGGCGCACGTACTCCGCCCGGTCGGCGCGGACGGCCTGGGGCAGCGGGAGGTCCAGGCTGGTGGCCTTGCCGATCAGCACATCGACGGCGGCGCGCGGCACACCGAGTCCCTCGCCGAGCTTGACCCCGAGGATCTCTCGCATGGCGAGCATCTGCAGCAGGGTGTCGGCTTGCCCGGCGGTCAGCTGGGCCAGCCGGCCGGTGTCTCCGGCCAGCAGGGCTTCGGCCTCCGGGCGCATGCGCCGCCACTTCTCCTGGCGTTCAGCGGTGTCGCACTGGGATTTCTCGGCGGCCTCCGCGAGCTCCCGCCAGGTCCCGAAGCCGTGCTCACGGGCGATGATCAGCCGGGCGTCGCGAAGCTCGGCGGTGGATGCGTCGGTGGCAGTGGCGTACCTGGGCACATGCACCCGCAACCGGGCCAGCGGGCCCGGGTCGCCGCGGCGCAGCTCGTTGAGCAGGGAATCGGCCCACGAGGCGTAGTAGCCCGATCCACTCCCCCACAGGCGGGAGGACGGCCGGCCGCCGGTGGTGCGCTGGCTCTGGATGTCCGCCCGGAACTCGGCCCAGGTCCGGAATCCGTGTTCCTGGGCGAGGACGAACTGGGCGTCGCTGAGCAGGAACCGCGCGGCGGCCCGGTCACCCAGCACCTCGGCCGCGCGGCCCCGGGCGGCCGCATCCCCCGCCTCGTACGAGCGCTGCAGGTGCTTGGCCTGCTTGCGGTAATACTCCAGGTCCGGATGAGCCGGCAGCTCGAAATGACGATCAGGCATCACAACCTCCTCCGTCGCCGAGATCCGCTCGCCCGGCCGGAAAGAGGCTGGTCTTGCCCGGTGCGCTGAAGTTGCTGCTCGAGGTGGGAAAATCCCTGCCCGCGGACTGGCAGCGCCCTCGCACGCTGCCATTCACACTAACGACCGGCTCTGTGCAGGGCAACCGTCAGTAGCGGGAACTGAAAGAAGAGGCCGACAGGCTCCTCGGCGCCAGCGTGCGCGAGGTAGCGGTGCTCGAGTACGGCGACGACCCGATGGTGGAGCCGGGCGAGGTGATGGTGCGAGTGCTGACCGCCGAGCCGCCCGGTGAACGCGACGAGCCATCGAAGCAGGAGGCGATGAAGCAGCTCCGGCATGAAATCGCCCAGCGGCTCCCCGAGGTGCGGCGGTTCGAGGTGAAGTCTGATGTGATCGACGGTAAGCAGAAACGCTTCATGGCCAGGATGGACGCCGGGAAGGACAGGCCCGCGGACGGCGAGTTCACGCCCGTGATGGTGCGCCTGCGGGCGCCGGAGCTGGAGATCATCGACACGCTCATCAACGCCGGCATCGCGCCGAACCGGGCCGAGGCAGTCCGCTGGGCGCTGGCCCGCATCAGCGAGCGGCCCGCCTACGCCCAGCTTCGCGAGCGCACCCGCGAGATCGAGCGGCTCAAGACCGAGTTCTAAGGAGCCGCTTGCTGTTGCTTCAGGTGGGGGGTGGTCCCGGCGGTCGATTTCGAAGGCGAGGCTCAGTTCGGCTATTCCGCGGGGATCAGACA
>PLIQ01000154.1:11828-16717 GCA_003140115.1 Actinomycetota bacterium | reverse complement strand
CCTACCCGGCTTGATCACTCCGGAAGCGGACGTGAACAGCCGCGAGGATGCCGCCGATGATGGCCATCGCTGCGAGGGCGACCGACGACGCCTCGTAGGCGTGGGCGCTCGCCAGGGCGCTGGCGTGCAGGTGGCCGGCCAGGTTGAGGTAGAGCGTGCCGACGGTCGCCACGCCACCGACGATGCCGAGTTGGTTGACGGTCACGATGACGCCGCTGGCGTCGGCGGCGATCGCCACCGGGACCCGGGACAGGACTCGGGTCATCAGCGGCCCGAACCCGGCCGCCATGCTGCCGCCCGAGATGGCCCCCAGGACGTAGGTGGTCACCCCGCCGGTGCCGCCGTCGCGCAGCAGCAGCCCCAGGCCAAGCAGCGCGCCGGCGTTGAGCACGAACCCGCCGACGATCAGCAGGTGGTGGGCCGCCACCGGGACGCGCCGCCAGTTCAGGCCGACGAGGGCGAACGCGAGGGCGGCGGGGACGAACGTGAGTCCAGAGCGGAGTGCCGAGTAGCCGAGGCCGTCTTGCAGGTGCAAGGTAAAGACAAACAGCCAGCCGCCGAAGATCGCCAGCACGGTAAACATCCCCCCGATCCCGGTGGCGACACCCGGCGCGGCCAGCAGCGAGCGCGGCAGGATTGGCTGCCCGCCGCGTGCGTGCACGAGGTGCTCCACCGGGCCGAGGGCGGCGGCGAGCACGACCGCCAGGGCGAGCAGGGCCCAGCCCCACGCGGGCCAGCCGAGCGACTGGCCGAGGACCAGTGGCAGCACGAAGGCGAGCACGGCAGGGGTGAGTATGGCCAGGCCAGGCAGGTCGAGCCTGCGTTCCGGACGGTCGGCGTCCGCCGCTGGCAGCAGTCGGCCAAAGGCCAGGACCGCGAGGCCAACTGGCACGTTGACCAGGAAGATCGGCCGCCACGTGGTGCCGAACAGGTCCGCGCTGACGAGCAGCCCGCCGACCACCTGGCCGAGGATGGCTCCGCCTGAAAGCACGGCGGCGTACATGCTCATGGCCCGCGCCCGAGGGCCTGGAGCGGTGAAGGTCCGCTGGATCAGGCTGAGCACCTGCGGGATCATCACGGCCGCGCCGACGCCCTGGACGAAGCGCAGTGCCACCAGGGCACCCGCCGACGGGGCGAGGCCGCAGCCGAGTGAGGCCAACGTGAACAGCGCGGCCCCGGCGAGGAATACCCTGCGGTGGCCGAGGATGTCCCCGAGCCGCGCGCCCGTGACGAGCAGCACCGCGTACGAGATGGTGTAGCCGGCGAGGATGAGCTGCAGCAGTGCACCGGACGCGTGCAGGCTGACCGCCATCGACGGCACGGCCACGTTGACGATGGAGTTGTCGATCACTGCCATCAGCTGTCCGGTGAGGACGACGGCGAGCACGAGGCCCGGCCGGATGGGCCGGGTTCGGCTGTCTCCCGGCGCCCGCCGGGTCCTGGCCAGGGTGAGCCATCCGGTTAGTTCTGTCATGGCCTTAAGCCTGCCTCGGCTGTTATTCTGGTACCAAGAGCCTGGTTATCCTGGTACTGCCACCACCAGGAAGCCCTGGCAGAGCCCGGCCTTCGCCAAGACCTGGGCCGGGCACGACGTGGCACCGCCGATGATCAGGGTGACGTCGTTCCGCCATCCCGGCGTCGGCACCGTCCGCGTGACGACCACGAGCTTCGCGGTCAGCGTCTTCCCCGACGCCCGGATGGTTGTCTGCACAGCGGCCGACGAGGAAAGCCGGATTGCCTTGGACAAGCTCGCCGCCGGCCTGGGCACTGACACTCACTTCCCCTGCTGGCCCACCCACCAGCCCGAACGCGTCGCCGTGCTAACCGGCGCGGGCAGCTAGCGGCGTCAGCGGCTACTGACCGACCTGGCCCCGTTGCGGGACCGGTTGTGGCTGGTCATCGATGACGTCCATGAACTCGGAACGGCCGTGGCGCACGCCAGTTGGACTGCTGGTCACGCGTGCCCCGGCTCCGCCGCCCGGTCCGCGGCGAGCTTGCTGATCAGGTCGTCGATGCCGGCTGCGGCGGGCAGGCTCGTGCCGCCCGCGATGGCCTGCCGCCAACCTGTTTCCCGGTCGGCGACCGTCTTAGTCAGGGCGAGCACCTCCGCGAAGTGTTCCTTCGGGACGACGACGAGGCCGCTGGCGTCGCCGCGGACCACGTCCCCGGGACGGACGGTCACCCCGCCGCACTGCACGACGACGTTGATCGCACCCGGGCCCTGGTTGGATCCCGTCGCGGGATGGGCCCCCGCGGCGAACGTAGGCAACCCCGTCGCGTCGAGACCGTCGAGGTCGCGGACGGCGCCGTCAACGACCAGCCCGGCACAGCCGAGGTCGACGAGCGTCTGACCGACGATGTCGCCGATCACCGCTGCGTCCAGCCGGCCGCCGCCGTCGATGATCAGCACGTCGCCGGCGGCGATCAGGTCCGTTGCCTTCAGCACGTACAAGATGTCGCCAGGCTTGGTCCACACGGTCACCGCCGGACCGCACAGCTGCGCGCCGCCGGCCAGGTGACGCAGCGGCGGGCCCACGATCCCGACCGGACCACCGCAGTCGGCGATCTGAGTCGTGTCGAACTCGCGCAGCGCGGTCACCAGCGACCTGTCCGGACGCTCCGCGACTTCGTGGATCGTCCACTGCTCGGGATGGGACTTGCTCACCTGTGTCTCCTCGGGCCTGTGCGGCGCCGGGAGGGACGCCGCCGCCATACTAGCCATCGATGCCCGAGCCGGTGATCGGTCAGCGCGCCGTCCGGCGCCAGGCGGGCTCGCGGTCAGGCGGCATCATGGTGCGTGGTCGAGACCGCGAGCTCGCGCCACTTGTTGAGCTCGTCGGTGACCCGCTGGAGCTCGCGGTCGGTCATGAGTCGGCGATCCTGCTCAGGAGGGCCGTGGCGCGGGCGATTACCGCGCGGTCTTCGGCGCTGAGGGCCTGTAGCCGCTGGTCGAGCCAGGCGTTGCGCTGGGCCCGGGCGGCGCTGGCGAGCTCGTCGCCTTCGGCGGTGGTGCTGAAGAGTACCTTGCGGCGGTCGTCCGGGTCGCCGGTGCGGACCGCGTAGCCGGCTGAGGTGAGGCGGTTCACGGTCTGGCTCATCGAGGCGGGGGAAACCCGGTCGTGCTCGCTGAGTTCGGTCAGGGTCTGCGGTCCGTGTTTGTGCAGGCGGGTGAGTACGGCGAGGGCCGTGTCCCCGAGGCTGCCGTCTGGGCGTTCGCTGCGGAAGCGGCGGTAGAGGCGTCCGACGGCGGAGCGTACCTGGCCCCCGAGGTCGGTCCCTTCGGCCTCAGCGGCCTGCTCCTCAGTTGCACTCTTCTCCATAGATCATTAGTATACCTAATAAAGTCTTTCGTATACCTAAACAGTCCGTGCGGGTTCCGCGCGCAGTGCCTTCCCATTTCCCAGGAAACGGAGTGCAGGGGACGGAGCGCGGGACACGTAGCCAGCCGGAGAAGTGATGAGTAGTCAACCAAGCAGACCGCCGCGGATAGCCAGGCCCCGTTCCTCCGCGGCCGACCGGTACCGGTGGGTGGCACTGACGAACACGACGATGGCCGTCTTCATGTCAACCCTGGACGGTTCCATCGTGATCATCGCGCTGCCGGCGATCTTCCGGGGTATTCACCTGGACCCGCTGGCGCCGGCGAACATCGCCTACCTGCTGTGGATGATCATGGGCTACCGGCTCGTGCAGGCGGTGTTCGTGGTGAATCTCGGCCGGCTGGGAGACATCCTGGGCCGGGTCAGGATCTACAACCTGGGCTTCGTGGTGTTCACGGTCGCCTCGGTCCTGCTGTCGCTGGATCCCCTCACGGGCTCCCGCGCGGCGCTGTGGCTGATCGGCTGGCGCTTCCTGCAGGCCTTCGGCGGCTCGATGCTCTCGGCGAACTCGGCCGCGATCTTGACCGACGCCTTCCCGCCGGAGCGGCGCGGCTTCGCCCTGGGCGTGAACCAGGTCGCGGGGATCGCCGGGCAGTTCCTCGGGCTGACCGCCGGAGGGCTGCTCGCGGCGTGGGACTGGCGGGCGGTGTTCTGGGTGAACGTGCCGGTCGGCATCGCGGGGACCTTGTGGGCGTACTTCCGGCTGCGGGACAACGGGGCGCGGCACCCGGCGCGGATCGACTGGTGGGGCAACGCCACCTTCGCGATCGGCCTGAGCGCGATCCTCGTCGCGATCACCTACGGGATCCAGTCGTACGGCGGTCACACGATGGGCTGGTCGAACCCGGCGGTGATCGCGGGGCTGGCCGGCGGCGCGGCCTTGCTGGCCGTGTTCGTGGCGATCGAGCGGACCGTCGCGGAGCCGCTGTTCCAGCTGCGCCTGTTCAAGATCAGGGCGTTCACGGCCGGCAACCTCACCGGGTTCACCGCCCGGCTGGCGCAGGGCGGCCTGCAGTTCGTGCTGATCGTCTGGCTGCAGGGCATCTGGCTGCCGTTGCACGGTTATGACTACAGCCAGACGCCNNTCTTGTTCGCGCTGAGCTTCGTCGGCCTGCTGGTGCTGCCGGTGAACTTCCCGTACCTGGCGTTCGCCTTGCTGATCGCCCTGAACGGGGTGGGCATCGGGATGTATAGCTCGCCGAACTCCGCCTCGATCATGTCGAGCGTCCCGGCCGAGTACCGCGGCGTCGCCTCCGGGATGCGGGCCACCTTCCAGAACTCCGGCACCTCGCTGTCGATCGGGGTGTTCTTCTCCCTGATGATCGCGGGCCTGGCCAGCGCCCTGCCGCGCACCCTGACCAGCGGTCTGGCCCAGCACGGGGTCAGCCACCAGGTCGCCGCGCAGATCGGCAGCCTCCCGCCGGTCTCGTCCCTGTTCGCGGCCATGCTCGGCGTGAACCCCGTGCACTACCTGCTGTCCCAGCACGGGGCGCTGTCGTCGCTCACGCC
>PLIQ01000154.1:0-11742 GCA_003140115.1 Actinomycetota bacterium | reverse complement strand
GAAATCCGCTAGCACGCAGAACAATGTGCTCCAGCGGCGCGGGCGGGTCTGTAGTTAAGGTCGCCCGCTGTGGTCAGGGTCGGCCGCCAGCGAGAGGATGCAGGGCCGCAGCAGCCTGATGACCTGCGCGGGGTCGGCGGTGGCGAGTTCGTCGGATTTGATGAGGTGCCGGGAGACCGAGATGCCGAGGGTGATGGCGCTGATGATCGCGGCCCGCAGGCCCGCGTCGTCGGCGGGGATGGCCTGGGCGATCTGCGCCTCGTAGCGGGCGATGCCGTCGCTGGCGGCGCTGGCGGCCTCGGGGTTGGTCAGCATCGAGCGCAACAGGGCCAGCGACGCGACCGGCTCGCTCGCCAGCCGGCTCGCGAGCCCGGCGAGGATCTGCTCGGCCGCCTGCCCAGGCGCTCCGCTGACCTCGGGGACCGGGGCGGCGTCGATCACTCGCCGGAATAGCTCCTGCTTGGACCCGAAATAATGCATGACCAGGCCGGCGTCCACCCCTGCGGCCGAGGCCACGGCCCGGATGGTCGTCCGGTCGTACCCGGCGCTGAAGAAGGCCTGGGTCGCGGCGTCGAGGATGCGCGCCTCGGTGCGGCGGCGCTGCTCGGCACGCGAACCGGGCCGGGGAGTGGTCACCGTTTCATTCTACGGGCGTTGACAGAGGGCTCACTTGATTCTACGCTTGATCAATGAACGGCCGTTGAATGAACTGGCACGTTGAAGGGAAACACTGCATGCCATCCGCCACGCCCGCCGATGTCCTGGCCTACCGCCGCCAGCTGATGCTGAGCGGCGATGCCGACGGCCTCGCTGACCTGTTCGCGCCCGATGCGGTGATCGAGTTCTCCTTCCACGGGCCGCCGGGCACGCCTGTGCGCCTGGAGGGCCGGGAGACGATCCGCGAGTACTCGCGCCGTGTCATGGCGTCGCCGCTGCGGCTGGAGGACTACGAGGTGACGGAGCTTTACCAGAGCCAGGACCCGGAGGTGGTAATCGCGGAGATGCGGGCGAAGGCGACCGTGACCACGACGGGCCGGTCGATCACGGCCACGTCCATCCAGGTCCTCCGGATCCGGGAAGGTCATATCGTGCTCTTCCGCGACTTCGCCGACCCCCGGTTGCTGGAAGACGTGACCGGGGAATCGCGTCCGGGAAGCTGACGTAGTGTCGTGCGCCGGGTGGAAGTTGATCGTACTTGCTACGATCGTAGCGGAATGGCTACACTCGTTTTATGAGCGCTATCCCGGCACGCGATCTCCGTAACCACACGGCGGAGGTGCTGCGACGCGTTGAGGCAGGCGAGGAGATCGAGGTCCTGAGGGACAACCGTCCGGTGGCAAAGATCATCCCGCTTTCGCGGCGGCGACAGTGGCTGCCCGCACCGGAGATCGGCCACGAGCTCGTTCGGCTGGGTCCTGATACCACCGGGCTGGCGGATGAACTGCGGGCGGTTCTGACCGAGACGACTGACGATTTGCCGTGGTGACGGCCCAGCGGGCGCTAGCCGACACCTCGGTGTTCATCGGCCTGGAGGCGGCGCGTTTCGATGTCGGCAGGTTCGCCGATTTTGAGTGGGGTATCTCGGCGATCACGCTCGGCGACCTGCGACTCGGCGTGCTGCAGGCCAAGGACCCGGAGGCCGCGTCCCGCAGGCTGTCAACCTATCTGCTCGCTCAGCGGTTCGAGGCGCTGGCCGTCGACGAGGCCGTCTCCGAGGCCTGGGCGCTGCTGGTATCGCGGCTTCGCGCGGCAGGTCGGAAGGTGCCGATCAACGACAGTTGGATCGCGGCTACGGCCATCGCCCATCGTGTTCCGATCGTGACTGCGGATTCTGATTACGACGCCATGCCCGATGTCCAAGTCATCAAGATCTGACGCGCAAGCTCGTCTCCGCCCACCTGAACATCCCCGAGGAAACCCTCGCCACGTTCCCCCGCGGCGCCCAGGGAATCGTCCCGCTGAAATAGCCGTGTCAGCTCCATCCGCCTGCTGATCCGTCGCCTGGCAGGAGACAATCCGTGCTGGGGTCACCGGCGCATCCAGATCGGAGCGAGTGATGAAGGCAGTTCGTTTCAGCCAGTTCGGGGGCCCGGAGGTCCTGCAGATCGTGGATCTCCCCGATCCGCATCCGGGTCCCGGCCAGGTCCGGATCGCGGTGCGTGCGGTCGGCGTTAACCCGAGCGACTGGAAGAAGCGGCAGGGCCTGATGGACGGGGAGCTCCCGCAGACCATGGGCTACGAGGCGGCGGGCGTCGTCGACGAGCTCGGCGAGGGCGTCACGGACGTGGCCGTCGGCGATCGCGTGTTCGGCTTCTGCGCCGAGGGGGCGGCCGCGGCCGAGCTGGCGGTGCTGTCTTACTATGCGCCGATCCCGCCGTCGCTTGACTTCCCCGGCGCCGCCGCGCTGCCGGCCGCCATCGAGACGGCCACGCGCGCGCTCGACCAGCTTGGTGTCGGAAACGGCAGCACGCTGCTCATCAACGGGGCCTCCGGAAGCGTCGGCAGCGCCGCGGTTCAGCTCGCCGTGGTGCGCGGCGCGCGCGTAATCGGCACCGCCAGTGCGGCCAACCACGAGTACCTTCGCTCGCTGGGGGCCGAGCCCGTCGTCTACGGTGAGGGCCTCGTCGAGCGGGTTCGCGCGCTCGCTCCCGACGGCGTCGACGTCGCGCTCGACGTCGCCGGGAGCGGGGTGCTTCCCGAGCTCATCGAACTCGCCGGCGGCCCGGAGCACGTCGTGACGATCGCCGACTTCGCTGGCGCCCAGGAGCACGGGGTGAGGTTTAGCCGCGGAGACGCTGGCCGCGCGCTCCACGCGCTCGGCGAGATCAGCGAGCTGATCGAGTCCGGGCGCTTCTCGCTCCCGGTCGCGCAGACCTTTCCGCTCGCCGAGGTGGCCGAGGCGCACCGGGTGAGCGAGCAGGGCCACGCGCGCGGCAAGCTCGTGCTGCTGGTCAGCGGGGACGGCGCCGGCGAGCCAGGCCGCTGATGGCGGACCCGGTCGTCGTCCTCGTCACCTGCCACGACCTGGGGCGGTACCTGGGGCTGTACGGGCGGGAGACGGTGCCGAGCCCCCGGCTCGACGCCCTCGGGGCGTCCGGCGTAGTGTTCGACGCCGCCTTCTGCACCGCGCCGCACTGCAGCCCGGCCCGCGGCAGCATGAGCACGGGACGCTACCCGCACCGCAACGGCCTCGTCGGCCTGGCCCACCCTCCGTACGACTTCCGCCTGCGCCGGGAGGCCGTGACCACCGCTGCCCACCTGGGCGCCCACGGGTTCGGCACCCACCTGTTCGGGCTGCAGCATGTGGCCGCCTCCCCCCAGGCCGCCGGGTTCGCCACCGCCCACCCGTACCCCGGCCCGGCCGCGATCGGCGCGGACGTCGCCGCCCAGGTGGAGCGCTTCACCCGGGCCCTGCCGGCCGGGCCGCTCTACGTCGAGGTCAACCTGGAGGAGCCGCACCGGCCCTACGCACAGGGCGGGGCCGTCCCCGACGACCCGGCCGGCGTGGAAGTGCCGGCGTTCCTCCCGGACGGGCCGGCCAGCCGGGCCGAGGTTGCCGCGCTGCACGGAGCCATCCGCCACGCCGACGCCGCTGTGGGCCGGATCGCCGACGCCTTCCGGGGCAGCGCCCGCGCCGGCGACGTGGTGCTCGGCTTCGCCGCCGACCACGGACTGGCCATGCCCAGGGCCAAGTGCACCCTCTACGACCCCGGGATCGAGATCGCCCTGCTCCTCGCCGGCGCCGGGGTTCCGGCCGGCGAGCGCCGATCCGATCTGGTCAGCGGCGTCGACGTCGGCCCGACCCTGTGGGCCCGCGCCGGGGTCGATGCCCCGTCCGGGGTCGACGCCCCGTCCGGGGTGGACGCCCTGGCCGGCGTCGACGGCCATGACCTCCTGGCCGGCCGGGCGCCACGCGAGCGCGTCTTCGCCGAGAAGACCTTCCACAGCTACTACGACCCGATGCGGGCCGTGCGCAGCCCGGTCGCGAAGCTCATCGTCAACTTCGGTGTCGGCTTCCGGGTCGAGGTGCCCGCCGACGTCACCGAGGGACCGATCTTCCGCAGCGACCCGGGCCGGTACACCGGCGGCCCGCACCCCGTCGCCGAGCTCTACGACCTGCGGGCCGACCCCCTCGAGCGCCACAACCTGCTGAACGGCGATGCCCGGCCGGCGCCGTTCGAGGAGCTGCGGGCCGCGCTGCTGGCCTGGATGCGGGACGGTGACGATCCCCTCCTCGGCGCCCGCGGCCCGCTCACCGCACCGCAGCACCGCCAGGCGCTGCACCTCCTCGGCGCCTGAGTTTACGCTGGCCGAGTGGAATTCCACGTCGACCTTTCCGGTCGGCGAGACCTCGCCGGCCAATGAGCGCGGCGCCGAGTACGATCCGGAACACCGGGTGGTTGATGACCGGGACATCCTTCAGCAGCGCGAACATGACGTTCTCCCTTGGCCTCGCGGCGCAGCCAGGCCAGTCGCGCGCTGCATGATCATCATGCGAGCCAAGGTAGCCAGGGGGAGCGGTCCGGTACCAGGGCCAATATCGCCCTAAACACCTAGACCAATTTACGAGGCTCTACCGTCGGGCTGCCATTTCTGCCCGACCCTGGAGAGACCTCCGCCCCACCCGCCCCCTCCGCCCCAACCGCCCCGCGCCGGGACCGTCCCCCAACGTCATGGAAGCGGCACCCTGATGGATCTTCCCATCACGCTGCTGCATTCACGCTGTTCCTTCCCTCCCGCAACGGGACTCTCTCCGGGCAAGGGATGGTGCCGATGGGAAGCGCGGGACGCTGGAGGCCGCGTTCCCCGCGGCGGCCTCGGCCAGCTGCTCAAGCTCGCGCCGCCGGCCGGTGAACGAGGCGACGACGGCGACCCGTCACGAGCTGGGGAGCAGTCGAACCGGGTGAGCGTTCCTCATTCAGCGACCATCACTGCGCCGATCCGGCAAGGCTGGCCGCCTTCGCCGGCTTGGGCCGGCCGGCCAGCAGTAGCGCTGGGATCAGGGCCAGGGCGGTGAAGCCGGTGCACCACCAGAACGTGTGTGCGTAGGCGGTGGCCAGGCCCGCCGCGCCCGCGGCCGCGTGGGCGGCAGCCTGGCGGTCGAGGATCAGGGCCACCAGCACCGCGGCGCCGAACGAGCCGCCGACGAACTGCAGGATCCGGATGGCACTGCTGGCGTGCGGCACCTGCTCCCGGCTCAGCCCCCCGAACGCGCCGGCCATGACCGCGATCGTGGCGGTGCCGAGCCCGGCGCCGCGGACGACCAGGGCCGCGCCGAGCAGCCAGTAGCTGGTGTGCAGCCCGGCCAGCGCGAACGGGATCGTGCCGATGGCGGCCAGCGCGACCCCGGCCAGCACGACCAGCCGGGGGCCGATCTTGTCGGTGAGCTTGCCAGCCAGCGTCCGCGGGGCGATGCTGCCGAGGCCCTGCGGGACCATCAGCAGGCCAGCCGTGAGCGCGGTGTCGTGCCGGACCTGCTGGAAGTACAGCGGCAGCAACAGCATCGCCCCGTAGATCGAGAGCCCGGCCAGGAACAGCAGGGTGCTCGCCCCGGTGAACCCGCGCAACCGGAACAGCTTCAGGTCGACCATGGGCGTCGCGGACGTCCGCAGCGCGTGCACGCAGTAGGCCGCGAGCAGCACGATCCCGGCGCTCAGCGGGATGATCACCCCGCGATGCGCGAAGCCGCCGTCGGTGCTCACCTCGGCCAGGCCGTACAGCAGCCCCACGAGCGCGGGCGGCAGCAACACCAGACCGACCAGGTCGATGCGTGCCGCGCCGCCCTGCGGCCGCCCCCCCGGCAGGTGCCGCCAGGCCAGCACCAGCCCGGCCAGGCACATCGGCACGTTCACGTAGAAGATCCAGCGCCAGCTGATGTTGGTGATGATCAGCCCGGCCACCACCGGCCCGAAGATCGGGACGACGACGATCGGAAGGCTGATCGCGGCCATCAGCCGCCCCATCTGGCTGGTGCCGACCGCCTGCACCAGGAGCGTCGTGATCAGCGGCGTCATCATCCCGCCGCCGATGCCCTGGACCACGCGGAACGCGATCAGGCTGTCGATGTTCCACGCGGCGCCGCAGGCGATCGATCCGGCCAGGAACAGGGCCAGCGAGAACATCCACACGACCCGCCCGCCGAACCGGCTCAGCGCCCAGCCGCTCAGCGGGATGACCATGGCGAACGACAGCAGGTAGCCGGTGATCACCCACTGGATCACCGGCACGGTGGTGTGCAGGTCCCGGCCGATCGTGTCGACGGCCACGTTCACGATCGAGGTGTCGAGCAGCGCCGGGATCGCGCCGGTGAGCAGGACGACGATGAGCTTGACCACGGCCGGGTCCAGGCGCTCGCGGGCCGGACTGGCGGCGGTTCCCTGGTCAGCAGGGGACGTTGCGTTCATGGGAGGTAAACTACACCGTGCAGTGCACTTGGGTAAACTGGTAAGTGTAAAAATGGCCGGCGAGCGAAGCGGAGAGGGCGAGGTGCGGCGATGGCAGGCACGCTAGCTGAGCAGACGGGCAAGCCGTGGCCGGGTCCTGCGGCGGCGGCATCGGACGCGGGCCGGGCGGTCGGCGGGGCCGGCCCGAAGGGGGAGGCGATCGCGCAGGCCGCGTTGCGGCTGTTCCTGCGCGACGGCTACGAGCGGACCAGCGTCGACGCGATCGCGGCCGAGGCCGGGGTGTCCAAGCGCACCATCTATAACCGCTACGGCGACAAAGAGAACCTGTTCAGGTCCGTGCTGCACGACACGTTCACCACGATGATGACGACCTTCCGCCGCATCGCCGACGCGCACCTCACCGACGTCACCGACGTGGAGTGCGATCTGACCGCCTTCGTCTGCGAGGCGGCGCTTACCTTGACCATGGCGCCGGACCGGATCGCGCTGATCCGGCTGATCCTGACCGAGGCCCCGTACTTCCCCGCGCTGCTGCGGGAGCAGCGGGCCCAGGAGACCATGCACGCGACCTTGGCCCGGATCCTGGCCCGGCTGGCCAAGGCCGGCAGTCTGGCCATCACCGACCCGGACGAGGCGGCCGAGCACCTGTTCGCGCTGACTTTCGCCCTGGCCAGCAACCGGGCCATGTTCGGCGCGGCCAAGCTCAGCGACGCCGAGGTCGAGCGGATCGTCACCGGCGGCGTCCAGGCCTTCCTGCGTGCCTACGCCCCGGCCCGGCCCGCGGCAGGTAAGGACCCCTCGGCTGCCGCGGGCTGACCGAGCGGTCCTGCGTCGGAATACTTGGAGATAATCCGGAATTGCGGCGAACTGGTGATTCCGTCCCACCAGTCATTGAACTGGGCTATCACGATAAGCGTGTCCTGCCAACGCGTGACCGGGACACATGGCACGCCCACGGTCAATACGGGATAATCGTTTCCGGTCTCATCAAGCCGGTCACCTACGAATAGCAGCTCCTCCGCAGTCGCGTGAATCTGCACCATGAGCTTGCGAACTCCGTAGGCCTTGTCGATCCCCTTGCGGGTAACGTCAATCGACGTTGAGCCACCCCCCCTCACCTCGAAGTCAGGCAGCAACGGTGACGCGCGAGCCACGAGCAGGCTCTTCTTCGTTCCGTCCGGGTCCCACGCGGCCTTAGCGTCCAGCGGTGCGGCTTGCCCGAGGGCGGAGTAGGTGACCTGGCTGCCGCGGTCTTCGATGGGTTCGCCCCACGGATGGGGTGCCCAGTACCCGAGAGCTCGTGACGTTTCTTCGAGGACCTGCTTGATCCGAGTCCTCTGCTCGGCGGACAAGTCTTCGGAATATACCAGTGACCAGGCGCCCTGCTGCCAACGGTAGTAACGCGTGCCGCACGTCGGCATCAGGTGAAGCCGGCTGAGGATTTGTTCCGGAGCGGTCAGCCGGTCCAGGACCTGGGCTTGGAATTGCTCGAATCGGCCGCCCGAGATGATGCACACGGGGAGGCGCTGGAGGAGGGATACCAGCGCCGTTGCCATTGAGGGGTCCAGGGGTGACTTGGAGGGCGCGAGCGTGTCGTCGAGATCAAAGACGACCGCCTTCGTGGTATGCGGCATTTGATGCATGATCGCGGCGCGGGCGCGCCTGCTCCTGTCTGGGTCCGGTGATATCCACAGCAGACTAACGGGCGCCGTTCTCAGCTGTGCTGGTAACGAGGTCGGCGGCACAGTCGCGGAGCTTGCGGTGGGTGGTCTGGGAAAGCCGGGTAAGCATTTCGAAGGCCTGCTCGGGGGTGCAGTGGTGCTGGGCGACCAGGATGCCTTTGGCCTGCTCGATGACGGCGCGGGTTTCCATGGCCCGCCGCATGTCCTCAGCCAGCGTCGCGGTGCTCTGGTAGAGGCGGGCGTTGGCGATGGCGACCGCAGCGTACCCGGCGAAGGTCTGGGCCAGCTCGATGGCGTCCCGGTCGAGCACGGCGGGCTGGATGGTGTAGATATTGAGCGCGCCGAGGACGGCTTCCTGGACCGGCAGTGCCACCGACATACAGGAGCGCACCCCGGCGGCGAGGGCTTGCCGGGCGAAGGCCGGCCAGCGGGTCTCGGCCGCCATGTCGGGGACGGCGATGGTTCCCGCGGACTGAGCGGCCTCAAGGCAGGGGCCGAAACCCTCCTGGTACTGAGTCTCGTCCAGGTCCAGGGCCACCTGGCCGGCGAAACCGACGGTGAAGGCCCGGTCGGACTCGACCAGCGTGACCGAGGCGCCGACGATGCCGGGCAGCGTCTGCCTGGCCAGCTCCGCGACCCGGCCGAGGACGGCCTGCAGGTCACCTTCGTCTAGCTTCATCTGGCCAAGCTCGGCGAAGGCCACAAGCGGGTCGAGTGTTGTTCCAGTGATGATGGCTCCAGCGCGCAAGGTCGGCACCCCAGCGGAGGGGTGCTGCACGACCGTGACAGCGGCCGGGACCCGCGCCATGCCGTTCACAGGCGCTGGCTCGCTGCCTCCAGGAGGCGGCAGCCACAGGACCCCAGCCTATCTGCCCCGTCCCGTAACGGTTTATCCTGACGTTGGGCCAGCAGCGTGCCCGGCAGCCGAATCATGACTGCTGGAGGGCAGAATGACCCAGCTGGCGCGTCCAGACCCCGCGCGCGCCCCATCCCGGCCGAGGCGCCCGGGCGGCCTCGTTCCGCGGTGGACCGTGGTCTCGGCGGCGCTGTCACCCGTCTTGGCCACCGCGGGCTGGCTGGTCGCCGACGCGGTCCAGCCGGCCTCCTACAGCCCGGTCCGCAAGACGATCAGCGTGCTGGCTGGCCACGCCGGAACCGATCGGTGGATCATGACCGGAGCGCTGTTCCTGGTGGGCGGGTGTCAGCTCCTGACGGCCGCGGGCCTGACCGGCGTCCGGGTGCCCGCCCGCGTCCTGCTCGCCGTCGCGGGCCTGTCCAGCATCGGCATCGCCGCATCTCCCGAACCGGCTCGCGGCTCGACTCCGCAGCATATCGCCTGGACCGCGCTCGGCGCGGTCGCCATCGCGGTGTGGCCCGCCTTTGTCACCCGGCACGCGCCACCACGGCCGCTGATCCTGAGCAGCTACGGCTGTGCCGCCGTGACGGCCGTGTTCCTGGTCCTGCTCGGCTGGCTCGTCATCCAGACCCAGGGCGGCGCTGACCTGGGCCTAGCTGAGCGCCTGACGACATCGGCTGAGACCTGCTGGCCGTTCGTCGTCGCCGTTGCCCTCCGTGATAGTGTTAGATTGCCGCTCCGGACCTCGGTGGCTGATGGCGCTTGCTGACTGTGCCGCCGCCGAGATGCTCGGAGCTTTTCGATGCTGGGATCGAGTAAGACCGGCTTTGTGTCGACCAGCCGGGACGCCGGCCTCTACCGCCGTTACGCCACCGGGCTGTGCAGGCAGGCGCTGCTGACTCACGCCGACCCGGCGTCGGCCGAGCAGGTCGCCTGTGACGTCATCGTCAACGAGAGGGCGCTGGCCGCAATGGCGGAGCGCGGCGAAGACGACGCACGTCCTCGGGCTCCGCGCGGCCTGGCGGCCCTATGGCACGCGGTAATGCGCCGGCTGGCAGCCTCGTCGGCCGCCGCCCGCTAACGAGCAGGAGCAAAGTGATGCGCACACTCGGATACATCACGGCCATCGCCCTGGCCGCCGCCGGAACGGCGCTTGGGCTGCAGGTGGTCAGATCGCTGCCGGAACTGCGGCGGTACCTGGCGATCAGGAAGATGTGACGCTCAGCCGCCCGCCGTCACCGCTCGCAGTTCGGCCATGGAGGCCTTCATGACGACGGGCAGGCTCCGGCCGTCGTCGCCGTTGGCCCACTGCCTGATGGCCACCCGGAGCACCGACATGCCGGCCTCGGCGGCCAAGGTGGCTTGCAGTTCGCCGACGCCCCGCTGACGCAGGGTAGCGGCGACGGCCGCGGCGTAAGTGGCCAGCTTGGCCAGTTCGCGTTCTTGTAGGTCGGGGTTGGCGGCGATCACGGCCTGGCGCTGCGCGGTGAGATCCCGGCGGGCCTCGCCGAGCATCACGGCTGCGGCGTCCAGACCGCGGGCGACCGCCTCGAGGGCCGTGTGCCCGGTCGGCGCCCCGGCGACGCCCGACACGATCCGTTCCTGGAGGATCTCGGAGCCGCCGAACAGTACTTCCCGCTTGTCGGCGAAGTGCCGGAAGAAGGTGCGCTCGGTCACCCCGGCCCGGGCGGCGATCTCGGCGGCCGTGGTCTGGTCGAACCCGCGCTCGGAGTACAGGGCCAGTGCCGCTTCCTGCAGCCGGCCCCGGCTATCGGGCTCCCATCGGCTCATGGTCCACGTCCTCGGTGTTGACAGTCACTGACATCAGCCCTACAGTGATGACTGTTACAGACATCACTTTAGCTCGCTGGAGGTCCGTTATGAGAATCTTCGTCACCGGCGCATCGGGTTGGATCGGCTCGGCCGTCGTCCCCGAACTCCTCGGGGCCGGCCACGAGGTGGTCGGCCTGGCCCGCTCCGACGCATCCGCGCAGCGGCTGGAAGCCGTCGGCGCCACGGCCCACCGGGGCGACCTCGATGATCCCGAGGGCCTGGCCAAGGCGGCCGCGGACTCCGACGGGGTGATCCACCTGGCCTTCCAGCACGAGGTGGCCTTCGGCGGCAACTTCGCCGCCGCCGGAGCCGCCGACCGGCGGGCCGTGGAGGCCATGGGCGCCGCCCTGGCGGATTCCGACCGGCCCTTCGTGCTCGCCTCGGGCCTGATCGGCCTGACCGCCGGCCGGGCGGCCACCGAGGACGACGGGCTCGTCGCGAGCCCCGAGGTCCGGGCCAACCCCGCCGGGCGCCGGGCGGCCACCGCCCTGCTCACCCTCTCGCTGCGGGGCGTCGGCGTCCGCTCGTCGGTCTTGCGCTTCGCGCCGACGGTCCACGGCGACGGCGACAACGGGTTCCTGGCCACCCTGGTCGGCATCGCCCGCCAGCGAGGCGTCGCCGGATACGTGGGTGACGGCACGAACCGGTGGCCGGCGGTGCACCGTTCCGACGCCGCCCGCCTGGCCCGCCTGGCCGTCGAGTCCGCTCCCGGCGGCTCGGTCCTGCACGCGGTCGCGGAGGAGGGCGTTCCCTTCCGGGAGATCGCCGAGGCGATGGGCTGCCACCTCGACCTCCCGGTGACGTCGGTGGCCCCGCAAGACGCCCCGGAACACTTCGGCTTCCTGGCCCACTTCGTCGCCCTGGACAGCCCCGTCACCGCCACCATCACCCGGGAGCTGCTCGGCTGGGAGCCGACCGGGCCGAGCCTGCTCGAAGACCTCGAGCAAGACCACTACTACCGCTCGGT
>PLIQ01000227.1 GCA_003140115.1 Actinomycetota bacterium | reverse complement strand
CCGCCCGGCGCTGGGCCGCCTGACCCACATCCGCGCCGTGCTGGCGGCCCGGTTGTGGATCGCGGCCAGCCCGGCCTGGGCGGCCGGGCAGCCATGGTGGCACTGCGAGCGGCGGCTGCGCGCCGACGTGCCCGCCGCCGGGCGTCGCGGGCACGTCCCGGATGCGGAGATTCACTGGCCGAGCGTCGCGGGCACCCCCTACGCCGGGCAGGTCTGGGCGATCGAGGTCGAGCTCACCCCCAAGGCGGCGGCCCGCACCGCGCGGATCATCACCGAGCTGCTGACCGCGATGCAGTACGCACAGGTGATCTACCTGACCGCCCCGGCCGCCCGGACGGTGGTGACCAGGACCACCGCGGCCCTTCCGCCCTGGGAACAGGCGCGGGTGGTGGTCCGGGATCTGCCGCGGTCCGCGTTCACCCTGGAGCCGTCGCGATGAGCGTGTGGTCGTGGCTGAAGCTGACCATGTTCTTGTGGCTGCTCCGCAAGACGGTCAAGTTCACCGGAGGGCTGCTGCTGGCCGCCGTGCTGGTCGCGGCGTGGCCGGTGATGCTGGTGGCCGTGATCGGGTATCTCGCGGCGTGGCTGCGCGGCTGGCCCCCGGTCCGCCTGTACCGCACCGCCGCGTGGACGCTGCCGGTCACGGCGGGCTGGCTGATCATCGTGGAGGTCCGCGCGCCTGGCTGGCGGTCGGCCGCCCTGACCCCGGGCCGGGCGTGGGCCCGCGGCTTCGACCACCTGACCGCGGCGGGCCTGGCCCACACGTTCGCCCTGCTCCTCCCGGTCGCGGTCCCGGCCGGACTGGCGCTGGCCGGGCTGGCGTGGGGGTGGCGGATCTATGCCGTGACCGCCGGGATCGGCGGCTGGACGGCATCCGCGCCGATCAGCTTCGACGCCCGCCAGTGGAAACGGCAGGTCCGCGCGGCCCAGGGCCTGAACAGGGCGCCTGGCGCCGTCCCGCTGCTGGCCAGAGGCGGCCGGATCCCGGTCGGCGCGACCATCCGCGCGATCGGCCACCGCTGGCGGCCCGTGTTCGCTCTGCCCGCGGAGGCGTGCGCCCGGCACATGGTCGTGGTCGGCGCGACTGGATCGGGCAAGACCAACCTGATGATTCGGCTGTGGGCGGGCTGGTTCACCGCCGCCCTCCAGGCCGCCCAGGCCGGACGGGGTAACCGGCCGCTGCTGATCGTGCTGGACTGCAAGGGCGGCCGGGACGCGCGATCCAAGGCCGACCGGACCCGCCGCCTGCTCTACGGCGCCGGTGCCCGCCGGGTCGCGATCTGGCCCGACGAGGCTCGCCTGTGCCTGTGGGACCTGCCCGCCTCGGACCTGGCCGTGCTGCTCTACCAGATGATCGACACCGGAACCGGCGCCGCGGCCTACTACGCCGACATCCTGCAAGCGGTCCTGACCATGGCCGTCCTGGCCCCCTGCGGCCCGCCGGTGAACACCGCCGGGTTCCTGGACCGGCTCGAGGCGAAATGGCTGCAGCACGCCTGGAGCGACGGCCGCCACCCGGCGGAGCTGGCCCAGGCCCGGGCCGCGGCCAGGCACCTGCCCGACATCCAGCTCCGGTACGCGACCCTGCTCGGCCGGCTCGGTCCCGCGCTGGACGGGCCCGGCACCCTGGCCGAGGCCGACGCCTGGTACTGCATTCTGGAGGGCACCCGCGAACCCTCGGTGGCCGAGGCGCAGGCCATGGCGCTGACCGAGCTGGCCGCCTGCGCCGCTACCAGCCTGGACGGCGAGCCGCGGGTGATGCTGCTGGCTGCCGACGACTACTCCGCCGTCGCCCGGCGGGTACCCATCTCCAACCTGTACGAACGCGGCCGGTCGCTGGGCATCGGGGTCCAGGTCTCCGCGCAGACCTGGCAGGGCCTGGGCCGGGATGACGATGAGCGCTACCGGATCGCGGCCACCGCTGACGGCGGGGTGTTCGTCCTGCAGGCTCCCTACCCCGAGCCGCTGACCGTGCTGGCCGGGAACCGGCGGGTGCTGGAAACCGCGCACAAGCTCGTCGGGAACCTCTGGGGCGATGAGGGCACGACCCGTATCCAGCGGACCTCGGTCGCCGACCCCGATCTCATCCGTCACCTGAAGGTGGGCCAGGCCTGCTACATCCATCGCGGCGCCGCGACGTTCGTGCAGGTCGCCCGGCCCAAGGCGTCGCCCCTCACGCTGCTCCCCGCACCCGCCGCCGAACCACTGGTCCAGGTGCCCAAGCCGCGCCGCGAACCCGACCCCGCACCCCCGGCCTGGCCGCAGGGACCGGCCAGTCTCGATGACGTCTTCGGGAGCCGTGATGAACCCTGACCCATTTGACGCGCTCGGCCTGCCGGCCCGGCCCGACCTGAGCGACGAGCAGGTCCGTTCCGCCTGGCGGGCGATCGCCGCCGCCACCCACCCCGACCGGCCCGACGGCGGCGACCTGGCCCGGTATACGGCCGCGTCCGCCGCCTATGCCCAGCTGCGCACCCCCTGGGCCCGCAGCGAGGCCTACGCCGACCTCACCGAGGATGGCGAACCAGACACCTCACCGCTGCTGGCCGTGCCCGCCGACGCCTGGCCACCGCCGGTCCCGCCGTGGCAGCCGCTCCTCAACCTAGCCTGGGTTCCGGCGCGGATCCGCCGCGGCCGTCCGCTGCGCCTGCTCATCCGCGCCACCGTCGCCGCCGCCCTGTCCCTGGTGGTGCTGCACCTGATCCCCGGTACCGCGGCCGCCCCGGCCGATGTCGGCGGCCTGATCTGGTGGTTCGTGCTGACCGGCCGCAAGGACCTGGCTCCCCCGCCCGAACGGTAAAGCCGGGTGGTTACCCGGAAACCACGGTGACGGTGCCCGCCGTGCCGTCCACCGCGAGCACCATGCCGTCCCGCAGCCGCGCAGTGGCGTCCGCCAGCGAGAGCACGCAGGGAATCCCGAGTTCGCGGGACACCACCACGGCGTGGCTGTTCAGCGCGCCGACGTCGACCACGACCGCGCCCGCCACCAGGAACAGCGGCGTCCAGGCGGCGTCGGTGAGCGGTGCGACCAGGATCTCGCCCGGCTCCAGGGCCATCGCCGCGGGCAGGTCCATGCCCACCCGGGCCCGGCCCTGGTACTGCCCGGCGCTGCCGCCGATCCCGTGCAGTACCTCGCCCGCGGCGGCCGGCTCGGGGCGGGGCCGGGCCCGCCGGGGCCAGCTGGGCAGCGGGGCGGGGTCGGCGTCGATGATGAACGGGGGCTCGATCTCGAACAGGGCCAGGTACTGGGCCAGCCGTTCGGCGATGACCGGGGCGAAGCGCGCCGGGTCCGCGACGTAGTCGTCGAGCTCGGATTCCAGCAGCATCATGACGTCTTCGGGCGCCGCGTAGTAGCCGGCCGCCACGCCCCGCCGGCCGAGCTCGCGCAGGGCCAGCCGCACCTCGTTGATCGTGGTGACGGCGATCAGCTTGGTCTTCTCGCGCAACGGGATGGTCCGGGCCGAGGACTGCAGGGCGACGTCGAAGCTCACCCGGCTCGCGTCGTCGGGCAGGGCGGCGCGGATGCGCTCGGCGGCGGCCCGGCGGGTGGCTTCCAGCCGGGCGTGGCGGGCGTCCGGCGAATCCTCGTCGGGGATGTGCCGCATGCTGTCGACCAGCGCGAGCACCTGGTCCGGGCCCGCCTCCCAGGAGATGGCGCGGATGTCCCACTCGTTGGGGCCGCGCTGCCCGAAGTCGGCCAGGAAGCTGTCGAGAGCCTCGGCGAACTTGACCACGGCGGGCTGAGCAGGGGAGGGCAGGGCCGCCAAGACCGCCGCCACGCCCTGGTCGAATACCGCGCTGAGCTCGGGTGAGGCATTGGCCAGCCGGGACAGCTCCCACAGGCCCCACGACGGCGACGCGGACGGCACCTCGCCGTAGCCCGAGATGAGGTCGAGCAGGGCCGCGGGCTCGCCGGCCGCGGCGCAGGCCTCGGCGAGCATCGCGGGCCCGACCGCGGAGCCGAACGTGGAGTAGTCGTGCCGGACGAACGCGTTGTCCAGCTCGGGCAGGAACGACCGGGCGTGTGCGACCAGGGCGGCCTCCGACAGCGCGGCCAGGTCCGGGCGGCCGCGCCGCAGGGCGAGGACGCGTTCGGTGTCGGCGTCGATCTGCGGGAACTGCGACGCGGCCAGGATCTCGCCGATCGTCTGCGCGATCTTCGCCGAGCACTCACCGCACGGGTCGTCCGGGTGCGGCTGGTACGACGGCGCGGCCGCCGCGCTGCCGAGCAGGGTCGCGTCGAACGCCTCGACCGTCATCCCCATCCGGATCGCCAGGACGCGGCAGTGCGAGAGGTTGATGTAGAAGTAGCCACCGAACAGCCCCGCGACGGGCGGGCGGTCCATGGGCAGCTCGCCCTCGCGGTAGAAGCCGAACTCGACCAGCCCGCGCAGCCACCCGGGCAGCAGGCCCTGCTCGAAGACCAGGGTCCAGCCGAGCGGGCTGGCCGGATCGGGCAGCACCTCCCCGGCGTTGGCCCGGGTGTAGAAGGGCATCCGCGGGCTGCGCGGCCAGTCGGTGAGCCAGCGATCGGGCAGCGTCACCACCGGCCGTGGGCTCACCCGGGGGCGCCTTCCAGGATTCGCACCGTCCCGGCGAGCCCGTCGATCTCGACGTGCGTGCCGTCGGCGATGCGGTCGCGGGCGCGGGACACCGATACGACGCACGGCACTCCGAGCTCGCGGCTGACGATCGCGGCGTGGCTGGACGGTGCGCCGATGTCGCAGACGACGCCGCCCGCGACCAGGAACAGCGGCACCCACGACGGATCGGTCGTGGAGCAGACGATGATGTCGCCGGGGTCGAGGTCGGTGATGTCGGCCAGGCCGGAGACCACCCGGGCCCGGCCGCGAGCCACGCCCGGCGAGACGCCCAGCCCCTTCAGCTCATCACCAGGAACGGCCCTGGTCACCGCGACGTCGCCGGATCGCAGCGGCCACCGTGAGAGCGGCGGTATGGGCTCGCCGTGCACGACGACATAGGGCGGGACGCGGGCGCCCAGCTCAGCGAAGTCCGCGGCGCGCTGGGCCAGGCGTTCGCGCCAGCCCTCGGGGGCGGCGGCAATCTCGTCCAGTTCGCGGTCCAGCAGCATAAAGACGTGCTTGGGGTGCTCGATGACGCCGCGTTCGGCCCACCGGCGGCCCAGCTCAACGAACGGCAGCTTGGCCTCGAGCATGGCCCGCACCGCGGCGTCCTTGCCCTTCTCGCGCACCTGGTAGAACACCGTGCCCGAGCGGAGCGCGGACGCCAGCACGCCCTGGGTGGCCTCATCGCCGGCCGCCGCCGCCAGCAGCTCGGAAACCAGCTGTTCCCGGCGCGCGGTCAGGGCCACGGCGCGGGACGCGGGAGAGTGGTCATCGTCCTGGCGCCGCAGCTGGTCGATCATGCTGAGCGGCAGCTCCGGGCTCAGCACCCAGCTGTCGGAGGAGATGTCCCACTCGTTCGGCCCGCGGTGCCCGTCGACCGCGAGCAGGTGCTCGAACTCCTCGACGAACGCCTCGGCCTCCTTATCCTCCGACGCACGCAGCCGACCGATGGCCCCGTCGATCCCCGCGTCCAGTTCGGCGCCGACCCGCTTGGAAGCCCGGGCCAGGCGGGACAGCCGCCACACCCGCTCGGCCGTGGCCGCGCTGGCGACTCCGCCGATCGCGCTGAACACCTCGGTGGCGGCGTTCGGGAAGCCCAGCGACGCGGCGATCGGGCCCACCACGGAGGGGCCCACGGTGGCGGCGATGGTGATCACGGTGTAGAGGTCCCAGGTCGGGCGCTGCCGGTAGTTCGCGGTCCGGCCGTATGCGATCAACTCCGCGTCGGTCAGCGCGGGCAGGTCCGGGCGCTCCTGCGACCATGCCTGTACCTGGGCGATGAAGTCGGTCAGGTAGCCCGGAGGCTGGGTGGCGGCCAGGATCTCGGCGAACCGGGCCCCGATGGCCTCGCTGCGCTCCGGGGACTCGTCGCGAGGATCGGGCACGTAGCGCGGGACCGACCGGTTCTTCCCGAAGAACTGCTCATCGATGAGGTCCGGGCTGCCGCCGGGCGCCCGGACGCCGAAGACCCGGCCCAGCGACACCTGGTTGAAGAAGTAACCGCCCCAGTTGCCGAAGGTTTCCGGCACCGGCCAGGTGAATTCCTCCGAAGTAAACCCGCCGAGCGTGACCCAGCCGTCCGCCGTTCCTGGCGCGATACCTTGCTCCCAGGTCAGGCTCCAGCCCAGCGGCGAGTACGGCTCCGGGCCGACCTCGTCGGCGTTGCCCCGGGTGTAGATCGGGAAACGCGAGCTGGTCGGCGTGTCGGTGAGCCAGCGGTCGGGCAGCGGCACCGCCGCGTTCACCACTGCGCGGTACCGCCGTCGACGTTGATCAGCGCGCCGGTGATGCCGCCGCCGATTTCGCTGGCCAGCAAGCTAGCCATGGCAGCGACCTCCTCGACCGTGTTCAGCCGCTTGATCGCGGACTCCTGCGCGTAGTTGTCCATGAACTGCTGATAGGTGATGCCCGCGCCGGCGGCCGCCTGCGGTCCGAGCTCGCGCATGGTGTCCGTCTCGATCGCGCCGGGGCAGATCGCGTTGCAGGTGATGCCCTTGGCGCCGTACTCGAACGCGACGGCCTTGGTAAAGCCGTTGATGCCGTGCTTGTTGGTGATGTAGTGGCTGACCGCGGGCTTGTTGGCCTGCTTGCCCTCGACCGAGGAGATGTTGATGATCCGGCCCCAGCCGCGCTCGAGCATGTACCGCAGCGCCCGGCGGGTGCCCCAGAACACCGCGTTCAGGTTGAAGTCCAGCGCATCCAGCCACGCCTCGTCGGTCATCTCGTGCACCAGCGCGAACCCCTCGGTGCCGCCGGCGTTGTTGACCATGATGTCCACGCTGCCGTACCGCTTGGCGGCCTGGTCGACCAGGTTGTTGACGTCCCCCTGGCGGCGCACGTCACACTGCACGAAGCTGGCCCGGTCGCCGACGCCCATCTCAGCCAGGGCCTGCTGGCCCTTGTCCGGCGACCTGCCACCCAGCACCACGGCGGCGCCCGCGGAAGCGAACGCCTCGGCGATGGCGCGGCCGATGCCGCGGGTACCGCCGGTGATCACGGCGACCCTCTTGTCCAGGAGCGGCGCTGCTCCGGCCTCGGTCACATCCAGCTCCTCTTCTTCGATGTCGGTTGCTCCGCCGCCGCTCATGGCAGCATCTCCTTCAGGACACGGTGGAAGTGTTGAACGCCTGGTTCGTTGCGGCCGAACACGAAATCCTGGCCCGCGGCCGCCGCCAGGCCGCGCTGGACGCCGTAACCGGTCGCGTAGTCCTCGTCCATGACCACGTCGTGGAACCAGTCACGGGTGTGCTCGGCGGCCTTGCGCTCGTCGTCGTCGGCGGGCTGGTGGCGCAGGGCCAAGATCTGCTGGGTGTGCGAGGTGTCCCAGGTGGTGCCGGGCAGCACGAGCGACACCACGACCTGGGAGCGCCAGCCGCCGGCCACGGCCAGGCCGGGGAACAGCCAGTAGATCGCGCCGACGCACAGGGCCGGGTTCCACTGCTCGCGCGGCTGGTCGACCGCGTGGGCGATCGGCCGCAGCGCGAACGAATTGCGCTGGTGCGGGCCCCAGCCGTCGAAGGCGGCCATGTTGGACAGGTTGGTCCGGAACACCGTGGTGCGGTGCAGCGACGCGAAGTGGTAGCCCTCCAGGTAGCCGTCGATGACCACCTTCCAGTTCGGCCCGGCCAGGGTCCGGGTCGAGTAGTGGAAGCAGTTATCCAGCGCCATCGCCTCGAGCAGAGTGATCAGCTCGGCGCCCAGCCACTCGTCCAGGTCGATGGTGGCCTTGGGGTCCAGCGAGACGAACACCAGCCCGGCGCGCTCGGCGGCGGGCAGCGCGAACAGGCTCATCGTGTCCCGGTCGACGCCGCCGAAGGTCTCCTCGCCGTAGACGGCGACCAGGCAGCCCTTCAGGTCATAGCTCCACGCGTGGTACGGGCAAGTCAGCCGGTTCGCCTTGCCGATGCCTTCGGGCACCAGCTCGCCGCCCCGGTGCCGGCAGGCGTTGATCATGGCCCGGACGGTGCCGCCCGGGTCGCGGGTGATCACCACCGGCGTGCCGGCCACGTCGATGGCCTTGTAGGTGCCCGGCCCGGGCAGCTCGCAGGACAGGGCCAGCGGCAGCGGCACCTTCTTGAAGACGGTCTGAATCTCCTGCCGCCACACGTCCGGGTCCCGGTAGTTGTTGACCGGTTCGCGCCACTGGTCCGGCGCCTGGTCGGTGGACTTGTTGCGGTAGTGCTCGACGAGCCGGGCCATGACGTCGAACGCGTCCTGGCGCACGGCCGGGTTGAAGTCGATCCCAGCTACGTAGTGTGGAGCAGCCATTCTGTGTGCCCGTCAGTCGTCGGCGTCGAGCATGTCCTGCACGACGGCGTGGAAATGGGTGATNNACGTCCTCGGCGACCACGCTCTTGAGCCGCTCCCAGTGGGCGCCGGTCTTGGTCAGGTACTCGTCGTCGCCGTCGGGGTACCACAGCTCCCAGGTCTCGAACCGGGTCCGGTCGACCGCGATCGGGACCGCGCGGAACAGCTGGAGGTGGGCCGGGTTGTTGTTGAACACCGAGGTCGGGAAGATCGTGTAGTGGCAGATGGCCAGGCCCTGGTGGTCCAGGGACTGGTTCAGCTCCGGCAGCACGCCCTTGTACGGGATCACCATCATGCCGTTGCGGCCGAACACGAAGTACGTGCTGAACCGGCCGTCCTTGACATCCTGCGGGGAGATGGAGTGCAGGTGGGCCGCGTGATAGTTCTCGTTGAAGCCGTCGATGACGACCTTCCAGTTCGCCTCCAGCTCCCAGGTGAGCTTGTCGTGCAGCACCATGTCTTCCATCCGGTAGGCACCCAGGTCGCCCGCGATCTCCGCGCCGATCCAGTCCGCCAGCGGCGGCGCGGCGCCCGGCCCGGCGAGCACCGCCCACACCCAGCCGCCCCATTCGGCGACCTCGATCCCCGGCGCGCACGCGTCCTTGAGCTGCCGCTCGTCGAAGTCCTCGCGGTCCGGCACGCCGACCAGCGTGCCCTGCAGGTCATAGCTCCAGCTATGCCAGCGGCAGGTGAAGCGGCGGGCACCTTGGCCCGACCTGGGCACGATCCGGGCACCGCGGTGCTGGCAGACGTTGTGGAAGCCGCTGATAGTGCCGTCGCGGCGGCGGCTGATGACGACGGTCTCGCCCTGACCCTCCCACACCACGTGATCACCGGTGCCCGGGATCTCGCTGGACCGGCAGATGATCTGCCAGCTGCGGTTCAGCACCTTGCGGCGCTCGGCCTCGAACCGGGCCGGGTCGGTGTAGACACGGGAGTCGAGCTCGGCGGGGCCGATGTCGGGGATCAGCGGCACGCCCGCGCCGAACCTGGCCGGCAGATCTCCGCGATGCGGGACGTAAACCATGTCGTCTCCTAGTTAGCGGAATCAGTCTGGTGAAACTGCCGGTTTCGATTATTCATGTGATGGGCGGTACGGGGCAACACCCCAGCTAGATCGATTCGGCCGGCCGCGCGCCGCCCGGTCTGGAAGGCTCTGACTACGATCTGACTATGCAGCCGCATCCGCTTCCGGCTTCCCCGTCTACCCCGTCCCCCCCACGCAAACCTCCGGCGCAGGCGCCCTCGCCGACGTCGCTCGACAAGCCGTTCCTGACCGGACAGCCGGACGTCGTCCAGCTGACCTTCGTCCGGCACGGCAAGCAGGACGTGCCGTCGGGCGCGTTCACTCCCGCGCTGTGGGCGGACCCGCCGCTGTCGGACCTAGGCAAACGGCAGGCGGCCACGGTCGGCAAGGCCCTGGGCAGCGAGCCGATCGCCGCGGTGCTGTGCAGCCACCTGCAGCGAGCCGTGGAAACCGCCCGCGAGGTGGCGGCTCCGCACGGCGTGGAACCTGTCATCTACCCGGAGTTGCGCGAGGTGGAGACGTACCGGGACGTGCCCGACGGGGTCCGGCTGGAGGACGTCCTGTCCCCGGTGATGTGGCACGGCGTGCGGGAGCGGTTCAACCGCGAGCTGCGCTGGGACGTGTCGCCGTTCTCCGAGAGCAGCGCCGAGTTCCGGCACCGGGTGGTCACCGTGGTCGAGGGCATCCTGGCTCTGCACAAGGGCCAGCAGCTCGCGGTCGTCTGCCACGGCGGCGTCATCAACGCCTACATCGGCCATCTGCTCGGCCTGCGCCAGGACATGTTCTTCCGGCCCGCGCACGCCTCGGTGAGCCGGGTCCTGACCGGCGGCGGCAGGCGGGTCATCCATACCCTCAACGAACTGCACCACCTGCAGGCCGCCGACCCCTCGCTGGTCACCTTCTGACGAGATAGGCACGGATTCCATGGACGCACTGGGTCCCCGGTTCGAGCGGTTCCTGGCCGCCGTCGAGCCGGACCGCGCGGGCCGGGTCATCGCCTGCGAGGCCATCACCGGCGGATACAGCCGGATCAGCGCCCGGGCCCTGGTGCGCTGGCGCGGCGGCGCGGAGGAGACCTTCATCCTGCGCGGCGACCCGCCGCCGGGCAGCGGCGTGTTCACCAGCGACCGGGACGCCGAATGGGACCTGCTCACCGCGCTGTCCGCCGCCACGTCGATCGCCACCCCGGCGGCTCGCTGGTATGACCGCTCCGGTGAGTACCTGGGCTCGAAGGCCATCGTGATGGACTGCGTGGCGGCGGTCTCACTGCAGGACGAGATGGCCCGGGCCGCCAGGGTGGACACTGGTGCGGGCCCGCTGGCCGACCTGTTCGTCGACACCTTCGCGCAAGTGCATCAGACACCGCTGGACCTGCTGCCCGCCCGGATGCCGCGTCCGCCGGACGGCCCGGCCTACCTCGACGGGGTACTGGCCGGCTACGACCGGATGGCCGGGAAGTACCCGAGTAGCGCGCCGGTGCTCCGGTACGTTAGCTGGTGGGCCCGGGCCCACCAGCCTCCGCCGGTGCCGCTCGGGCTGGTACACGGCGACTGCCAGCCGTCGAACGTCCTGGTGGGGCCGTCCGGGCCGCCGCTGGTCATCGACTGGGAGTTCGGGCACATCGGCGACCCGCGCGAGGACCTCGGTTACTACACACAGATCCCGCTCCAGCCGAACGTGTACTGGGCCGACCCGGAGCGGTTCCTGGGCCGGTACCGGGCCGCCACCGGGCTGACCGAAGAGCAGGTCAACCCGCGGGTGGTCGACTACTTCCTGATCATCGGGATGGCGGCGCTGCTGGAGCAGCTGCTCGTGGCGGCCGCGGCCATCGGGGCCGCCGAACGGCCCGGCATCCTGGCCTCGTACCTGATCAACGCCATCTCGCACCAGCACGACATGTTCCTGGCCATCTGCGACCGGCTGAGCTGAAGGGATGGGGATGGGGCTGAAGTTTGGCGTTGGGGTTGAGGCTGAGCTGAATTGAGGAGGTGCCCGTCATGATCACCAGGCCCACTACTGATGTGCTGATCGAGGACTGCTGCCGGGAGCTGACGGAGGCCATCCTGCCGGGGCTGACCGACGAGACGCTCAAGCTGCGGCTGGTCATGACCGAGACGGTGCTGCGCAACGCCGCGGTGCGGGCCGCGCACGAGATCGCGTGGATGCGCGAGGAGACGACGGCCCTGCTGGACTACGCCGGACGGGTGGCGGCGCGGCACGGGAGCGAGGCGCTGCGGGCCGCATTGGCCGAGGTGGGCCCAACGGACAGCCTGCACCTGGCCGACGTGGCCGACCGGTACGAGCGGGCCGGGCAGGCGTTCACGGCCGCGCTGGCCGCGGCGCAGGAGGCGGGGGACGCGGACCTGGTCGCGGAGGCGCGAGAGCTGCTGCGGGACCGGATCGCGACCGAGAAGGAGGTCATGGCGACCTACGAGGTAGTCGGGCGCTGACCGGTCACGGGGTGCGGGAGTAGGGCATCGGGCGGACTAGCTCTAGGGCTTCGTCGGCGACGGACTCGGCGTAAGCCGCGTGCCAGCGCGCGGCGTCGGGATGGTTCCGTACCGCGGTGAGGGCGTCCAGCGCCCCGTTCGCGGACGGGATCCGCCACAGGTGGTAGACGGCGCCGAGGCGGCCGATGCCGGGGGTGAAGGCGCCGATCAGCCGCCAGCCTTGGCCCTCCAGCACGGGCGCCATCTCCGCCATCGCGGCGGCGAAGACTCTCTGCTTGCCGCGGACGAGCTGGATCTTCACGTGCAGGTATACCGCGCTGTCCTCGGTCACGGGTGGGTTCCGATCTGCGTGTTTCGATCTGGGCGGCCGCCGGACTTTGTGTAATAGTATTCCAGAAAGTACGGCGTCAGCTCGTAGGGTACCGAGGAGGCCGGCCATGCGGTTCGAGGGGAAGGTCCTGATCGTTACGGGCGGGGGGTCGGGGCTCGGCGCCGCGGTCGGGCGCCGCTTCACGGCCGAGGGGGGCCGGGTGGCAGTGGCCGATCGCGACGAGCAGCGGGCGCAGGCGGTGGCCGGTGAGCTCGACGGCGCGATCGCGCTGGGAGTGGACGTGGCCGCCGAGGACGAGGTGGGCCGCTGCGTGGACACCGTAGCGCAGCACTTCGGGTCGGTCGACTGCCTGTTCAACGCGGCCGGGCACGCGGAGTTCGGGCCGATCGAGGAATGGTCGTTCGAGCGCTGGCAGCGCATGATGAACGTGCACGTAGGCGGCACCTTCCTGTTCTGCCGGCAGGTGCTGCCGGTGATGCGCAAGCGGCCCGGCGGCGCCATCGTGAACGTCGCGTCGGTGGCCGCGGTCAAGGCCCAGTCCAGCAACGCGCCGTACGGCGCGGCCAAGGGCGCGATCCTGGCCTTCTCCCGCCAGCTGGCGCGCGACGTGGCGCCGGAGATCCGGGTGAACACGGTCGCGCCGGGACGCGTCAGGACCGGCATGACCGAGCCGCTGATGATCGCGCGGGCCGGCAGCGTGGAGCAGGGATCGATCGCGTTCGGCCAGGGCAACCTGCAAAAGCGGGTGGCCGAGCCGGAGGAGATCGCGGCCCCGGTCTGCTTCCTGCTGTCCGGCGACGCGAGCTTCATTACCGGGACGCTGCTGGTCGTGGACGGCGGGGAAACCGCGTGACCCCAGCGGGCCGACGGGCGTTGACCAGATACTGAAGTCAGTGTAAACATTGGCCCATTCAAAGGAAGGCCAGCCGAAGGCCAAAGGAGGGCCAGCATGGGGAAACTCGACGGCCGGGTGGCGGTCATCACCAGCGGGAGCACCGGGATCGGGCGGGGCATCGGGGAGGCCTTCCTCGCGGAGGGCGCCCAGGTGGTCATCAACGGCCGGGACCCCGAGAAGGGCGCCCGGGCGCTGAAGGAGATGAACGCCGGCGAGCACGGCCACTTCATCAAGGGCGACGTCACCGTCCGCGAGGACATCGACGCGGTGGTGGGCGGGACGGTCGAGCACTTCGGCAGGCTCGACATTCTGGTCAACAACGCGGGCGGCCTGATCAAGACCGCGCCGGTAGCCAACCTGGCCGACGAGGACTGGGACTACGCCGTCAAGTGGAATCTGTACTCGGCGTTCTGGGCCAGCCGCAAGGCCCTGGAGTACATGATCCCGCAGCAGTCGGGGCGGATCATCAACATCTCCTCGGTCGAGGGCAAGCACGGCAAGCCCGCCATCCCCGCGTACGTGACCTGCAAGCACGCGCTGATCGGCCTGACCAAGGCGATCGCCAGGGAGAACGGCACCCTCGGCATCACCTGCAACGCGATCTGCCCCGGGCTGGTCTGGACCGACGTCCTGCGGGCGACCGGGCCGGACAGTGCCCGGGAAATGGGCCTGACCTTCGACCAGATGGTCGACCAGTTCGCCCAGGAGACCGCGCTCAAGCGGATCAGCACGATCGAGGAGGTCGCCGCGGTGGCGGTCCTGCTCGCCTCGGATGTCGCGGGCGGGATCACCGGCTCGGCGTACAACGTCGACGGCGGGACGGCGGCGTACTGACTCCGCGAGTTCCCGCGAAAAGGGAGGACCATGACCGACGCCTTGGCCCCCGGATATCACACCGCGGTCGAGTCGGCCGTCCGATGGGCTGAGGTCCCGCCGCCGTCGGTCGTCGCGGAACTGCAGAACCTCGTGCAGGCTTACGCGCTGCTGACCGATGAGGGCCGCGAGGCCGAACTGGCCGCATTGTTCTGGCCGGACGCCGTCTGGGACGGCCAGGAGCTTCGATATGGCGTCGCCACCGGCCCCGCGGCCATCGCGAAGCTAGTGCTCGCGCACTTCGACGCGGCCAGGCCGATCATCCACATGCCCGGGCCGCCGCTGCTGACGGCAACCCCCGACGGCGATGTGGAAGGCATCTGCTGGTGCCTGGCGACCCGGCTGACCGACGGCCGGACCGCTCCGATGATCTACTTCTACTATCACGACCTCATGCGATGCGATGCCGAGGGTCACTGGCGGTTCGCGCGCCGCTTCCTGCGGTTGCGCTTTCGCGATGCCGATCACGCCGACCACACACCATAAGCGCGGTCCTGCTCTGGCACGGCCGCACGCGGTCATCCTGCCGCGCGCGCCCAGGCCTTTTTGAGGGCCAGGATCTCGGCGGTACTGGTCTCCCGGGCGATATACGGGATGTCCAGTGCGTAGCGCATCCGCTCGCGCGGAATCCGGCGGTGCACCCCGGCGACGTCTTCGAGGATCGCGCCGTACAGCGACGCCCCATCCATGCAGAAGACGTCGATCAGCACCAGCCGCCCGTCGGCGGCTCGGCGGATGTGGGCCTCGTTCAAGTCGCACCTACCCCACCAGGGCGTCGACTTCCGGTACCCCGCATCGATCAGCTGGGCGGCCCGCCGTACCTCCTCGAACTCCGCATCGCCGGCCGCGGTCCGCCACTGCTCGGCGACCTGCTCGGCGACCGCCTGGTCCACGGGAGCGGCGAACTCCAGGAAGACGACCGACCCACCGCCTTCGAGGTCGGCGGCCAGTTCGATGCTGGGCAGCCACCGATGGCCGGCGCACTNNGCGGCACAGGTCCACGAAGGCCGCATACGCGGGGTCAAACGGACACACCCTCGCGACGACGGTTCCCTCCGGGGACCGCAGCGCCACCGCCCAGTCGCCCACCCCGCATGGCACCCAGCCCGCGAGGGCCAGCTCGGCCAAGACCTGGCGATGAGACAGCGACGCCCAGGGCAGTCCGGGAATGCGCGGCAGGCCTGCGCTCAGCTCAGGCACGGCGGGATCGNNGGCGTTCAGGCACGGCGGGATCGTACCGGCGCGTGACCGGGTGAGGCACCGGATTTATCCGGCGAGCCGGCTGGGGGGCACGTACGGTGGTCGTTCGGGCAAATAAGACACCGGAGCAGGACGGGCGGCGGCGCGGGGGACGGTCACCGGCTCAGTCGCGGCGCCGGGGGTAGGCCCAGCCTTTCTCCTCGGCCAGCAGGGCCTCCACGATCTGGTAGGCGCGGATCGCGGCGGCGTCGGCGGCGGCGCTGACCTGGTAGCCGATCGCTCCCCCGGTGGCGGCCTGGATCGCCGCGAGCAGGGGCTGGTCCTCGGCCATGGTGCCCTCGTAGACCTCGCGCAGCCGGTCGGTCACCGACTCGTCGCCGTGGGCGTAGTTGCGGGCGCCGCGCCAGATGATCAGGGTGCGGCCGGCGTCGACCGGGGTGAAGGCGCGGATGAACACGCCCCGGTAGTCCTGGTCGGGGCCGATGATGTCCATCTCGTCCACGTGCAGGGCCGGTGAGACGAAGGTGCCGGTCTCGCGCTGGGTGTACTCCTGGTCCGCGGGCAGCCCGGTGGCGTCGTGCTGCCAGCCGATCAGCGGGGCGGGAGTGAAGGTCCGGCTGTAGGAGACGGTGGTCTCGGCCACCTCGATCCGCAGCGGCGGCGGGTCCTGCACGTAACCGCGGTGGATCCGGTGCGGGTGGACGTAGGGGAAGTGGGTCCGGTCCAGCGCGTTGTCGTGCAGCAGCAGGTAGTTGACGGCCATCTCCAGCGAGCCGCCCAGGACCGTCCAGCCGGGCTCGCGCAGCGGCGGCAGGTCGGGCGGCTCGGTGCCGCGGCTGCGCGCCGGGTTGCCGGGCCAGATCCAGACGAACGGCGGCCGCTCGATGACCGGATAGCTGTGCACCCGCGCCCCGTACGGCACGTGGCGCTGGGACGGCACGCGGACGCACTGGCCGTCCGGCGCGTAGGTGAAGCCGTGGTAAGCGCAGACGACCCGGTCGCCGTCGAGGGTGCCCATGGACAGCGGCGCCGCGCGGTGCGGGCAGCGGTCATCGAGCACCGCGGCCTGGCCGTCCTCGGTCCGGAACAGCAGCAGCCGACGCCCCAGCGCCTCGCGCGCGAGCAGCGACCGGCCCACCTCGTCGCTGGTCGCGATCACGTACCAGCAGTTCAGCGGGTAGTTCGCGGACCCGGCATTATCGGTCATGGCCGCCTCCCGGTGGTCTTCACAGGTCGAGCACCAGCGAAAAGGACTTCGACCGCGAGACGCATATCATCATGTACTCATTGGCCTCCCGCTCGTCCTCGGACAGCAGCGAGTCGCGGTGATCGGGGACGCCCTCCAGCACCTGGGTCTCGCACGTGCCGCAGACGCCCTCCAGGCAGGACGACAGCACGCTGACGCCCTGCTCTTCGAGCGCGTCGATGATCGACTGGCCCGGCGGCACGGTGACGGTCAGCCCGGAGCGCTGGCAGACCACCTCGAATGGGGCCTCCTGCGCCTGGCCGGGGGCCGGCTCGGGCTGCGGCTTGGCGGCGAACCGCTCCAGGTGCAGGGAGCCGGCCGGCCAGGCCGCGCAGCGCTGCTCGGCCGCGGCCAGCAGGCCTTCTGGCCCGCAGCAGTAGACCAGCGTGCCGTCGGCCGGGTCGGCGAGGATGTCGTCGAGCGGCAGCAGGCCCTTGGTGTCCTGCGGCCAGGGGTTCACCCGGTCGCCGTAGGCGGCCAGCTCGTCGAGGAAGGCCATGGAGGCCTGGCTGCGGCCGCCGTAGTACAGCCGCCAGTCCGCGCCCGCCTCGGTCGCGGCCGCGACCATGGGCAGGATCGGGGTGATGCCGATGCCGCCGGCCAGGAAGATGTAGCGCGGCACCGAGTGCAGCGGGAAGTGGTTGCGCGGGCCGCGGACGGCCACCTGGTCCCCGGCCTGGAGCGTCTCGTGCACCCGGCGGGAACCGCCGCGGCCGTCCGGGTCGAGCAGCACCGCGATCCGCCAGCGGTGCTGGTCGCCGGGGGTCCCGCACAGCGAGTACTGCCGGACGGTGTCCTCCAGCAGCAGGTCGATGTGGGCGCCCGGCGTCCAGGCGGGCAGCTGGGCACCGGCCGGGTCGGCCAGGGTCAGGGATACGACACCCTCGGCTCGCGTCTCGCGGGCCGTGATGAGCAGATCGCTGCGGCGTTCGGAGAATACGGTCAACATCGCGGCGCTGGGCGTCTCAGCCGAGGACATGCTGCTCCTTGACTGGTCGGCTACGGCACGATGACGGCGCGGCCGGAGAGCTGGCCCTGTTCCATCAGCTCGTAGGCGTGCAGCGCCTCGTCCAGGCCGAAGCGCTGGACGTGGGCCTTGATCCGGCCCTGCCGGGCCAGCGCGATGACCTCATAGAGTTCGGGCAGGGAGCCCCAGAACGAGGTGGTCAGATTGACCTCGTACGGCAGCGCGTAGAAGTTCCAGGTGAAGTTGCCGGCCGCGGCGCCCACCACGACCAGGTCCATGCCGGCCTTGGCCACCGCCGCGCCGAGCGCGATGGTCGGGGCGCTCCCCACGAAGTCCAGCACGACGTCGGCCCGGGCGCCGCCGGTCGCGTCGATGACCGCGGCGGCCGCGTCGACGCTGGCCCTGACCGTGGCCGCCGCGCCGACCTCGCGGGCCAGGGCCAAGGCCGACTCGCGGGTGTCCACCGCGATGATCGTGGCCGGGGTCAGCGCGCTGAGGATCTGGATGGCCAGGTGCCCGAGGCCGCCGGCCCCGATCACCACGGCGTGCGAGCCCGGGGTCAGCTTCGGCTGGACCCGCTTGATCACGCGGTAGGGGGTGAGCCCGGCGTCGGTCAGCGGCGCGACGTCGACGGGATCGAGGTCGCCGATGGGCACCAGCCGGCGCGGATCGGCGATGAGCAGGTACTCGGCCATGGCGCCGTCCACGCCGAACCCGATGCCGGGCGGCCCTTCCATGCCGTGCACGCACAGGTTCTCGGCCCCGGCCGCACAGGGTTTGCACTGCCCGCAGCCGAGCAGGCCATACACGGCCACCGGATCGCCCTGCTCCAGGCCTTTGACGCCGCTGCCGAGCCGGTGGACCCAGCCCGCGCCCTCGTGCCCGAGCACGAACGGCGGGCCCCACGGGGCCATCCCCTCGGCGAATTCGCGCATCACGTGCAGGTCGGAGTGGCACGCGCCGGCGCCGCCAACCTTGATGACGACCTGTCCGGGACCCGGCTCGGGCTCGGGCAGATCCACCAGCTGGGGATCGGACTGGAAGCTCTTGAGCTGCAGGGCGCGCATGAGTCCTCCGGTACGGCTAGGCGAGCAGTGACAGGGGGGTGGCCAGACGGGAGACCACGGACCGCAGGTACTCGGCGGCGGGCGCGCCGTCCACGGCGCGGTGGTCGAAGGTAATGCTCAGGGTGAGTACTTGTGTTTTTACGGGCGTGCTTTCTTCCCAGCGGACCGAGTCGCGAAGCCGGCCGACGCCCAGGATCGCGACCTGCCCCTGGCTGATCACCGGGGTGAAGAAGTCGATGCCGAAGCTGCCCAGGGTGCTGACGGTGAACGTGCCGCCCTCGAGCTCGGGCAGGGTCAGCTTTCCGGTGCGGGCGGCCTGGGCCAGCCTTCTGGTCTCGGCGGCCATGGCGGACAGCGGCAGCTGGTCGGCGCGCTTGAGGACCGGGACCATCAGGCCCTCCTCGAGGGCGACCGCGAGGCCCACGTTGATCTCCGGCTGGACGTGGATCGCGTTGTCGTGGACCGAGGCGTTCAGGCGGGGGTGTTCGCGCAGGGCCAGCGCGGCGGCCCGGACGACCAGGTCGGTAATGGTCGGCGCCTGCTGCCACTGCTCCTTGAGCTGGGCCCGCAGCGCCATCGCGGCGTCCATGGTGGCCTCGGTGCCCAGGGTGAGCTGGGCCATCTCCTGCAGGCTGGCGTGCATCCGGGTGGCGATGACGCCGCGCATCCCGGTCAGGGGGATGACTTGAGCTGCGATGCCTGGCGTGCCTTCTGGAGCGGTGGCCGGGGCGCTGGCGGGGGCCGGGCGGGACGCGGCGGCGACGTCCGCGCGGAGGACCTTGCCGCCCGGGCCGGTGCCGGCCACGGCGGCGAGATCCACTCCGGCCGCGGTGGCGTCCCGGCGCACCAGCGGCGAGACGGCGCCGGGGCTGGCGTCGGGGCTGGCTGGCGCGGTGGCCGCGTCCAGCACGTCGGCGGTGATGATGCGGCCACCGGGGCCGGTGCCGGTCAGCAGCGTGACGTCGATGCCCCGCTCGCGGGCTACCCGACGGGCGTTGGGCGAGGAGAACACGCGTCCGTTGCGGGCGGGGTCGGCCGCGGGTGTCGCGGTGGCTGCGGGTGTCGCGGTGGCTGCGGGTGTCGCGGTGGCTGGTGTCCCGGCGGCGGGCGTGCCGGTGGCGGCGGGCGTGCCGGAGGGGGCTCCGGGTAGCGCTTCGCCGGTCTCAAGCAGCCAGCCGATCAGGGCGCCGGGCGGCAGTTCCGCGCCCGACGCGACGACCGGGTGGAACAGGCCGGACCCTTCCGCTTCGACCTCGACGTCCACCTTGTCGGTGGCCAGCCGCAGCAGCGGGTCGCCTGGCTTGACCGCGGTGCCGGGCGCGACGAGCCACTCCTCGATCAGCCCGTACTCCATGGTCAGCCCCAGCTTGGGGAGCAGGACCTCGACGGCCACGTCAGCCCCCGGTGCGCTCGAGCAGGCGCCGGACCTCGGCCACGATCCGGTTGCTGTCCGGGATGTAGGCGCGTTCGAGCACCGGGCTGAACGGGACCGGGGCGAATGGCGCGCCGAGCCGGAACACCGGCGCGTCCAGGTAGTC
Source organism: Actinomycetota bacterium (assembly GCA_003140115.1). The sequence goes on along the minus strand of PLIQ01000227.1, from coordinate 9,552 downwards.
GAACGCCTCCTCCTGGATCTGCGCGGCGATCTCGGCGCCGATGCCGCCGAAGGTGACCGCCTCGTGCACGACCAGGGCCCGGTTGGTGCGGCGGATGGATTCCAGGATGGTCGGGCTGTCGAGCGGCTGGACGGTGCGCACGTCGATCACCTCGACGTCGATCCCGGACTCGGCCAGCTCGCCGGCCGCGGTCACCGACTCGGGCACCATGCGCCCGACCGCGATGATGGTCGCGTCGCGACCGGGGCGGACCGTGGCGGCCTGGCCCAGCGGTATCTCGTAGATCTCCTCGGGCACCGGGCCCTTGCTGCCTAGCATCCGCTTGTTCAGCACGACCACCGTCGGGTTGTCGTCGCGGACGGCCGCCACCATCAGGCCCTTCACGTCGTACGGTGAGGAGGGCAGCGCGACCTTCAGGCCCGGCACGTGGGCCAGCCACGCCTCCAGGCTCTGGCTGTGCTGGGGGCCCGCCGACAGGCCGCCTCCGCCGGCCGTGGTCAGCGTGAGCGGGACCGAGACGTCGCCGCCGAACATGAACTTCAGCTTGGCCGCCTGGTTGTACAGCTGGTCGAGCGCGACGCCGATGAAGTCGAAGAACATCAGGTCGCAGACCGGCCGCAGGCCGCGCGCGGCCGCCCCGACGCCCATCCCGATGAAGCCCATCTCCGAGATCGGGGTGTCGATGACCCGGCGGTCGCCGTAGGTCTTCCATAGCCCGTCGAAGGCGTGGAACACGCCGCCGTACTGAGCCACGTCCTCGCCGATGACCAGGATGTCTTCGTCCTCGGCCATCAGCTGCATGAGTGACTCGGTGAAGGCCTTGACGTAGGTGATCTCGCGCACTGGGGTCCTCACACCGTATAGACGTTGTCGAGCAGGTGCGCCGGGTCGGGATCGGGGCTGTCCTCGGCGAACTGGATCGCGGCGGCGATCTCCTCGCCGGTATCGGACCAGACCTTCTCGCAGTCCTGCGCAGTAGCCAGCCCGGCGCTGATCATGCGCTGCTCCAGGGCGGTGATCGCGTCCCGCTGTTTCCAGCTGTCGATCTCCTCCTGGGTGCGGTAGGGGATGCGCAGGCCCTTGACGCCCTGGTGGTCGTAGAACCGGTAGGTCTTGGCCTCCAGCATCGACGGGCCCTCGCCGGCCCGGGCCCGCGCCACCAGCCGCTGGGCGGCGAGGTAGACGGCGATGACGTCCATCCCGTCCACGATGTCGGACGGCATGCCGTAGGCGGCGGCCCGGTCGGCGACGTCCTTGATCAGCATGTGCCGGTCCTGCGGGGTGAACTCGGCGTACCCGTTGTTCTCGCAGACGAACACCACCGGCAGGTGCATCACGGCGGCCAGGTTGGCGGATTCGTGGAAGACCCCGATGTTCGTGGCGCCGTCGCCGAAGAACGGGACCGCTACCGAGTCCTGGCCCCGGTAGACGGACGCGAGCGCCGCGCCGACGGCGTGCGGGATGCCGCCGCCCACGATGCCGTTCGCGCCGAGCATGCCGATGCTCAGGTCGTTGATGTGCATGCTGCCGCCGCGGCCCTTGCAGTAGCCGGTCTGCTTGCCGAACAGCTCGGCGTACATGTAACGCAGATCCGCGCCCTTGGCCACCGCGTGCCCGTGGCCGCGGTGGGTCGAGGTGATGACGTCGTCGGCCCGCAGCGTGGCCATCACGCCGGCCGCGACCGCCTCCTGCCCGACGTACAGGTGCAGGAAGCCGGGCAGCCGGCCCGCTTCCATCAGCTTGCCTGCCGTCTCCTCGAAGAGCCGGATCCGGACCATACGCCGGTGGAGGTCGTGGATGACGTCGGGCGGCAGAGCCGACATCGGATCCTGTTCGGCTGACTCGGTCATCACTGCTCCAAATCGACCACGCGGCTGCTCATGCCCCTTACCGTACTGGCCGTGCCAGAGAAACGCTACACTGCCTCTAGAAACTGTTTGGCGGCCCCCGAGGGCGGAGGGTGCGATGCGCACGGCGGTCGTGACGGGTGCGGCGCGGGGCCTCGGGCGGGCCATGTCCGCGCGGCTCGTCGCGGACGGCTTCGCGGTGTGGGCGGTGGACACCGACGAGGCCGAGGTCACCCGGACCGCCAAGGAGATCGGGGCCACCGCGTGCGCCCTCGACGTCACCGACGAGAGCGCCGTGGACGCCCTGGCCGCCCGGCTGGAGCGGTGCGACGCCCTGGTCAACAACGCCGCGATCTGGCGGTTCACCCCGCTCGCCAGCACCCCGATGGACGAGGCCAGCCGCGTCCTCGCGGTCAACGTGCTCGGCCCGCTGCTGCTCATGCAGCGGCTGGTCCCGGTGATGGCGCGCGACGGCGGCGGCACGATCGTCAACGTCTCCTCGATCACCGCCAAGTACTCCCCGACGCAGGCCGGGGTCTACCCGGCGTCCAAGGCGGCGCTGGAGGCCCTGACCCGGGTGGCGGCGGTGGAGTTCGGTCCGCTCGGGATCCGCTGTAACGCCGTGGGACCTGGCATCATCCCGACCGAAGGCACCCTGTCCCACTACGGCGACGAGGCCACTCGGCTGCGGCGTGGCCGGGCGCTGCCCGCCGGGCGGTACGGGGACCCGGGCGACGTCGCCGACGTGGTCGCGTTCTTCTGTTCCGACGACTCGCGCTACGTCACCGGCCAGGTGATCTACGTGGACGGCGGGTACACCGCGGCCGGAGCGCACTTCTTCCGCCTGGGCCGCGACGCCGAGGCCCGCCACGCCGAGACCCGCCACGCCGGGAGCAGCTGAGCGTGCGCTTCCTGGCCGTGACCGGAGGTCACCGGGTCGACCTGGACGCGTTCACCGGCATGCTGGCGGGCCTGTGCGCCGAACGCGGCTGGGTGTTCGCGCACGCGGTCCAGCCAGCCGCCCAGGACTGGCTCGGCCCGGAGCACCGCGGCGTGTTCGACGCCGTCCTCTGCTACGACCTGCCGGGGCTGGCCCTGCGGCGCGGGACCGCGCCGCGGCCGGTCCCGCCCGCGCCGCGGGTGGCCCGGCGGCTGCTGGACCTGCTCGACACCGGCCTGGGCTTCGTGTTCTTGCACCACGCGCTGGCCGGCTGGCCCGCCTGGCCGGGCTGGGCCGAGGTGCTCGGCGGTCGCTACCACTACGCGCCGGCCGAGCTACGGGGGCGGAGCTGGCCTGATTCGGGATTCCGGTACGCGCGGTACGCCGCGCGGGTGACCGACCCGGATCATCCGGTGTGCGCCGGGGTGGGTGACTTCGAGCTGGACGACGAGCTGTACTGCTGCCCGGTGTTCGAGTCGGACGTCGTGCCGCTGCTGCGGGCGGACGCTCCGGACGGGCCGTTCCGGGAGACCTACCACGAGGTGCTGGGCACGCCGCGATCCGGTCCGGCCTGGACGCACCCGCCGGCCAGCGACCTGATCGGCTGGGCCAAGTCCGCCGGGCGCAGCCCCGTCGTCTACCTCCAGCCCGGAGACGGGCCGGACACGTTCGGCCAGCCGGCCTACCGCCGCCTGGTCGCCAACGCCCTGGAGTGGGTCTCGTCCGCGGCGGCTCGCGCCTGGGCGGCCGAATATCCCACGCAGATAATGCCGCCCGCGGCGGTTTGATCAGCAGAGTTTGATCAGGAGAGGAAGCAAGCCATGGACCTGCAGTTGACCGGGCGCAAGGCCCTCGTCACCGGCGCCAGCCGGGGCATCGGACGGGCCATCGCGGTCGAGCTCGCGCGCGAGGGGTGCGATCTGGCCCTGTGCGCCCGCGGCGTCGAGCCGCTCGAGGCGCTGGCCAAGGAGCTGCGCGAGACGGGCCGCACGGTCTACGTCCAGGCGGTGGACGTGTCCGACGAGCAGGCCGTGACCGGGTTCGTGCAGACCGCGGCGCAGGAACTGTCCGGGCTGGACGTCGTGATCTCCAACGTGTCGGCGGGCTCGGTCAAGGGGCCCGACCAGTGGCGGATCAGTCTCGAGGCGGACCTGCTGCCGTTCGTCCGGATCGCCGAGGCGGCCGTCCCCTACCTCGAGCAGTCCGACGCGGCCGCGATCGTGGTGATCGGGACCACGTCGGCGTTCGACACCGCGTTCCCGGCGGCGCCGAACTCCTACGCCGCGCTCAAGGCGGCGGTGCTGGAGCACGCGTCCGCGCTCGGGCATTCGCTAGCCCCTAAGGGCATCCGGGTCAACACCGTCTCCCCCGGCCCGATTTTCTTCGCCGGCGGGGCCTGGGACAAGGTACGTGAGGGCCGGCCGGAGTTGTACGAATCGATCCGGGCCAGCATCCCGCTCGGCCGCCTCGGCCAGCCGGAGGAGGTGGCCCGCGCGGTGACCTTCCTGGCCAGCCCGGCGGCCAGCTTCTGCACCGCGGTGAACCTGGTCGTGGACGGCGGCGTCATCAGCCGCGTCCAGTACTGACATGCCGGGTCCGGGCGGCCGCCTGGACGCGGTCCTGGTCTGCGGCGGCCGGTGGCACGACTTCGACTACGCGCGGCACCAGCTGCTCGGCCTGCTCGGCGACCGGGAGCAGGTGCGGACCCAGGTGTTCTCGGATTACGGCTGCGTCACTGCGCTGGAGCGGGCCGATCTGTTGGTGAGCTACACCTGTGACGTGCGGCCCTCGCCGGCGGAGCAGGACGCCCTGGCCGGGTTCGTGGACCGGGGCGGCCGCTGGCTGGCGCTGCACGGGACGCACTCGGCCATCGACCCGCCGGCCGCGCCCGGCGGCGCGTACCGGACCCCCCGGGTGCTGGGCCGGTTCGCGGAGGTGCTGGGCGGGCAGTTTCTGGCCCACCCGCCGATCGCGCCGTACACGGTGCACATCACCGCGCCGGAGCACCCGCTGGTGGCCGGCCTGGCGCCGTTCGAGGTCCGCGACGAGCTGTACGTCCTCGAGCTGCACCCGCCGCTCGAGGTGCTGCTGCACGCGCGGTTCAGCGGCGAGTGCCGCGGCTTCGAGGAGGGACACGTCAGCGACGACGAGCCGCGCCCGGTCCTGTACCTCAAGCGCTCCGGCCAGGGCACCGTCTGCTACTTCACGCTGGGTCACTGCCGCGGCCGGTTCGACGTCCAGGACCTCGGCGTCGACGACCTCGGCCGCCGGGACTTCGGCAGCTGGCCGGTGGCCGAGTTCCGCACGGTGCTGGAGCGGAGCCTGGACTGGGCGGTCACCGGCGCGTTCCGGCCGGCCGGTAACTAGTATCTGTATTCAGTTACTCCTTCCCGGCTGGCCAGCGTCGGTATAGGGTCCGAATTGACGGTTGCAGGAGGTGCCCGTGGCGGTCGAGCCCATCCCGCGGACGACGCGGATCGTCACCCTGGCCACGCGCCCGGACGGGCGCCCGACGCCCGGCAACTTCGGGGTGGAAGAGTGGCCGGTCGACGAGCCCGGCCCCGGCCAGCTGCTGGTCCGCAACGCGTACATGAGCGTCGATCCGGCCATGCGCGGCCGGATGGACCAGACCGAGAAGCATTACACGACCAACTTCTCGGTGGGCGGCCCGCTGGACGGCTCGGCCCTCGGGCGGGTCGTCGTCAGCCGGGCCGACGGGTTCGCGGCCGGGGACTTCGTGCGGCACCGTCTGGGCTGGCGCGATTACGCCGTGGTCGAGGCCGCGGCGGCCACCGTCGTCGACCCGGTACTGGCCCCGCTGCCGGCCTGGCTCGGCGTCATGGGCCAGACCGGTTTCACCGCCTACGCCGGGCTGCGCCGGGCGGGCGATATCCGCCCCGGCGACGTCGTGTTCGTGTCCGCGGCGGCCGGCGCGGTGGGCAGCGCCGCGGGCCAGTTCGCNNTCCCGCATCCTGGTCGACGAGCTGGGCTTCGACGAGGGGATCGACTACCGGGCCGGCCTGGCCGACGGCCTGGCGGCGGCCGCGCCGGACGGCATCGACCTGTACTTCGACAACGTGGGTGGCGACCATCTCGTCGCCGCCCTGTACGCGCTCAAGGTGCACGGCCGGGTCGCGCTGTGCGGGATGATCTCCACGATGGAGGACGGATCGTCCGCGCCCGGGGTGGGGCACCTGATCCAGGCCGTGCTGAAACGCCTGGTCCTGCGGGGTTTCATCGTGCGCGATCACGAAGATCTCCGCCCCGAGTTCGAGAAGCAGGTGGCGAACTGGCTCCGCACCGGGGAGCTGGTCTCCAAGCAAACGGTGGTGGACGGCCTGGAGAACGCCGTCGACGCGTTCATCGGCCTGCTGGCCGGGGCCAACGTGGGCAAGATGCTGGTCCGCCTGTCCGACGACGACGCCCCGGCGCCCTAAGGAGGACCCGATGGACATCACCGTGCCCCCCGAGGTGGCGGAGCTGGCCGCGCGGACCCGGGAGTTCGTCCGGGACGTGGTCATCCCCGTCGAGGAGGAGACCGGCGGGTCGATACACGCCGCGCCGGATGAGCTCCGGCGCTCGCTGCAGAAGCAAGCCGGGGCGGCCGGCTTGCTGGCGCCGCACGTGGCCGTCGAGTGGGGCGGCTGCGGGCTGGACGTGCGCGGTCAGTCGGTGGTGTTCGAGGAGGCGGGCTACTCGCTGCTCGGCCCGCTGGCGCTGAACTGCGCGGCACCCGACGAGGGGAACATGCACCTGCTCGAGGTGGTGGCCACCGAAGAGCAGAAAGAACAGTACCTGCGTCCGCTGGCGGCGGGCGAGACGCGGTCCTGCTTCGCGATGACCGAGCCCGCGCCCGGGGCCGGGGCCGACCCGTCGATGCTGTCGACCACCGCGACGAAGTCCGGCGACGGGTGGCGCATCGACGGGCGGAAGTGGTTCATCAGCGGCGCGCACGGCGCGGGCTTCGCGATCTGCATGGCGCGGACCAGCGGGGCGCCGGGTGAGCGCGGCGGCGCGACGATGTTCCTGGTCGAGGCCGACCATCCGGGGCTGCGCGTCGTCCGGGACATCGAGACCCTGGACGAGGGCCTGTTCGGCGGTCACAGCGAGGTGGTGTTCGACGGCTGCCTGGTCGGGCCGGAGTCCGTGCTGGGCGAGATCGACCGCGGTTTCGAGTACGCCCAGGTGAGGCTCGCCCCGGCTCGGCTGACGCACTGCATGCGGTGGCTGGGCCTGGCCCGGCGGGCGCACGGCATCGCGCTGGACTGGGCCGCGACCCGCAAGGCCTTCGGCGGCCTGCTCGGCGACCTCGGCATGGTCCAGCAGCTGGTGGCCGACTCCGAGATCGACATGGCGGCCAGCCGCGCGCTCATCTGGCACACCGCCGCCGTGCTGGACAGCGGGGCCCGGGGCGGGACCGAATCCTCCATCGCCAAGACGTTCGTCGCCGAGGCGGTCAACCGGGTGGTCGACCGCTCGGTGCAGATCTGCGGAGCGCTCGGGGTCTCCGGCGACGTCCTGCTCTCCCGCTACCTGCGCGAGGTGCGCCCGTTCCGGATCTACGACGGGCCGTCCGAGGTGCACCGCTGGGCGATCGGCCGGCGGGCCATCAGCCAGCGCCGGCGGGCTATCGAGGGCGGCGAGGCGCCGCGGTGGCAGCGCTCCGTCGGGGACGCGAAGGAGACGTCGTCATGACCGCGACCGCCGTGGACCCGGCCCTGTTCAGTTCGCTGGACCCGCCCCGGCTGGCCGGTTCGGCCTGCGCGAGCTGCGGCACGGTGACCTTCCCGGCGCAGGCGGGCTGCGCGAAGTGCACCGGAACCGACCTGGCCCGGGTGGAACTCGCCGACCGCGGGACGCTGTGGACGTGGACCGTGCAGGCCATCGAGCCCAAGGCCCCGTACCACCCGCCGGACGACGGCTTCACCCCCTACGGCGTCGGTTACGTGGATCTCGGCGACGTGATCGTCGAGTCACGGCTCCTCGGCGATCCGGCCGGGTTCGAGATCGGCATGGCGATGCGGCTGACGCTGCTGCCGCTGTGGCCAGGGCCGGACGGCTCCCCCGTGGTCAGCTACGCATTCGAGCCGTCGGGAGGAAGCACATGAGCACCGAGGTGGCCATCGTCGGCGTCGGCCTGCATCCGTTCGGCCGGCACGCCCCCGACCTGACCGGCATGACGATGGGCGCCCAGGCGAGCCGGCTGGCGCTGGCCGACGCCGGAGTCAACTGGGCCGACATCGGCTACGCGGTGGGCGGGAGCAACGTCTCGGGCAAGCCGGACACGCTGGTCGGCGTGCTCGGCCTGACCGGCGTGCCGTTCGTCAACGTGCGCAACGGGTGCGCCACCGCAGGCGTGGCGCTGGCCACGGCGGCCAACGCGATCCGGGCGGGCGAGACCGATCTCGCGCTCGTGGTCGGGTTCGACAAGCACGCCCGCGGCGCCTTCGCGGCCAGCCCGGCGGACTACGGCCATGCGGCCTGGTACGGCGAGACCGGGCTGATGGTCACGACGCAGTTCTTCGCCATGAAGGACCGCCGGTACCTGCACACCCACGGGCTGAAGGACCGGCTCCTGGCGCAGGTGGCAGCCAAGGCGTTCCGGTGCGGCGAGCTCAACCCGAGCGCCTGGCGGCGGACCGCGCTCAGCGAGGACGAGATCATGGGGGCCCGGGTGATCAACGCGCCGCTCACCCAGTACATGCTCTGCTCCCCCAGCGAGGGGGCCGCCGCGGTGGTGCTGGCCCGCGGCGACCGGGCCGCGGACCTGTGCGAGCGACCCGTCCGGCTGGCGGCGGTGGCCAAGCGGACCCGGCGGTTCGGCTCGTTCGAGGTCTTCGCGCCGTGGCTGCCGCCCGAGGCCGGGCACAGTCCGTCCGTCGACGCGGCCCGGGCCGTGTTCGCGGCCTCGGGCCTGTCCCCCGCGGACGTGCAGGTGGCCCAGCTCCAGGACACCGATGCGGGCGCCGAGATCTACCACATGGCCGAGACCGGCCTGTGCGAGGACGGCGCGCAGCAGGAGCTGATCGACCTGAACGAGACGGCGCCGACCGGCCGGCTGCCGGTCAACACCGACGGCGGCTGCCTGGCCAACGGCGAGCCGGTCGGCGCGTCCGGGCTGCGGCAGGTCATCGACATCGTGCTCCAGCTGCAGGGACGGGCCGGCGCCCGCCAGGTGGCCCGGCAGCCGCGGGTCGGCTTCACGCACGTTTACGGCGCGCCGGGCATCAGCGCGTGCACGGTCCTGACCGCTTGAGGAGACGCCCTTGACATCCTCCCCCGCCTGAGGGGGTGGGGGATTCCAGCCACTACGCCGATTGGAGCAGCAGTTGAGGTTCGCGGTTCACAGGCCGNNCTCACGCGAAGCCCGGTCCACCTCCCCGCACGCCGAGCACCGCTGGCTCGTGAACGCGGGACTGACCTTCTCCACCCGGCCCGGGGCCTTCTCCTCCAGCCGCCGCACCAGCAGCCCCCACCCCGACCGCAGGATGCCCCGGTTCAGCCCGGCCTTCTGCCGGACGTTCCGGCCCGGGTTCTCCCGGGTGCCNNGACCGGGTCATGTTCGTGATCTGGAGGTCTTCGACCCGGATCACGTCGAACTGCCGCGCGATGCCGGTGCTGGTCTTCTCCGCCCAGTCCTTACGCCGGTCCGTCTCGCGGGCCCGCAGCCGGGCGATCGCGTGCTTGACCCGGCCGCGGCGGTGGGAGCCCCGCTTCGCGTGGGCCAGCCTGCGCTGCATGCGCCGCAGCCTGGTCCGCTCCCGC